>JACCRE010000108.1 GCA_013813775.1 Planctomycetaceae bacterium
GGGCGTCCCCGACTCTCCCCCTCCCCCTCCCCCACTCCCCCTCTCAGCACAATCGGGGGGCAAAAGGCGACCCCAGGCGCACCTGAGACACGTTGCTTAGGGCTGCTCCGGTTAAGGCCTGACCCGGTTCACAAGCGCCCACCGCGCCTGGAGATCGCCTTTCACCCCCCGACCGCAGAGGTTCATTATCGGCGACGCGGACGAGCGGTCAAGGTGGGCCGCGTCCGCGTCATCAAGATGTAAGAATTGCACAGTTCTTCTGTGAGAACGCCATTGGCGGCGACGCGCTGCCGCAAATCCCTCTTCGCGCGAGACGCGAGTTCGCACTGCGACCCGAACAACCCCGATCTTCGCCAAAGTCCGCTTAACCCGCACGGTCGATCCGGTCGATCCAAGAGAATGAAGGCCGCGTCAGCGGTTCATACCGCGACTGCGCCCTCTGTTGGAGACCGCATGACCGCTCGCCGCACCGACGACCGCCGCACGACCCGCCGCGCCGCCGGAATGGCCGCGCTCCTCGGGCTGGGATTGCTGGTCGGCTGCCGTTCGTTCTCGTTCGGCGAGCCGACGCTGCATTATCTGGGCGACTCCGACCTCGAATACTACGTCGATCGCGCCACGTCCGTGGCGTCGCCCGATGTGAGGACCGTCGCCGCCGACAACGTCGCCAGCCTGCCGCCGCACACGATCAACGATCGGACCCGCGACGCCATTCGCGACGTGACGTTGACCGAAGCGATTCACCTGACGCTCGCCAACAGCGACGTGATTCGCGAACGGGGCCAGTTTCTGTCGCCGACGAACCCGTTGCTGAACAATCCCGAGTTCGTCACATCGATTTACGATCCCGCGATTCAGGAAGCGAACATCCAGTTCGGCAGCCGCGGCGTCGAGGCGGCGCTTTCCGACTTCGACGCGCAATTCTCGACGCAAATGATTTGGGGCCGTGAAGAGCAGATTCAGAACAGCCTCTTCGGCTTCGGACAGGAACCGGGGCAAGTCCTGCAACAGGACACGGCGAACTTCATCAGCCGCCTGGAGAAGCCGACGGCGACCGGCGGCACGGTCGCCGTCAGCCACACCGTCAATTACGACTACAACAACGCCGACAACCGGCTGTTCTCCAGCGCGTACGCGGGCAACGTGCAGGCCGAGTTCCGGCATCCGCTGCTGTCGGGCTTCGGCATCGACTACAACCGCATCGCCGGCCCGCGGCGCAACGTCGGGCAGAACGTGCAGTTCACGAACGGCGTGCTGATCGCTCGCATTAACACCGACATCGAGCTCGCCGAGTTCCAGCGCGCCGCCCGCAACGTCGTCCGCGAGGCCGAAGACGCGTACTGGAATCTCTCGCTGGCTTATCGCGTGTACGACGCGGAGGTGCTGCGTCGCGACAGCACGCTGCAAACCTGGCGACTCGTCAACACTCGGGCCAGGCAGGGTCTGCAAGGCGGCGGAACCGCCGACACGGCGCAGGCCAAAGACAGCTATTTCGATTCGATGTCGCGGGTGCAGTCGGCCCGAGGCGATCTCTATCGTCGCGAGCTCGAATTGCGTCGCATCACGGGCCTGCCCGTGAACGACGGCTCGATTTTGCGGCCGATCGACGAGCCGCTCATCGGCAAATTTACGCCCGACTGGTATGCCTCGCTCTGCGAGGCTTTGACGAGCCGCACCGAGCTGCGTCGTCAGAAATGGCAGATCAAAAGCCTCGAGTTGCAGCTTGCGGCCGCCAGGAACTTCGCTCGCCCGAGTCTCGACTTCGTGTCGCGATATCGCGTGAACGGCTTCGGTGACAAGCTGCTGTCGGGCAGCGACGACGACGAGGCCGGCACTCAGCAAGGGCTGGACAGCTTCTACAACACGACGCTCGACGGCGATCAGACGGGCTGGGATCTCGGATTCGAGTTCTCGATGCCGGTCGGATTGCGGGCCGCGAAGTCGCAGGTCCGCTGGTACGAGCTGCGCGTGATGAAGTCGCGAGCGGCATTGGCCCTGATGGAGCATGAGATCAGCCACGAGCTGGCGGCGGCGTTCCAGGAGGTCGATCGCTTCTACAAAGTCGCCGAGACGAACCTCAACCGCCGCGCCGCGGCGGAAGAGCGGGTTCGGGCATACGAAACCCGCTTCGAACTCGGCGGCATCGGCGGTGAAGGCAGCGGCGAAGGGCCGGTCTACCTCGACTTGCTGTTGCGATCGCAGATCAGCCTCGCGGACGCTGAAATCAGCTATTGGCAGGCGATCATCTCGTACAATCAGGCCATCGCCGACGTCCACCTGCGACAGGGAACGCTGCTGGAACGCAATGGCGTGTCTCTCGCCGAAGGCACGTGGGAGCCGGACGCTTACCGACAGGCCCTGCGCGAAGCGTGGGCTCGCAGCCACGCGATTCACAACCCTCTGCTCGACACGGGGTACAGCGACCCCTTCGCGATTCCAGGAGAAGTCTTCCCGACCGCTGTTCCGGGGGCCGATCAAGCGCCGATCGCGCCGCTGCCGGAACCGTCGCTGTGGACCGTTCCGCCGCCAGCCCCGGCACCGACCCCAGCGCCACTCGCACCTCCCGCGGAGCCGGAAGCGATCGAGCCGGAACCCGTGGTCGAGGATGTATTCGACCGCGGGATCGCTCCCGCTGGACGCGCGGTCATGGACGATGCGACGCCCGTTCGGCCGCGCTCGCCGCTCGCTTCCGCCCGCATCATCCGCGGCATGAACCGGTAATCGGCGACCGTGGCGGTCGACGGGCGTCGAAATAGAACGGCCTCTGCGGTCGCGGCTAAACCTCTTCGCCCGTTCGCCGTTCCCAACGAGACCCTCACGCCGCCTTCACAATTCCTTAACATTGTGCTGGTGTACTTGAGGGACGTGCCGAAGGGCGAACCGACTGCGCTGCGAAGGGTGGATGCCATGTTTCAGAGTCGTGATCTTCTGCGGACGGCGATCGTGGCGTTGGCCGTCCTTGCGGGGACGATGTGCGACGTCACATCGGCGCAAGTCGAAGTCGATCCGAAGTTGCCGTCGTACACAAAAGTTCCCGGTGTCTCGGGTACGCTGAAGAGCGTCGGCTCGGACTCGATGAACAACCTGATGGCCTATTGGCAGGACGACTTTCGGAAGTTCTATCCCGGCGTGCAGATTTCCGTCGAAGGCAAAGGTTCTTCCACGGCTCCCCCGGCGCTGATCGCCGGCACGGCGCAATTCGGCCCGATGAGCCGCGACATGAAAGACGCCGAAATCGCCGAGTTCAAGCGAAAATTCGGCTACGAGCCGACGGAATTGCGGACCGCCGTCGATTCGCTGGGCGTATTCGTCCACAAGAACAACCCGATCGAATCGCTGACGCTGCCGGAAGTCGACGCGATCTTCTCGCAAACACGCCGCCTCGGGCACGAGCCTCTCACGAGGTGGGGACAGGCCGGCGTGGAAGGGCAACTCGCCGGTTCGCCGATCAGCTTGTACGGGCGGAACGCCGCGAGCGGCACCTACGGCTTCTTCAAAGAGAAAGCGCTCGGCGACGGCGACTTCGCGAAGGTCAAAGAGCAGCCGGGAAGCTCCGCCGTCGTGCAGGGCGTCGCGGGCGACGTCTCCGGTATCGGCTACAGCGGCATCGGATACAAAACTTCGGGCGTGAAGGTGATCGCCATCGCGAAGGACGAGAACTCCGAACCCGTCGAGCCGACCGCCGCGAACGTCTACAGCCAGAAGTACCCGTTGTTCCGGTTTCTGAACCTGTACGTCAACGCGAAGCCGGGCGCACCACTCGATCCCTTGCGTCGGGAGTTCATCCGGTACATCTTCAGCAAGCAGGGACAGCAGGCCGTCGTAAAGGACGGCTACTATCCCGTTCCCGCGACGCTTGCGGCGAAAGAGTTGGAGAAGGTCGGCATCAAGGCGGGGCCGTCCAGGTAGCCAGTGTGTTTTGACCCTGGCCGGCGGCCGCGGACGGTCGCGTGGCGGTTCTTTCGCGAGCCGGTCGTACGCCGAGACGTCCTTTCGGCTCGACCCATCGCCCTTGCCGCATGGCGGATCGATCGACATTCACGGGGAGGGCCCGACAGCGGCGGACGAACCGGTCCGTCCGCCTCTCCGATCGTATCGCGACGGGTCTGATCACCGTCGGCGGCGCCGGCACGATCGTGGCCGTGTCCGGGGTCTGCCTGTACCTGCTATGGACGGTGCTGCCGCTGTTCGCGCCGGCCTCGCTCGACGAACCTAATCCCACCTCGCAGTCTCCGTTCGCTTCGTCGCCTGCTGTGCTTCGGGTCTCCGAGTCGAACGTCATCGGCTGGGCATTGGACGAAGGCGGCGATTTCATCGTCTTCCGGCCGGACACCGGAGAGAAATTGCGGAGCGAGCCGATCGCTGACGGCGGTCGACAAGCGACGACGTTTGCGGCCGGCTTCGGCTCGGACGCCGTGGCGATCGGCTTCGATGACGGGACGATTCGCCTTGGCAGCGTCAGTTTCGAAACGTCGTTCATCGACGTGATCGACGACGACGTGAAACGGTATGCATCGCTTCGCTCGGGAGAGATCGCTACGTACGCTGCCGGCGTCGTGCTGCGAACCTCTCAGGATCAACTGCGGCGCGAGTCGGTGCTGGTTGACTTTTCCGCCGAACCGATCGAGATTTCGCCCGGTCACGCCGTGCGACGGCTCGACCAGGTGCAAACCGACGGCGGGCCGGTGCTGGTGGCCTGGTCGGACGACGGGAAGGCGCGGATCGCCACGATCGGCCGCACCGAGGATTTATTCACCGGTGAAGTGAAAGTCGAAGCCGGCGTCGTCACTGAACTGCCGCTTCCCGGCGGACTGCGGGACGCTCCGTTGCTCGCCGGACTCGCGGCGCGAGGCGCGGGTGCATATCTGTTGTGGCCCGACGGCACGCTGCTGCGTTACGACACCCGCGATCGTAAGTCCCCGAAGCTGATCGAGCGAACGGATCTCGCACAGGGCGATCGCGTCGTCACGCAAGCCGCGTTGATGGTCGGACGCCTGACGTTGCTCGTCGGCGACGATGCCGGAAATGTCTCCGCGTGGTTTGCGGCGCGGCCTGATGCCGTTGATGACTCCTCAAACAGTGCCTCCTCATCAAGCGGCTCGATCACGGACGATCCAGACTCTTCATCGGTCGCCGACATCCCGGAAGGCCCGGAAGAGGTGAGCGAAGAGCAGGCGGAAGCCGCGGTGTCGGGAGCGACGCGGTTCATTCGCGGACACGATCTCGGAAACGGACCGGCGGCCGTCGCGGCCCTTGCTCCGTCGAGCCGATCGCGTGAAACGGCGGTGGCGTATGCCGACGGTTCCGTGCGCGTGTTGCAGGTCACGACGAATGACGTGCTCGCCGAGGCGAAGCTGCCGACGGAAAACCTCCGCCCCAGCGAGATCGTACTGACCATGCCGCCCGGCGAGCAGGAGACGACGCTCTACGCCGCCGCGGCGGGTCGGCTCTATCGGGCGGCGTTGGACTTCGGTTACCCCGAGGCTGGCCTGAAGGCTTATTTCCGGCCGTTGCACTACGAGAGCTACGCCGAGCCGAGGCATGTCTGGCAGACATCGTCGGCGACGAACGCCGGCGAGCCGAAACTGGGCCTGATGCCGCTGGTGTTCGGAACCCTCAAGGCGACCTTCTATTCGCTGCTGTTCGGGGTGCCGCTCGCGTTGCTCGCCGCGTTGTACACGAGCGAATTTCTCTCGAAACCGGCTCGATCGCGCGTCAAGCCGGTCATCGAGGTCATGGCGAGCCTGCCGAGCGTCGTGCTGGGCTTTCTGGCGGCGATCGTGTTCGCACCGCTCGTCGAGAGTTGGCTGCCGTCGGTCATCGCGGCCGCGTTGACGGTGCCGCTCACGTTGCTGGTCGCCGCCCGCATCTGGCAATCGTTGCCGCAATCGACCCGCCCACGCTGGGGCCGCTGGAGACTTCCGCTCGCCGCCTTCGCGATCGTCGTCGGCTTCGCGATCGCAGCCCTACTCGGCGGACCCATCGAACGGCTCGTGTTCGCCGGCGACGTGAAGCTGTGGCTGAACGGACAAATCGGCAGCGGCTTCGGCGCCTGGCTGATGCTGTTCGTGCCGCTTTCCGCGATTGTGGTCGCCACTGCCGCGGGGCACTGGCTCGATCCGCTGATTTTGAGAGCCGCCGGCGACTGGAGTCTCAAACGCTTCGGGATCGTCGAACTGCTGCGGTTCAGCATTTCGACGCTGCTCGCATTCTCGTCGGCCGCGCTCGCGTCGTGGTTGATGACGTCGGTCGGTCTCGATCCCCGCGGAACCTACGTCGGCACTTACGTGCAGCGTAACGCGCTGGTCGTCGGCTTCGTGATGGGATTCGCGATCATTCCGATCATCTATACGCTCGCCGACGATGCCCTGAACGCCGTACCCGAGTCGCTGCGAAGCGCGTCGCTCGGCGCCGGTGCGACGCAATGGCAGACGGCGTTGCGGGTCGTGGTGCCGACGGCGATGAGCGGGCTGTTCTCGGCCGTGATGGTCGGATTGGGTCGGGCCGTCGGCGAAACGATGATCGTGCTGATGGCGGCGGGCAACACGCCGATCATGGAATTCAATATCTTCAACGGATTTGAAACGCTCTCGGCGGCGATCGCCACCGAGATGCCGGAAGCCGTGCGCGGCTCGACGCACTTCCGCACGCTGTTTCTCGCCGCGCTGGTGCTGTTCGGGCTCACGTTCCTCGTGAAC
>JACCRE010000148.1 GCA_013813775.1 Planctomycetaceae bacterium
GCCTACCGCTCCGCCAAGGGTCAGACGCTCGTCGACCGCGAGCTCTATCTCCCCAAGGACTGGATCGCTGACCGCCCTCGCTGCCGTGCGGCCGGCATTCCGGACGAGGTCGAGTTCGCCACCAAACCGGAGCTCGCCCAGCGGATGCTCACTCGCACGCTGGCAGGCTCTGCAGCGCCTCGGAGAAGTCGCCCGTGGAAATCCCCTTGAGGTACAGCCGCGGAATCAGCTCGTCGAGTGAGCGGCTGCGGCGCAGGTAGGGCGGCAGGACGCCCGGCGAGAAGCGAACCCTCTGCTCAGCGTCGCAGGTCCGACGCGGCGTCGGCACCGAAGTCCGCCCCAACCGCGCCGAAGTCAACGCGATGTTCACCCGCGTCGAAGCAGCTTGAAAGAGGCCAGAGACGAGAGGTGAGAGGCCAGAAAGTCGACCTCGAACACCGATCTCGTCTCGCCGACCCCTGACCCCCAGCCCCTGACCCCCGACTCCTCAACCCACCATGACAGCCAAAGGCGGCGGAGCCTGGAAAGTCGCCTACGCGGACTTCGTGACCGCGATGATGGCGTTCTTTCTCGTGATGTGGATCACCGGTCAGAGCAAGCCCGTCAAGCAGGCCGTCGCGCAGTACTTCGAGGATCCGCTCGGAACCGACGACGGATCGCGATCGACCTCGGTTCGAGGTCCGGAAGACGCGACGACGGTCGGACAGTTCGAGAGTGGAATGGGACCGGGCCGCAGCCTCGCGATGGCCAACCTCAAGTCCTCCGCCGCGCGGAGTTCGCGAGGCGTGTCGGCGGTGAAGCCGCCGCGTATTACGATCAGCCGCGACGGCGAGCAGTCGCGCAGCACCGGCACGCTGGTGACCTTTCAGGGACATTCGAACACGCTCGACGAGCAGGCCCGCCGACGATTGACGCTGCTCGCTCCGCTGCTGCTCGGCAAGCCGAACCTCGTCGAGATTCGCGGCCGCGTCATCGACCCGACGCCGTCGGCGAATGGAGACGTCGCCGCAGAGTGGGGCGTGTCCTACGCCCGCTGCTCGGCCGTCATGAGGTATCTCATCGAACAGGGCATCTCGCCCGAGCGGCTCCGCCTGAGCCAGACGGGCGCTCGTGAACCCTTCACGCTGCTGCCGGAAGAAGACATCCGGCCCGACGCCTCGCACATCGAAGTCTTCGCCCTCAGCGAATACGCCCGCAGCTTCGACGCCCTCCACGACGCCCGGGTTCGTACATCAGAAGACCGTCAGCGCGTCGAGTGAACCGACGAAAAGTCCCACACCAAGGGTGCCTGGGGCTGTATGCGCCCCAGTTCGTCAACTGCGAGGTTGGCACGATCGCAGCAGCGTGAGACATGTCACGTTCCGGGGCATCCAGCGTTCGCCCTCTGCCGCAGCCGCCGGGCGATGTCCTACCGGGCGGAACCGCAGCACTTCTTGTATTTCTTCCCACTGCCGCACGGGCAGGGTTCGTTGCGGCCGACTTTGGGTTCCATGTTACGGATCGTCGCGTGCATCTCAAAACGATCCTCACTGTCGAGACCGGTCCTCCAATCGTCGAACGTCTCCTGCGGACTGAAAGGCAGGTCATCGATGCCGGGATCGTTGTCCTGATAAGCGTACCACTCACTCAATTCTGCGACGGTGTCCGCGATCCCCGTTGGTCGCCGCGCTTCGACGACCTTCTGATACCGCGGCTCCCCGCCGGCGAGACTCTCCTGAACTTCCTCCTCATCGATGTACCAGCGATCGATGAGATCCCGGCGGAAGGCTTCCTCAATCTCCTCTCGTGCCTCCGTCGGCACATACGAGGTGAGCTCCGCCACCAAGACCCCGGCCACCTGTTCGTCCTGGTTCGCGATGGCGCTTCTCAGGTGCTCGCGCAGCCGTTCCACGGCTTGATCGCGTGAGAGGCGACCGTCGCTGACCCAGTAGAAATAGGTCTGGATGGCCGCCGACCGCACGTACTCGTTGAGCGAGCGATCGGCGATCAGTTCATCGATCATCGTGGGCGCGTCGGCGGCGAGTGCGGCCAACATGCGGCTCAAGTCCTCCGTGATCACGTCTCCGAAGAGATCGAACGGACCCTCGCCGGGCAGCGAAATCGCTTCGACGATCGCGGGCAACGCCTCTTGGGCGCGGAACTCGGTCAGCAGATAGAGTGCGAACAGGTGCCCGTTTCCCGGCTGGTCGTCGCCGGAGCGGACCGTCGCTGTCGCCGCCCGGATCAGGTCGATCAGGCGAGGTGTGATCTCCTCCGTTCGGCGTTGCGCGGCCCGGATCGCTTCTTCAGGAAGCCGTCCGGTGTAGGGCTGATCGAGTTCCGCGATGATCTCGTCGATGCTGCGCTCGCCCATCGACGACGCTGTCGATTCCTGCATGCTGCTCCTCCCGTGATGCTCTCGCTCGAGCGGTCAACCCGGCAGGATCGCCGGTCGACTTTCCGCGATTGCAGCATCATCCTCGTCAGGAGGCTTGCGATCAATCGGCCACGAGAGCAACGGCATTCGCTTCCGCCGGAAGCAACCAGGGGCAAGCGAGCGGTCGTGTGGCACGCCCAAACCAACGGGATGGGCGTGGCGAATGTCCGATGGCCCGCCGCAGCCCGTTCGACCACGACCTTCCTACGTCAGGTCGTGCCACCCGGCCCGTCCGGCCACCGGATTGAGGGTGGCGTGATAGAGGGTGGCATGCCTTCAGCCGAACAGGCTGTCGGCAGGTCGAAGGTCGCTCGAAACATCCCGATGCCTACGGCAAAGACGTGCCACCCCGCCGCCTCGGCCTCGGTCGGACGGCGGTCTCGGGCCGGCGACTTTGCCATGAGCGTTCGCCTTCGTTGATGACGCTCGACTTGCCGTCGAACGGGTGGCATGCTTTCCCGAAGGCGAAAGCATGTTACCGCTTGGACGACATCCCTATGGCCTGTGCGGCCAAAGGCATGCCACCCCGCCGCCTTGGCCACCTTGCCGAAGGCATCGCATCCTACTGAGGAAAAACAAATGTCGTATGCCGATTCTGAATGGTATGTATCACTGACGGCTATCTGGTCGGACGCGGAAGGCTTTCCTGATCTCCTCGAACGGATTCGGGCTTCTGGTCTAATCGCCGAGCACAATTTACCTTCGAGCTTCCAAGCGATGCCGGTCTCTTCATGGCATTCAACGATCTTTCACTTCGTCACGGCTTGCCAGGGTACAACCGACGCGAAAGCTCAGGAGGCATCTGTCACATCGGTGATAGATGAACGACGAGGTACCTTGGCAGCACTTATCCCCTCGCCGAAGCCGTTGGTAGTCGAAGCGACCGAATTCCGGATTGATCCGGAGGTCGTTGCGGTCCAGTTCCGACCGTTGAACGACACGCTTGAGACGCTACGCGACGGCCTTTGTGATAGCGCTTCTGAGATGAAATTGCACGAGGTGTCACCACACCTCAAGCCTGCGGACTTCAGTCCTCAAAGCAATAAGAACCGCGGCAACAAGCTCTACGGTTCGATAGCGAGAAGCCGCGACGGAAAAAAAGGACGTTCGGCTGGTGAAACACCTGCTCTACATTCGCCTTGCCTGCTTGTGTGGAACAGTTATCACATCTTGGTGTCAAATCGATGGCTGACGAATCCCTCCTCGCTTCAGAACGATGCACGAATCACGTTTAGAGTCGCTTTTTAGGATCTCACACCTTCTTCAAATTGCCTTTCCGGATCAATTAAGTCTCTAAGCCACAAGGGAGTCCGCGAGAATCCTGCAGAAGTCACGCTCCAATCGCCGGCGGCGAAGGCGCAACGGATCGACGGCATCAACAAGAGCGTTTGATCCAATCCCCCAAAAGGCACTCATCGCGGCCCCCACGACTCCCGCGATAAAGATTTCCGGGGGGCGGTCGATTTCGAAATTGTTCAGTTGGAATCCGAGAAGGGTGACAGACGCCCCAATGCCGCCGCCGACCGTGTAAGGCATGGCTTGGCCGGCAGTCCACGAGAGGGAGGGCTTGACGAGCATTTCGCTAAATGTGGCTTGAGCCGATCGGCAGTAGGTGTCGACAGCTGCCTTAGCCAACGGCTCGATGTATTGGTGGAGAGTCAGCAAGCCTGCACGGAAGTCTTCGCGTGATTCCCGCATTTCCTCTCGGACATCGAAATACCTTCGGCCCTCCATGTCAGCCACAGACAGCAACAGTGCTCGGCACAGGTCGGCCGGAGAATCTGGTGCCAGTCGACGGATGAACTCTGAACTCCATTGAACGCCTCCGACTGAGGACTTCCTGAGTTTCCGGACAAAGTGGTCAATCTGTTCCACGCAGAGACGCAGAGCAGCTTGCTCGGCTTCGTCTGCATGTACCGATAGTTTTTGGGCCTCAAGGTGAACTTGTGATCGAAAAAACGGGAGGTAGCGCGGTTCAAATGGACCGAAAGCGGATCGGGCTCGCGTCAGAATGAAATCCAACAGTCGCTCGACATTTCGGCCTTTGTAGAACGCTCGCAGATACTGAATACGACGGTCGAGACTCTCTTCCACCTTCAGACGCCCCTTCGGTGCCTTCCATGTGAGCATTCCGATTTTGCCCGTACTGACGCAACGGTCAAGAGCCGTGTATCGCTCATCGAGTTGCTCGACAAACGTTGTGCCGGCGATGCTTTTCAGTACTTTGCGACGTTCTGTAAGGTCGTAGAGCCGATGGCTATCCAATCGCGTGAGGCGGTCCGCGACAGCAGCTCTTTCTTCGGAATCTGTCAAGCTTGAGAAAACAAAACCGAACTTCTCTGGCGTTGCGGGATCGGGGGACAGCATGAGTCGGTAGTTGTCTTCGATGTCCACCCCCGGCCCGGCCGCGACGAGACCAGACGCTTGGTCGCTTTGTGAAACGTCAGTTATGAAATGCCTGTCTGCGACGAGTTCATCCAATAAACGTCCATCGAAGAGTCCATTTATCGCCACAATAACCTGATCGAAAATCGCCAACTCGCAGCGAACTGCCCCCTTCAGCGGTTTCCACCGTTCCAAGGGAGCGACATCGGCGGACGCCCACCGCGCTTGCAGAACGCTATCCTGGCAGACGCTCATGATGCGCTTGCATGGTCCCATTGCACCGATCCTCGCAGAAGCATAGCGGCACGTATCCCAGTATATTGAAGTAACGTATCAGGATGTGAGCCGGTTCATAGAATTTTCGCGGATGCCTGGAGGTCAAAGCGTGTCACACCTTCTACTTATGGACCACTGTCTTCCAACGCGTCCGGGAGTACAGTGGGAAGTGATACGCCTTCCGCGGACCCCTGTCCGAACAGGCGAGTGTTTGAGGTTACGAATTAGCGAACTCTATTCCCCACGCACCCCACATCCGCCTGCCCGACCGTCGCGGCGAACGTCGCTAAGTACCCCGCGTTATAAGTGATCGTCGGCGGGCGCCAGTTGGGCTTGCGCTTCGCCAACTCTTCGTCCGAGACGTGCAGCGTCAGGCCACGTCAGCGAGCGATCAGTCCCATCGTCAGCGATCGCCCTACCGCGGCGGCGTAGCGAGCCAGCGTGCCGTAGGTCGGGTTCTGATTCTTCCGCGTCTCGATCTTGTTTAGGCTGGCACGATCGATGCCCGTCCGCTCCGACACGTCCGCCAGGCTCAGCCCTTGTGACTCGCGAGTGGCACGCAACTCGTCCACGAGACGGTTCAAGGCGATCAGGTCGTAGACGTTCGCCGGGCCGGGAGCCTCGGCAGAACGAACTCCCGTCTTGGATGCCTTGCGGCGAGCAAGGGCGTCGCTGAGCTGCCTCCGGGCATCGGCGGCCTCGGCTTCAGTCGGACGGCGGTCTTTGATCGCTGGTTTTGCCACGGGCACTCCCTTTCGGATGCGTGTTTCGGCTCGGCTAGCTTTCCGCTTCGGCGTCAAGCACGTAAATCGTGTTTGCGTCTTCCCATCGGAAGACGACGGCGATGGTCCGGCCATCTGGTATGACGCCGAACAGGACCGGCCAACCAGACATGTTGCTCACGTCGGCATCGGTCGCGCCATGTTCGAGAGCGTATTCAATCTCCGATTCCGTCAGCCCGCGGGCGCGAATGACCACCAGGTTGTAATCGTCCCACAGAAAAGCGACATGCATCGGCCCGCACATCCCCTGGTCGTTGTATGATACTACAGTGGAGGGATATAAGTCCACGGCCCTTCAGGGGCGTTCTGGCACGCCCGACGCCACTCATGTCGCTCGCACATTCCCCACGCACCCCACGTCCGCCTGCCCGACCGTCGCGGCGAACGTCGCCAAGTACCCCACGTCGTAGGTGATCGTCGGGGGTCTCCAGTTGGATTTTCGGTTCGCCAACTCGTCGTCGGAGACATGCAGCGTCAGATCGCCCTTCGTCAGGTCGAAGCTGATGTCGTCGCCGTCCTGCACTAATGCAATCGGTCCGCCGACGGCGGCTTCTGGGCAGAGATGCACGCCGATGGCGCCGTGGCTCACGCCGCTCACGCGGGTGTCGCTGAGGAACGCGACCTTGCCGTCGAGTTCCTTCGTCGCGAGGGCGGCGGTGGCGACGAGGACTTCGGGCATGCCGGCTGCCACTGGCCCCCAGTAACGCAGCACGATCACGCTGCCGGGCATGATCCGCTTCGCGGCGGCGGCGTCGACGATGGCTCGCGGATCGTCGAAGCACAGGGCCTTGCCGCGGAAGCGAGGCTCCTTCATGCTGCTGACCTTGAACACGACGCCGCCGGGGGCGAGGTTGCCGAAGCAGATCGCCATGTCGGCGTAAGGCTTCAGGCACTCGTCTTTGCTGAAGATGAGCTCGTTGCCGGCAGCGATGGGCGGGGCGTCGGCGACGTTCTCGGCGAGCGTTTTGCCGGTGACGGTGAGGCAACCGCCGTCGAGCAGGCCGGCGTCGAGCAGATGCTTCATCAGCACCGGCGTGCCGCCCAGGCGTTCGAGATCGGCCATCGTTTTCGTGCCGCGTGGTGCGAAGGCACACAGCACCGGCGTCTCACGACAAATTGTTTGTATGTCTCGCAGCGTGAAATCGACGCCGGCTTCCGCGGCGAGCGCGAGCATGTGCAACACGCCGTTCGTGCTGCCGCCGGCGGCGCAGATCATTCGCATCGCGTTGCCGAAGGCGGCTTTGGTGAGGATGTCGCGCGGGCGCAGATTCATTTCCAGCAGGTTCCGCACGAGAGTGCCGACCTGACGGCACTCGACACGCTTCGCTTTGCCTTCCGCGAGATGCGAAGAGCTAAAGGGGGGCATCAGGCCGATGGCTTCCATCGCGAGGCCCCAGGTGTTGAAGCTCGCGGCGATGCCGCAGCCGCCGGGGCCGGGACAAGCCGTGCGCAGGATCTGGTCGGCCTCTTCGGGCGTGATCGCACCGACCGCGGCGGCGGCCTGGCTGTCGTAGACGTCGAGAATGCTCGTGTCGCGTTTGTTGTGGCAGCCGGGGCGAATGCTTCCGCCGCTGACGATCAGTCCGGGGTAGTTCATGCGGGCGAGGGCCATCGCGAAGCCCGGTCCGTTCTTGTCGCAGCAGTGCAGGCCGATCATCGCGTCGTAGCCGTGGGCGGTGGTGACCATCTCGGCGCTGTCGGCGATGATGTTGCGACTGACGAGACTCGCCCGCCCGCCGAGATGCCCCTGCGTGATGTTGTCGCTCACCGCCGGCGTGCCGAAGGGAAAGCCGATGAGGCCCGCTTCGCGACAACCGGCGGCGATCTCCTTCGCGAGTTCGTAGGCGTGGACGTTGCACAGGTTGCCGTCGAGCAGCGGCGTGCCGATGCCGACCTGCGGCTTGTCGAAATCGTCGTCCTTGAAGCCGAGGCCGTAATAGAAGGCCGTGATGCCCTTCTGCCAGCCGCGGGTGAGGTGGCGACTGTTCCAGTTGAGGGGGGGATGGGACGTGGGATGTGGGATGTGGGATGTCGGCATGGGGAGGCATGCAAGAGGCTAGGTGGGCGTGAGAAGGCCCCTCACCCCTGGCCCCTCTCCCGAGGGAGAGGGGCCAGGGAATCGTGAGGGTGTTGGGAAGATTCCACGAGCCGGGGGCGTGAGCCTCCGGGTCATGTTGAGGCAGTGTACCGGTTGAGTCGCGCTTCTGTAGGGAACGGCCACCGTGCCGTCGCCGCGAAGGATCGCGTCAACCCGCGGCGCCGTCACCCGACGTCGCTCGCATCGCAATCTCCCGGAAGCGATCGCCGCGCTCTCGATAGTCGCGGAATTGCCCCCAGCTCGCGCATCCGGGCGAGAGCAGAATGACGTCGCCCGGTCGAGAGTCGGTCCACGCTGCGTACACGCTTTCGTCGAAGGTCGCGTGAACGGAAACGCTCGCCGTCGCGTTCGACAAGGCGTCGGCGATCGCGCGAGCCGTCTGGCCCGAGAGATAAGCACTCACCCCTCGTGAGCGGATCGCATCAATCATCGGCGCGAGATCGATGCCCTTGTCCGCGCCGCCGGCGATAAGACGGATCGGGCGATCGAAGGAACTCAACGCCGCGATGGTCGCCTCGGGCGTCGTCGCTTTCGAGTCGTTGATCCAAAGCCGTCCCGACCACTCTCCAAGCTCTTCAAGACGGTGCGGCAAGCCACGAAAGTCGTTCAAGGCGCTGGCGATCGCGTTCGGTTCGACGGCAGCGGCCAACGCCGCCGCAGCCGCCGCGGCGGCGTTGATGCCGCGCGGTCCCGCGGCCTGGCGAAGTGTCAGACGCGAGGCGTGGCCGGCTCCGCGATCATCCACGAGCAGCAGCGTCGAACCGGCGAGGTACGCGCCGAAGCTCGCGAATGCATCGGTGTCATGATCCTGTGTCCCGAACCAAGCAACCCGCGCGTCGGTTGGCCATTGTGAGACGTCGGGATCGTCTCGATTGAGGACGGCGACGTCTTGCGAAGTCTGCCAGCGGAGCAGTGATTGCTTCGCGTCCCGATAGGCGTGCAGAGTGCCGTGGCGGTCGAGGTGGTTGGGCCGCAGATTCGTGACGACGGCGATCGCGGCTCGCGGCCGCCAGGGACGCAGGTATTCGAGCTGGAAGCTCGAGAGCTCCAGCACGACCCAATCGTCGTCGGCGATGTGGTCGAGGTCTGCAAGCAGGCTGCCGCCGATGTTGCCGCCGAGCCAGGCCCGCCGGCCCGATGCGACCAAGATCGCGTGGATCATCGCGGCGGTCGTCGACTTGCCGACGCTGCCGGTCACGCCGATCACGCGACCCCGGCAGCGGGACCAGAGGAGGCCGATCTCGGTCGTGACCGGGGCCTTCGTCGCCGCCAGCAACGGATGACCCGGAGGGACGGCGGGGCTCGCGACGACGAGATCGGCATCGCGAATGTCCGACTCGGAATGTCCGCCGAGATGCAGCGCTTCGAGCTTCACGTCGGCGATCGCGGTCAGCGATTCCGCCAGCGAGGCTTCGTCGGCGAGGTCGGTGACGGTGACGCGTGCCCCGCATTCGGCGAGATACCGCACGGCGCCGACGCCGCCGCCGAAGCGGCCCAGCCCCATGACCGTCACGCGTTTACCGCGAAAGGGGTGAAACATGCGACGATCGAAACGGAAGAAGCCCCGAGGTTGCAACCCCGGGGCTTCAAAAACGCGATTCGAGCAAACCACATCAGTCGTCGTAATCGACTTCGACGTATCCGTCTTTCGACTCGACTTCGACCTTATAGTCGCCGTAATCGTATTTCACTTTGCGGCCGTGCTTCTCGACTTTGACCTTCGGGCAGCCCGGCGGAACGCAGATTTGCACATACACGCACTGCGGGCCGCAGGCGTCACAGTCGGCGACTCTGCGATGATGGCCGAACAGGCCGTGGCGGCCGGTGTCGGTGCAAGGATCGAGGACCTGAACCACCGTTGGAACGGCGCACGGGTGAATGTGATCGAGATCTTCGTACTTGACCCGCGAGTAGAGCGGAAAGCCGTCCGCTCCCATTGCAGGGCCGATCGGATAGCCGGGACCAAGGCCTTCGACGGGATAACCCGCCGGCGGCAATCCTTGAACGGCGTAGGGCTCGGCGGGGTAGAACGACCGCACGGGCGCCGGAGACGGGCCAGCGTGATACGGCTCCGGAACCGGCACAAGCGCGGGATCGGCACCGGGTGCCGGCAGCGGCTGGTAGGACACCGGGCTGACGATCTTGCCGATGTCGCGCGCGTCGGCGACGGCGAAGCTCACGTCGCTGTTCTTGCGATCGGCCTTCTCATCGGACCCGCCACGCAGGCGATCGAACAGGCCTGCCTGAACATTCGTCCCAGCGATCGCGACGACCGAAAGGGCGGCGGCACCTGTCCACAGTCTCAGATTCATAGTCGTTCCCTCGTTCTGGGAAGCGTCACGTGAGTTCCGACGACCGCTGCGCGAGGTGCAGGATCGTCTATACGACTCTATCACGTCGCGAGCCTTTTGTCGTGGGGAAACAGGCAGGATGGGAACAATTCGCGCGCGATTGTTCGGTCGGTGCGTTGGATTGCGATTGCATGCGAGTGAGCGGCTACCGTAACCCATTCCGATGCACCGACTTCTTCCGTTTCTGCGGTTTCGCACGACTTGCAGACCTTCAGCGGCACGGCGATAATCGCGTGCAGCGGCCCGCCGCGTCCGGTCCTCAAAAAGGCTTGGCTTTTGCCAGTATTCTTGCCTCTCGTCGCCGTGCTACACGTTCCGCGTCACTGGACCATGCCGCTGGTTCTCGCCGCGGCGGTGTCGGCCGGCGGATGCGAGAGAGCGACCGAGCAGCCACGCCCGCAAGCGGCGACCACGACGCCACAGCCTGCCACACCACTACCGGCGGCGGCCCCGGCGAATCCGGTCAAAGAAATCTCGGTGAGGGTCGATGCGTCCGGCCGGAAGTGGCTCACGCCCACAGTGCCCTACGACGTATTTCCGGACCTCCCGCCGGACGAAGAGATCGCCGCGGGGGCTACCGCAAAGGCCGGTTCAACGGCGAACAGCGCATCTGACAATCCCCCTTCCGAGACCGTCGCCTCGATCGATCGAAAGCCGTCGGAACCGGTAATGCCCGACGCGGCTCCCACGCCGAAACGCCCATCGGCGAGCCAACCGGCTGCGGCGGCATCGGATTGGGACGCCGTGTTTCCTCGCGAGGTCCTTCAGACGGAACTGGCATCCCTCCGCAACGCGGTCGGCGAAGGGCTGCTGACGGTGGGCAGCTACAACAACGCGTTCGAGCAGATTTCGACCGATGGCTGGGTCTTGTCCGCCCTAGCGACGATCGCGAGCGAGCACCCCGACGCAACGTCATGGAAGGCGAACGCCCTGCTCGCGCGTGATATGGCGACCGGTCTGGCGATGGCGGCGACAGCTCGCGGCCGACAGAACTTCAGCGAGGCCGAAGTCGCCAAAGAACGTCTGTTCGCCGTTCTGAACAACAACACGCCTCCGGGCCTGCCCGACCCTGATCCCGCCGCGTCGCGTGAAGAGACTGCGGACCGCGCCGCTTTGATGACCCGCATGCAGCGCGCCGCCGATCGACTCAAGAACCTCATCGGCGACGAGGCGACGTTCAAGAAGGATGCGGCCGTGGCTTCCCACGAGGCGCACGTTCTGGCCGCGCTGGCGAAGTTCACGTCGCATCGCGACTATGGTTCGACCGACGAGGCTGATTATCAGTCCGCCGCCGCAACCGTCGTCGAGGGCGGCGTCGGCATGGCGAAGGCGGCGGACGGACAGGACTTCGCGACGTTCAAGGCCGAGTTCGACCGCGTGGGCACGGCCTGCAATCAATGCCATCAAAAGTATCGGTTCGAGAATTGACCACTATCGGCTGTCGCACGACGAAAGCGACGATGGCTCGCAAACAGAAAGCGAACTGGATGCGATACGCCTGTGTGATCGGGTTTTTGCTGCTCATGTTCCCGCACGTGGCATCGGCCGACGTGATTCGGCTCAAGAGCGGACAGACGATTCAGGGCGAAGTGCTGAAGGAGGTCGACGGAACGCTCTACGTCGATCTGGGCGTCGACGTCGTGCGCGTGCCGAAAGACGACGTTCTATCGCGTGAGAAGGGCGACGACGCCAAACCCGTCGCCGTCGGCAACGTGCGTAAGCAAAACATCTATTCCACGGCGACGCTGCCGGGCGACACCGTCAAGAACCTCGCCAACAAGCTCGGCGAGGGCGTCGTGCTCGTGCAGAATCCGAACGGCCTCGGCTCGGGCTTCATCATCGACAGGCAGGGTCACGTCGTCACGAACTATCACGTCGTCGAGAAGGAAACCCAGATCGCGGTGATCCTGTACGAGAAGCAGGACGACGGATCGTTCCGGCGCGAGCGGATCAAGGACGTCAAGATCGTGGCGCTGAATCCCTTCTTCGACCTGGCGCTGTTGCAGATCCCGAAGGAAGAAGGGCGCGAGTTCGAGCCGGTCCATCTCTCGGAGGACGCCGACTACCGCGAGGGAGACGCGGTCTTCGCGATCGGGAACCCCCTGGGCCTGGAGCGCAGCGTGTCGCAAGGCATCGTGAGCACGCGCAATCGCAACTTCGAGGGACTGGTCTACATTCAGACGACGGCCCAGATCAATCCGGGCAACAGCGGAGGCCCGCTGTTCAACGCCCGCGGAGAAGTCATCGGCGTGACGAACATGAAGCTCGCGTTCGGCGAAGGATTGGGCTTCGCGATCCCCGTCACGTATCTCAAGAACTTCCTCGACGAGTACCAGGCCTTCGCGTTCGACCGCAACAACCCGAACGCAGGCTATCGATACCTCGAAGCGCCGCGCCGGCGCGACTCGGCGCCCGTTCCACGCCCATCGCCGGGCGAACGATCGGCGACGAAAGATTAGTACGGATACGAAACCGGGGTTGTGTTTTTCGGGTAGTCACTATGAGGCCGATCCCGGCGGCTGCGCCCTTGGCGCGGCCGTCGTTCGGCGATCGGTTATGATGTCGTCTGGCGAACTCGCACCCCGCTACCCCTCCCGCTTCTCGCAAGGATTGATTCGATGATTCGACCCCTTGTCCTCAGGACGGCGGTCGCCGCCGCCCTGTTCGCGTCCTTCTGCGTCCGCCCGTCGGTCGCGCAGGAGAAAACGCCCAGCGCAAAGCTGTTGCCGCCGAACGTCTATGCGTATGTCGCGGCGCCCGACGTCGCCGAGTTGAAAACGCGCGTCAAAGCGTCGGCCTTCGGGGAGTTGCTGAAGGATCCGAAGCTTCAGCCGACCTACGACCAGTTCAAGGAAAAGTTCGCCGAGGGTGCCGGACAGGTTCAACAGAATCTGGGCGTCACCGTCGAAGAGCTGATGAAGGTTCCGTCGGGCGAGGTGGCCTTCGCGGTCTGCGACATCCCCGGCGAGTCGATCGGCATGGTCGCGATCCTCGGCTACGGCGAAAACGGGAGCACGGTCGACACGCTGATCGAGAAGGCCGAGGCGGCTCTCGAGAAGAAGGGATCGACGCGGACGACCGAAGAGTTCGAGGGCACCGAAATCGTCGTCTACACGAAGGAAGCCGCCGCTGAAGATCCCGCCACCGACGACCTCGACATCGATGGCGAAGCTCCTGCGACCGGCGGCGCGGGCAAAGTCGCCTGGTTCCGCAAAGACGATCGCATCGTCGTCGGCAACGACGTTCCCGTGCTCGAAGCGGTGCTGGCGCGCTGGGACGGCAGCCACGGTGAAACGTTCGCGTCCAGCGCAGCCTACACGACGATTCTCGAGAAGACGAAGACCGATGACCGCATGCCCGCGCTCATCTGGTACGGCAACCCCATTGGCGGCCTGCAAGCTGGTCTCAGCCGCGCCCCCAACATCCCCCCGCAGTTCCAGATCGTCGCCGGGATCTTGCCGATGCTCGGCCTGACAAATCTGAAGGCCGTAGGGGGCAGCGTCGACGTCGCGACCAAGGAGTTTGATTCGATCACGAAGATCTTCTTCTACGTCGAACCGCCGGCATCGGGCGACCTCGGCCTGCTCGGGGTGTTCGACTTCACGCCTTCGGAAATGGCTCCTCCGGAATGGGTGACCGACTCGGCGACCGGCTATTTCGCCGCGAACTGGAACGTCGAAGGCGCGGTGGGCTCGGTGCAACGATTGTACGAGACGTTCAACGGGCCAGGCTCGTTCGATCAGCTCATGCAGCAGGCCGCCGACAAGCCCGGCGGGCCCGGCATCAACCCGCGCAAGGATCTGCTCGACCAGCTCAGCGGCATGATGCACATGGCGAACTATCCGGCCGCGGCGCCGCGCGTGCAGCCGACCGGAGGGAACG
>JACCRE010000153.1 GCA_013813775.1 Planctomycetaceae bacterium
CTTCCGCACCGCGCCAGCCGTAGATCGACTGATCATCATCGCCGACGACGCACAGCCGCTTGTGCGGCTCGACGAGCGCCTCGACGATCAGGAACTGCACGCGGTTCGTGTCCTGATACTCGTCGACTTGCACGAAGTCGAATCGCGACTGATGCTTCGCGAGAATGTCCGGCCGATCCTCGAAGAGTCGATGCGTGAGCAACAGCAGATCGTCGAAATCGACGGCCGCGGATGTTTTCAGCGAGTTCTGATAACGCCGGTAGGCGACGGCGGCCAATACGTCGCGATCGTCTTCGGTGTCGTCGGTGGCTCGTTCCGGAGCGATGCCGTTCATCTTCCAGCGGCTGATCCGTGCGAGCAGATCGTTGGGCTTCATGGCGGTGTCGCCGAGCCGGACCTCGCGCAGCGCCGTTCGCGCCGCAGCCTCTTGATCGGCACGATCGAAGATCGCAAAGCCGGGTGGATAGCCGAGCGCCGCCGCTTCTTCTCTCAGAATGCGAACGCACAGCGCGTGGAAGGTGCTGATCCACGGACGCACCTTGAGCCGTCGCCCGAGCAGCGCCGAAGTGCGTTCGAGCATCTCGCGAGATGCCTTGTTCGTGAACGTCACCGACAGAATGCGACTGGGAGAGGTTCCGCGGCGAATGATTTCCGCCATGCGATGCGTGATCACGCGCGTCTTGCCGGTGCCGGCTCCCGCCAGGACGAGCAACGGTCCGTCGAGGTGCGTGACCGCCTCACGTTGCGGCGGATTGAGATCGGAGAGCGTCATGCTGTTCCGGTGCATTCCTGAAAGGGGAGGAGGACGATCGAGTGCCGATCGGCCTTCGTGGACGAGCCTGTTGCTCAACCTTTACGCGGCCGTAGAGTCCAGACTGCCGTCAGTTCACGCCGGACCGATGCTGACGGGGATCTCTCGGAACGCGTTCGCCATTTCCCGTGCCGATTGCCAACGCCGCGACCGATCGACCTCAAGTCCTCGCGTAATCACGGCGGCGATCTCTTCGTCGAGTTCGGGGGTGTAGGTGCGGATATCGGCGGGAGGATTGTTGAGATGCTGCACGATGGCCTCCAGGGTCTTGGCGGAATCCCACGGAAGTCGCCCGGTGCACATTTCGAAGCAAGTGACGGCGTACGAGAAGACGTCGATCCGCTGGTCCGTCGGCTGCCGTCGGATCAGTTCCGGAGCCATGTAGTTCGCGGTCCCGGTTCGGTTGCCGGGCCTGCGGAACTCGGGGGTGTTCGGCACGACGAGGCCGAAATCGATGAGCTTCACGTGCAGGTCTTCCGTGACGATCACGTTCTTCGGGCAGACGTCGCGGTGTATGAAATTCTTACCGTGCACGTAGGCGACGGCTTCGCCCAGTTCGATCATCAGACGCAGTCGGTGCCGCTTGAAAACGTCGTTCTGCGTTTCGATGTAGTACGACAGCGCGTAGCCCTCGACGAACTCCATGACGAGAAACTGAAGCCCGTCTTTCGTGAGGCCGTGCTCATAAGTCTCGGCGATGTTCGGATGCCGCAGGCCGACCGCCACTTCGCCCTCCGTCGGCTTCTTCAAACCGGGGAAGCGCGCTTCAAACCTGCGAGTCTGCTCGCCGTCGAGAACCTTCAAGGCGACCATGCGACCCGATTCGCGGTCTCGCGCGCGCCAGACCTTCGACATGGTGCCTTGGCCGACGCGACCGATCAGCTCGAATCGACGCTTGATATCAATGCGAGGCGAACTGCGTTGGAAGAGAGCGGTGAAAAGTCCCATCGGAGTGCGGAAGAGCCGGGCGAACGACGCGAAATGACATCTTCACGTTACCCGACCGCCGTGCGGCACGCCACGTGCTCGCCGACGTTTTGAAGAGGCGCGGCGCCAAGCATGAGCCATCGGCTCAACTCATCCCGGAAGGCCGCTCACCGACAGCAGTAGTCGATGATTCGCGACAGCTCGCCGCGAAGGTCGGGGCGACGCACGATGCGATCGACGAAACCGTGCTTCAGCAGGAACTCGCTGGTCTGGAAGCCTTCCGGCAGCGTTTGCTTCACGGTCGCCTCGACGACGCGGGGGCCGGCGAAGCCGATCAAAGCCTTCGGCTCGGCGAGCACGACGTCGCCGAGCGAGGCGAAGCTCGCGGCCACGCCGCCCATCGTCGGGTTCGTCAGGACGGAAACGAACAGCCCCCCCGCTTCATGAAAGCGAGCCAGCGCCGCGCAGACCTTGCCCATCTGCATGAGCGAGAGGATGCCTTCGTGCATCCGCGCGCCTCCGCCCGAGCCGCTCACGATCACCATGGGCAACTTCGATTGCGTGGCCCGCTCGATCGCCCGCGTCAGCTTCTCGCCGACGACCGAGCCCATGCTGCCCATGATGAAGGCCGAATCGGTGATGCCGAGGGCCAGCGGTCGCCCGCGAAGATAACCACGGCCCGACACGCAGGCCTCCGACAGGCCGGTCTTCTTTTGCTCCTCGACGAGCCGTTGGGCGTAGGGCCGCTTGTCGGCGAAGCCGAGCGGATCGCAGGGCCGCAACTCCGCGTCCCACTCTTCGAAACTGTCTTCGTCGAGAAGCTGTCGGATGCGATCGCGCGACGAGACGTAGAAGTGATGCCCGCAGTCGGGGCACAGGCCCAGCAGGCCCTCCACCTGCTTGCGGAAAATCGTCGCCTTGCAGTCCGGGCAACGGATCCACAGTCCTTCGGGAACGCCGCGTTTTTTTGGCCCGGCCTGCTCGGCCGTGACGGGTGGATTAGGCGCCGAAGCCATGGCCGTTGATCCCCGGTGCCGCGAGTTTCATGGCCGCGTCGCGTTTCATGTCCCCGACATGGCCGTTGACCGGCGGCGCGACTGCGGCGGCCGCCCCATCGGTGAAGGTCTCGACGCAACGGCCCGCGTGGCTGCACATCGGTCCTGTGAAATCGGGCTTGCCCCCGCGCAGCATTCCGGCGATCAAAGCCGCCAGCGGATCGGCCGCCACGATCGCGATCTTCTTGTACTTCTTGAGCGGCTTCTTGAGCGCCAGGCGGATGCGTTCCATCGCCTCGCAAACCGGCTCGCCCTGCGGCGGACAGATCGTCTCCGGATGCTCGTGCCATTGCTTGAGCAGCTTGGGATACTTCTTCCGAATCGAGTCGAGCTCGAGTCCCTGCCACAGTCCCTGGTCGAGATTCCGAAGCTCCGGTTTCTCTTTGACGGGAATGTCGAGCGCGTCGCCGATGGTGTTCGCCGTCGTCAGAGCCGGCTCGCCGGGATCGGTCAGGATGACCTCGACGCCTTCGGGGCGGAGTTGTTCGATGAGCGTGTCGATGTGTTCGCGACCGCGCTCGCTGAGCGGCAGGTCGAGCAAACCCTGGATACGGTTCTGCTCGTCGAACTCGGTATGGCCCGGACGGACCAGAATCACTTGAGACATGGGTGTGACGAGTGTGTGTACTCGACCCGATCAATGTGAGAAACGCGGTGCCGCGGATGCTCGTCGCACGAGATCAGTCACTGCCGCCCCGTAATCGGGCGCGTCAAAGACCGCGCTTCCCGCCACGAAAACATCGGCACCTGCGGTCGCGGCTGCGGTGATCGTTTCGGCGGCGATTCCGCCGTCGACGGAAATCAGGCGGTCTCCGGCAGCCTCTCGGAGCTTCGCCAGCTTCGGCAGTACGTCTGGCATGAACTGCTGCCCCCCAAAACCCGGGTGAACCGTCATGACCAGCAACATGTCGCAATCGTTCAGAAACGGCAGGACCGCTTCCGCAGGAGTCTCGGGATTCAACGCCAGGCCTGCAACCTTGCCGGCGGCTCGAATCCGCTTCAGCAGCGAGGCCGGTTCCGGCACGGCCTCGATGTGGAATGTGATGCTATCGAGCCCGGCCTTCATGTAGTCGTCGAGATAACGCTCCGGCTCCGAAATCATGAGGTGCCCGTCGAACACCAGCTTCGACCGGTCTCGCATGCCGGCGATGACCATCGCCCCGTAGGAGAGATTCGGTACGAAATGGCCGTCCATCACGTCCCAATGGAGAACAGATGCCCCGGCCGAGGCCAGACGAGCGACCTCGTCGTTCAGATTGCCGTAATCGCACTTAAGCATCGACGGGGCGATGACAGGCCGCCCCCCTCGCAATCGTGCGATCGTATCTTCGCGATTCATCGCTCGAGGTGGATCGTCGATTCCGGCGATCAAACCCAATAACTGAACCCGTGTATCATCTCAACGCAGGTATTGTAGCACAGCAGGTCAAGTGGCCAACCGGAAGCGGTTCCGATCGCAAAAAGACGCCGACGACGACCGGAGCCGCCGTCGGCGATTTCATGACGGTTCGCTGAATGCAGAGCTTATCCGCCCACTTCCTTGCTCAAAGAGCGGCCAGCTTCAGGATCAGGTCGGCGGTCCGGTTCGAGTAGCCGTACTCGTTGTCGTACCAGCCGAAGACTTTGACCATCTTCGTGCCGAGAGACGTCGTCCAGCCCGCGTCAAAGATGCAGCTTGCGGGATTGCCCACGATATCGCTGGAGACGATCGGATCCTCGGTGTATTCGAGGATTCCCTTGAGCGGGCCGTTCGCGGCCGCCTTCATGGCGGCGTTGATCTCTTCGACCGACGCCTGCTTCGACAGCATCGCCACGAGATCGGTGATGCTTCCGGCGGGCACCGGGACTCGCAGCGAAATCCCCGTCAGCTTCTTGTTGACGGGCGGATACACCTTTCCGACGGCCTTCGCGGCACCGGTCGAGGTGGGAATGATGTTCAACGCCGCCGCTCGGGCGCGATGCGGGTCGGAATGGATGAGGTCCAACACGCGCTGGTCGTTCGTGTAGGCGTGGATAGTGGTCATCAGCCCCTCTTCGAGGCCGAAGTTCTCGTGCAGCACCTTCACCATCGGCGCGAGGCAGTTGGTCGTGCAACTCGCGTTGGAAACGCACTTATGCTCGGCTGTGAGTTTGTCGTCGTTGACGCCCATGACGACCGTGAGATCGGGATCGTCCTTCGCGGGGGCCGACAGCACGACCTTCTTGGCACCGGCCTGAAGGTGCGAATCGTAACCGGGTTTTCCGTTCGCCGCGCGCGCCGTGAAAATTCCGGTCGATTCCAAGGCCACCTGCGCCCCGAGTTCGCCCCAAGGCAGTTTGGAGGGATCCTTCTCGGCGAGAATCTTGATCTTGTGATCGCCGACGACCAAGTTGTTGCCGTCGACGCGGACGGTGCCGGGAAAACGCCCCTGCACGCTGTCGTACTTCAGCAGATTCGCGAGCAGCTTCGGATCGCCCAAGTCGTTGATGCCGACGATCTCGAAGTCGTTCGGCCGGGCGGCCATGGCCCGAAACGTGACACGGCCAATGCGTCCAAACCCGTTGATGCCGACCTTCACAGCCACGGTGAGCTCCTTTCGGCCGCCGCTGGCGGCCCGACGAAAAAACGCGAACGAGAATCGCCGCTGATGGCGGCCCGGCCGGCTCGAAGGCGGCCAAGTTGGGGAGCGACGGCAGACGGCGGGCGCTCCGAAGCGTTCGGCGCGGATTTTACCGGTCGCGAGGGCCGCGAACAAGCAATGGCTCGCGGCGCGACGCCTCCATACATGCCAGGCCTTTGATGGGTGCGATGCACGCAAGTGCCGGCGTCCGGAAAAGGCCCGTGACGAGCGACGGATTTCCCTTGTGTGCGTGCTTGGGAGCGGTCGGATAAGACATCGGCGTAGAGATTGGCGAGGCGGGTTTCAATGTCATCAAACGGGCAATCAAAGACGCCGGAAGTCGTCGTAGTGACCGGCGCTTCGGCGGGCGTCGGCCGCGCGATCGCGCGCGAGTTCGGCAAGCACGGTGCCTCCGTCGGACTGCTCGCGCGCGGCGAAGACGGTCTCGACGCCGCCGTACATGAGATTGAAAGGCTAGGCGGAAGAGCTCTTGCGATTCCGACCGACGTGGCCGATCACGAGGCCGTTGAAGCAGGCGCGAAGCGGGTCGAAGAGGAGTTCGGCCCGATTGACGTGTGGGTCAACAATGCAATGACGACGATCTTCGCTCCCTTTCATCAAATCTCTCCGGAAGACTACAAACGAGCCACCGAAGTGACCTACCTCGGTTACGTGTGGGGCACGATGGCGGCCTTGCGACGGATGCGACCTCGGAATCGCGGCACCATCGTCCAGGTCGCGTCGGCGTTGGCGTACCGCGCGATCCCGCTTCAATCACCCTACTGCGGAGCCAAGCATGCGATCCGCGGCTTCACCGACTCGATCCGCTCGGAATTGATTCACGACGGAATCGATGTGCATCTGACGGCCGTCAATCTGCCTGCGGTCAACACTCCGCAGTTCGACTGGTGCAAATCGGAAATGCCCAATCGGGCGCAGCCGGTGCCGCCGATCTTTCAGCCGGAAGTCATCGCCGAGGCCGTCTACTTCGCGGCCCATGCGCGGCGGCGAGAAGTGACCGTGGGATGGCCCGCCGTGAAAGCAATCTGGGGAAACAAGTTTTTTCCAGGCCTCGGAGACTGGTATCTCGCCCGCACGGGCGTCGACTCGCAACAGACCGACGAGCCAAACCGTTCCGACAGCCCGTCGAATCTTTATGAACCTGTGGCCGGCGATCACGGCGCCCACGGCCGGTTCGACGAGCGTGCGGAAGACTGGAGCGCGCAGAGCTGGCTGAACATGCACCGCGGCTGGGTCGCCGCCGGAGCCGTCGCCGGATTCGTTCTCGCCGGAGCGCTCGCGCAAGGCAAACGAAGGTAAGCGTTGGTAACCGTCAGCCAACGAAAACACCGCCGAAGGTGACTCGGCGGTGCTGACCAGCATTCGCAAAAGCGGCGGCGGTTCTAACTGTCGATCACGCGCACCATGTCGGCTTTCGTCACCTCGACCTGTCGCTCGATGCGGCTGACGGCGTCGTTGTCATTACGGCGCTTCGCGACGTCGAGCTCAAGCTCCTGCCGTTGCAGTTGCGAGCGCAGATTGTCGAGCCGGCGTTTCATCCACTTATTCATCGACATAGGAACTCCTGTTTAAGAGATGGAGCGCGCCAGCGCGAAGGTGGGTCGCTCGATAGAACCTTGATTCAATTCTACGCGACCGCGTAGAAAAAACGACGGCGAGGCCGAGCGGCCTCGCCGTCGTTGACGTCCCCTTGCGGCGACCGTCGCTTTAGCCGGCCGGCCGAACGTTTTCGGCCCGCGGTCCCTTTGGTCCACGGCCTTCCGTGTAATCCACCTTCTGGCCTTCGTAGAGCTGGTCGAAAGTAGTGCCCTGGACATTGGACATGTGGAAGAACAGGTCGTCCTTCCCGCCGGTCCCGATGAATCCAAAGCCCTTGTCGGTCAGTCTCTTGATCGTCCCTTGCGGCATCTCGGCAGCATCCTCTCAATCCTCCGACAAGCCGCCACTCGACGCCCGAATTCACCGTCGGTCGTCGCGCACAGATTCGGTCTTCGACGCGAACCTGCTCGCCTGAGAAGGGGTAGCCTGCGCGGGCCGAGCAATCGGATTGACACTTCGCTCGGCCGTGCCTGCGGCGGCCGCGGACCATCCGGGCTGAGTCACAGACCGCCAGATTGTACCGGCCCGCCCCCCTGCCAAGAAGGCGGAAATGCGGTCAGATCAACAGAAACCGGGGAATTGGACTTGGCGCTGGAATTGCCGCTACTCGCCACAAACTTTGACGATACAAGGATCAGAGCCGAGTTTCGAAGCGTTTCCCCGTCTCGGAGACGCTCCCGCGACGAAAGACGCCGGAAATCCCATGATGCCAACAGTTACTGTTGCCGCCCTCGTCGTTTTGGCGGAGTGACTTCGCGCTTCCACGCGAGAACCTCCGCCTTAAGTCGCTCGACGTCGTCTGTCCTTGAAGCCGATAAATCTCGCGATTCACCGGGATCGCTGGCGAGATCGAAAAGCTGCGCGTTGGAGCCGTCTTCGTCCACCAGCAGCTTGAGATCTCCCAATCGAACCGCCAGGTCGGGCCAGGAGTTCATTGGTCCTTTCCGATCGGGCGGACGCGCCCAGAAGATCGGTTGCTCGCGTCGCGGCGTCGCGGCTCCCGTCAGAGCCTCGCTCATATCGACGCCGTCGAACGTCACGTCCTTGGGTGATTCAACGCCCGCAAGACTCAGCAAGGACGGCGCGACGTCCATCGCGGCGATCACGGTCACATCGTTCGTCGCGCCCGCCTGGCCTGACTTCAGAATTCCCGGTCCCCAGGCGATCAGCGGTTCGCGAATGCCGCCTTCATACAGATTGCCTTTCGCGCCTCGAAATGGCCCAGCGGATCCCACGCCCGCTTCGGGGCCGTTGTCGCTTGCCAGCAGAATCAAAGTGTTGTCGCGGAGCTTGGGGTCGTTCCGAACGTACTCGAACAGCGGGCCGAGCTGCGTGTCGAGCTCTTTGACGACCCCGTCGAACATGTCGAGCCGCTCTCCGTCGCCGCGATGTTCCGGTGACGGCTCATGCGGCGAGTGGACGTCGTCTGGCCAGACGTTGACGTAAAACGGCTGATCCGTTTGAGACGTTTTCTTCATGAAGCCGATGGCCCGATCGACGAAGGCGGGCGTGATCTCGTATCGCTTCATCCAGGTGACGTCGCCGCGGTCGAGCTTCTCGCTGCCGATTTCCAGTCCTCGTTTCCCGCCGTTGTCCTGGTACAGCGTGTCGAACGTTGCGAGCACTCGCTCGCCGAGACCTTCGAACTGCGTGAGCGACTCGTCGAATCCGTATTCGGAGATCAGCGGAGCCTCGCCAACGTCGCGCTGACCGCCCATGTGCCATTTACCGAAGTGGCCGGTGGCGTAGCCCGCTTCGGAAAGGATGCGCGGCAGCGTCGGCGCTTTTGGGTCGAGCCACTGTCTCATGCCGCGTTTGCGATTCTCGGCGCGTGCCGCGAGAAACGACGTGATTTCCCAGCGCTGCGGATACTGCCCGGTCGTGAGGCCCGTCCGCGACGGCGAGCAGATCGGCGAGGCGACGTAGAACTGCGTGAAGCGAATTCCCTCGGACGCCAGTCGGTCGATGTTCGTCGTTTCGACTCGATCGTTTCCATAGCACGAGAGATCGCCGTAGCCCATGTCGTCGATGAACACGACGATGAAGTTCGGGCGAGGCTTCGCTTCGGCGTGCGCCGGTGCAGCGAAGAGTGCCGCCATGCCGGCGATTGTCATTCTGAGCAGATGATGCATCGAGGAGATTTCCAACGGGATCACTGTGGCGTGTCGTTCTAGTTCCCCGCGCGTTTCGCGGGCTTCTTTTCGTAGAAGTTCTCGGCGACGTCGCGTTCGGTGGCGAGGCCACGGTCGCCCTGTTGCGTCATCCAGTCGTCGAGTTGCTTGCGCAGAGTGTCGAGCGTATTCGCATGCCGAGAATCGCCGGCGAGATTCGACGTCTCGTAGGGGTCGTTTTCGAGGTCGTAGAACTCTTCAGCGGGGCGGTGGTGATAGCGGTCGACCTTCGCCTTGGCGGTCTTGTCACTCTTGGCGAGATCGACCCACGAACCCCAGTAGCCGCTGCCGTCGGCTGATTTGCCCTTGTCGATGTGCGTCGTATGGGCGGCGTGCGGGTCAAGGTTCCGCACGTACTTCCAGCGAGACGTACGCACTGAGCGAATCGGGAAGACATTCATTTCTCCGTCGCGGCTATGCGTGGTGAAGATCGCGTCTCGAGGTGCCGCCGATGTGCCGCGCACGACGTCGGCGAACGATCGGCCGTCGATGCCTTCCGGCGCGCCGCCGCCCGCCAGGTCGATGAGCGTCGGCAGAACATCGACCAGACTCACCATTGCATCCGACTGGTTGCCAGCTTTGGTCACTCCCGGCCAGACGACGAAGAACGGCACACGCGTGCCGTCGTCGTAGAGATTCCACTTGCCGAACGGCCACTGCGCTCCGTGATCGCTCGCGTGGACGAACACCGTCGTTTCGCCGAGCTTGTCGTAAGCGGCCTCGTAGACTTTGCCGAGGTCGGCATCGAACCGCTCGACCGCCGCATAGTACCGGGCACGCCACTCACGGGTTGCAGGCGTATCGATGTGGTTTCGTGGGATGTTGAGTGACCGCGGATCGAAACCCTCGGCATCCTCCGGCCACGGCACATGGGGCCAGTTCGTGCCGACGCACAGACACAAAGGCCGCGGGTCATCGCGGTTTTCGAGATACTCAAGCGCCGCGCCAATGCACTCGTCGTCGTGGAACGTGTCGTGGGCGACGAGATCGAAGCCGTAGTCTTTACCCTGTTTGTAGTGGGCGACTTTCCCGAAGGCCGCGACCTCATAGCCCATCTCGTGGAAGTACGCAGGCCATTTCTTGACGTCGGCACGCGGCGGCTGGTGATTGAGCATCGCCCCGTTGCGAGCGGGCATCAGGCCCGTCAGCAACGCCGCGCGGCTCGGCGCACACGACGGCGACGCGGCGAACGCGTGCGTGAAGGTCATGCCATCACGGGCGAGCCGTTCGAGATTCGGCGTGCGAAGATCCTTCGCTCCCGCGACCGTCGAATCGAGGTAGCCGAGATCGTCGGCAAGGATCAGCACAATGTTGGGCCGGGTTGCATCTGCGGCGGACGACGTGGATAATAGCAGAAGATAAGCAAAAGCGATGCGCGCTGACCGAAGCGGATGTGTAGCTAAACTGTGTAGCAAACGCTGCCGTAAATCAGCCGTCAACTGTGGAGATCGGGACATGGGAGCAGCTTCCAGGCGGGCGGCGAAAAAGACGGTGAAAACACGAGGCGGCGTCGATCCCGCTTCCGCAGCGGGAACCATCAGTGGCGTGTCGGAGATTCTCCCCCGCCGGAAGTCCGCGGTCAAACGGCTGACGAAAGACTCAGCCGTCTCGTCAGCAGATGCTCCCGCCAAGCGTGGTCGTCCCGCGCGAAAGAAAACACGGCGACAGTCGCACGGCTCGGCTTGGCATTGGAAGCAGACCGACGGCTGGTACTACACGTTGCCCGGCACGAAACGCCGCGTGCCGCTGCTCGATGAGGACGGGGAGCGGATCCGCGGTCTCGACAACAAGCAGGCTGCCAAGCTCGCCCTCGCCCGCGTCAAAGTCTCCGGAGAAGATCAGGCGCACTCACCGTTGACAGCGAGCGGTGACTGGCTCGTGGCGCGGGTCTGTTCTGGATATCTGCGGTACGTCGAGCGCGGCGTCGCCAACGGCACGCTCAGCCGGGGCCACCGCGAAACCTCCACATGGATCCTGAATGACCTCTGCGGCTACTGCGGAGCTCTCTCCGTCTCAGAGCT
>JACCRE010000168.1 GCA_013813775.1 Planctomycetaceae bacterium
CCCCAGTTCCCCTTCCCGCACCGCCCGTCTCTTCACCGCAGACGGCGTCCGCGGCGTCTATCGGAATGAACTGACGCACGCCGACGTCGAACGCCTTGTGACCGCGTTCGCGGGCGGACTCTGGGAGGAGGCAGCGGCGACTGGCAGCGGCGTTCCGGCGCGAGGCTTCCCCGTCGTCGTGGGTTACGACGACCGACCGTGGTCGGTGCCGGTGGCGGTCGCCGCGGGCGAGGCGTTGCGTCGCACGGGGTGCGAAACGATCGATGTCGGTCTCGTCACCGGCCCCGCGTTTCGCTTCGCGGTCAGTCATCTCGACGCCGCTGCGGGAGTGCTCGCGACCGGTGCCGGCGGCGGGCCGGCCGTCGCCGGCCTCGATTTCGCCGGCAAGGCTGGGCGACCGCTTTCAACAGGCGGCGGGCTTGATCGCCTGAAGGAATCGTTCTCCGGGCGGATGAATCGCGGAGGGGCGGGTCGTCGTGAGTTCGATGCAAACATTCCCTACGAAGCGAGCCTCTGGCGCCATTTTCAGTCCTCTTCCATCGCTTCCTGCGTCGTCGGCACGTCGTCTCCGCTGGTCCATCAGCGGCTTGAACGAGTTGCGAAAGAGGCGTCGATCTCACTGACGGTCGTCGAGCTGCCGCGTCGCGCCGTTGATGCGACAGGGATCGACACGGCCGGAATCTCCCGCATCGCCGCAGCCGTCGCCCGTTCGGGAGCCACCTTTGGAATGTGGCTCGATGAGGACGGCACGAGGTTCCGAGTTCTGGACGAACGTGGCCGCACGTTGCCTGTCGCCGATGTGGCCGGCATCTTGATTGAAGACGCTCTTACGGATCGACCGGGAGCGACCGTCGTCGTCGACTGGGAGATCGGTGATCGGCTCTGTGAGACGGTGCTGCGCCGGCGCGAGGTCGCACGCTGCAACGGCTCGGCCGAGTCGATGACGATTTCGATGGCCGACCATGCCGCGGCGGTCGGAGTCGATTCCGCCGGCCGCCTGTGGCTTCCCGGCCAGCCGCTGGCGTGCGACGGGCTCGCGGCCCTTGCTCGCGTCCTCAGAGCCCTCGCCGGGACCGACACGCCTCTGTAGGAGTCGATCAAGCGATTCGACTGACGCCGCTCACAGCCACAAGTGCTTGCGAACGAAGTCGATGACGTCGCCGAAGAGGACGTAGCCGAGCGCCCGATCACCGGTGTTGATCTTGGCGCGGACCTCAGCCCCGATGCGACGGCGCGGCAGCGCCTCGGGATTATCGAGGGCGATCTCGACACGCACGACGTTTCCAAGTTCGCTGTCGGTTTGTGCCCGGGATTCGATCTTCTTGAGCGTTCCCGAGTATCGCGTTTCCGGGTCGGTGGCCAGCACGAATTCGACGGGCAGTCCCACGTCGCCTTTGCGTTGAATCGCACGCAGGATGTGACCCATGCGGCGGTCTTCGACATCGACTTCAAGATGCCACGTCGCCTTGTCGTCCATAACCTCCATCAGGACTTCGCCGCGACGGACGGGGCGGTTCTGAAGCAATTGATCGAGCTGGAAAGTCGCAACCACGCCGGTGATCGGCGCGGTGACTTTGAGACGCTCGGCGCGTTCCTCAAGGATTTCCAGTTGCTTTTCAAGGCCTGTGACCTCGGCCTGGGCGGCGACGAGTTCGCCTTCCAGTTGAGCCTGATCCTGTCTGGAATTTCGATCGGCAATTTGACCGGCGATCGCGGTGACGGCCTTTCGCTTGCCCGACAATTCTTCTGAAACCCGAATTTGCTCGGCACGAAGATCGTCGTTGCGAAGGACGGCGAGCGGGTCGCCGGCCTTCACGACCTCGCCGCCGCGCACGGCGAGTTGGGTGACTTCACCATCCCATGGGGCAAAGACGTCGCGCTGAACTTCAGGCATCAGCCGGCCTTCCGCGACGACCTTGTAAGGCCACGGGAAGAAGAAGAGGGCCAGGCTGACCGCCGCGACGGCGGCGATGATCGCCAGCGTCTTCGCGAGCTTCCGCCCGTGGAACCATTCGCCCGTGCGGCCGATCGCAAGCAGAGTGCGTCGCAGGAAGATGCGCTCGAACGTGATCGCCCGTTGCAGCGATGCCGCGACGTGATCGGCAGTCACGTCAAGCTTTTCGTGCAATGCGGGCGGCACGCGACTGTCGTTGATCTGTTCGGCGACGATGCAGCCAATGACCCGCGCGTCCTTCTGCGCGAGACGCCGTTCTTTCTCTTTGTCTTCCAGCTCGGGCTTGACGAGCTCGCCCGTCTCGAACAGCGGCACGATCATCACCAGCCGGCTGTTGCTCTCGGCGACATAATCGGCGAGCGGCTGTTCAAGCTGCGGCGGCAGGTTCTCGACGGCGCCGGTGTAAATCAGCGGTTCGCGACCGGCCATCACGACTTTGCAGAGCGCCGACATCCGCCGAACGAGGTTCGCCCGGGGATTGACTTTTTCCTGCCCGCTGATGGCCTCGACAGGCGTCTTGCGACCGCGCTTGCGCGCGATGCTGACGCGATCGACGTTCAGCAGAATACGGCCGTCGCTCGCCGCCGTCGAAGCGACCTCGCCCACCGTGCGGCTGCGCTCCAGTTGGAGCAGGAACTTCTCGAGGTCCGTCCAGAAGGCGGGGGGCAGGCCGCCTTTTGGAGAAGGGGAGACGGGGGGAGAGGGGGAGACGTTAACATTCGGACGATTCTCCCTGTCGCCCCCTCGCGCCCTCGCCCCGTCCCCCCCTCGCCTCCCCGCGTCCCGCTGCCGGGTCAGATAGCGCGAGGCATAACCGGCCATTTGTTCGGTGAATTGCAGCAGTCCCGCCTTCGCACTCGCCGCCGTTTCGGGGCGCTGCAGGACTTCGATCACACCGACCGGCTCGGCGGCGACCGAAAGCGGGGCGACCACGTACAGATGCCGCGTGGGCAACTGCGTTTCGTCGGGTAAGTAGGCCTTAGTCTCGCCGGTCGATAAAGCTTCTCGCAGCAACTGGTCGTTGTGCTGCGTCGCCTGTGGAGCCGAGTAGAAACCTGATTCTTCCAGTCCAAGCTGATAGGCCAGTCGAATGGGCCCGCCGTCGCTGAGCCAGACGGCGGCACCGCGAGCTCCCACGGCGGCGGTCAGCCGGTTGAGAAATTCCGGGAAGAACGCATCCGGAGGAATGTCGGCCTCGGACAGCGATTCGATCTCACGGGCGAGCCGCAGGACCTTTTCCCGCAACTGCGCCAATTCCGTGGCCTGTGACATGCGAAGTCGAAGAAAAAGCGAGGGAACTGCGAGTGAACGGCGGCCGCCCGATTGATCGGGCCGATCCCCAGGACTATCGTTCTGTATTGTGGTTCGGACCTCTCGCGGCGTCCACGGCTCTTGCCGCCTTTCTCAGGGAATCTCTTGCCGCGCAGGTTTGTTCCGTGCTTCTCGCCTCTCCTGCTCCCGTCTCTTGAGTGCTTCGATGCCCCGCCTCATTTTCGGTACGACCGCGCTTGCTGGCGTCGCCGCTCTACTATTGGGTAGCGCGATCGGTCAGGAAAGATCGACGAGCGGCAAGGCTTCTACGGCCCCCGCGAAACCCGCCGTCTCGACGTCCGACATCGTCGTCGCGCAACGCAGCCGCGTGATCCTCGACGATGAAGCCACATTGGCGTCCGATCGTCCCGGCATTCTGGGCTTCGTCGAGCCGGCGGAAGGCGATCGCGTCACGGCGGGTCAGCAGGTCGCGGGCTTGAAGGACGCCGTCGCCAAAGCCACGCTCGCCGTCGCCGCGAAAACCGCCGAGAGCGACGTCGATATCCGGTATGCGCAGAAAGCCGCCGCCGTCGCTGCGGAAAAACTCAATAAGTCGTTGCAGGCCAATCGCCAGAATCCAGGCAATGTTACGGAGATCGAAATCTCGCAACTCAGACTCGATGCGGAACGTGCGAAACTGCAGATCGAAAAGGCAGAGCTCGACAAGAAGATCGCCGAACTGCAGAGCGACGAGAAAGCCGCCGAACTCGAAACGTTTCAGATCATCACCCCCCTCGACGGCATCGTGACCGAAGTTCTGAAGCACGCGGGTGAAGCGGTGCAGCAGGGGGACCCGATCCTGCGCGTGGTGAGAACCGACATCGTGCGCGTCGAAGGCTTCGTGAGCATCGCCGATGCCTTTCGCGTGCAGCCGGGGGATAGCGTCAAAGTCCGCCTCGATGCTGCGCAGCTTCCAGGACTGCCCGCCGTGCTCGCTGAACGCACTTTCGAGGGTAAGATTGCGTTCATCGATCCGACGGCGAAGCTCATCCTCAACCACGTCAGAGTTTGGGCGACGGTTCCGAATGAGGGCAACCTGCTGAAGGCCGGACTGCCGGCGACGATGGAAGTGAAGCCCTCGGGCGATATTTCCGCCGCGATCGGCGTCGCCCCGAAAGCCGAAACCGCTCAAGCCGAAGCCACGGAGTCCCGCGAGTGAATCTCGCACGATTACTCCCCTCTCCCTCGGGAGAGGGGCCGGGGGTGAGGGGAGCGGGTTGGCGTTCCACGTCGCTTGCGCCCATTCTCTCGGTGAGCATTGACGTGAATGAAGACAATGCGAGGCGGCAGAGCGTCCCGTCACCCCTTTCCCCTCTCCCGAGGGAGAGGGGGACTGGATTCGTGAATGGGTCCGGCACCACTCGGTGTTTCGTCAGGAAGCTTTGAATGCAGGCGGCGACCACACATCAGTCGATGTTGCCGTCGGCCCTGCGGCCGATCCCGATGCGGGCACGTCCCGATCTCGTCGTCGAGCGGATCGACTATCAGGGGCAACGGTCGTACGTCATCAAGGATCCGGTGGGTCTCAAATATCACCGGCTGCGTCCCGAGCAGTATCGGGCCTTGCAACTGCTCGACGACCATCGCAGCCTCGAAGGCTTGCGCGATGCGCTGCGGGTCGAGTTTCCCGCCCTGCACCTGCAATTGCCCGACGTGCAATCGCTCGTCTCCGACCTGCATAAAGGCGGCCTCGTCTATACCGGCCGGCCTGGGCAGGGGGCGGCGATGCTCGGCAAGCGGCGCATCGAACGTCGCAAAAAGATCAAGCAGACTCTGAAAAGCTTTCTCTATCTGCGACTGCCGGGCTGGGATCCCGAAACGACGCTCACCGCCATGCTGCCGTTCGTCCGCTGGATCTTCCAGCCCTGGGCGATCGTGCTGACGTGGATCTTCGTCGTCTCGGCCTGGATCGTGCTCGGCATCAACTTCGGCACGTTCAGCCGCGAGCTGCCGGCGTTCCACCAGTTCTTCGGCTGGCCGAACGTCATGTATATGTGGGCCACGCTTGCCTTATGCAAGGTCGTGCATGAGTTCGGGCACGGTTTGTCGTGCAAGTATTTCGGCAGCGAGTGCCACGAGATGGGCGTGATGCTGCTCGTGTTCAGCCCGTGCCTGTATTGCGACGTGACTGATTCGTGGATGCTTCGCAATAAGTGGAAGCGGTTCGCGATCGGGGCCGCGGGAATGTACGTCGAGGTCGTTCTGTCGGCGATCGCGATCTACGTATGGGCGTTCGCCGAGGACGGATTGATCAAGATGCTCGCGTTGAACGTGTTCTTCGTGACCACGTTGACGACGGTCATCTTCAACGCAAATCCCCTGATGCGATTCGATGGCTATTACATGCTGTCGGACTTCCTGGAGATTCCGAATCTCCGACAGAAGGCCGACAAGATGCTCCGCGAGAAGTTCGGCTGGTACTGCCTGGGCATCGAACCGCGGCACGACCCGTTCATGCCCGAGACCGGCACCGTCTGGTTCGTGACGTTCGCGATCGCCGCCTGGGGCTATCGCTGGTTTATCATGTTCAGCATCTCCATCTTTCTTTACACGTGGCTGAAGCCTTACGACCTGCAAAGCATCGGCGCGACGCTCGCCGTGACGTCGATCGTGGGTGCAGTCGTCGCGCCCTGCATGGCTCTGTATCAGATGCTCAACGCCCCGAGGACCGATCCCTTGAGCAAGCCGAAAATCGCCGCCACGCTGACGGCCGTGGGCGTGGCCGCCGTCGCGGCCTCGTTCATTCCGCTGCCGTTACATGTGACGGCGCCGTTTCTCGTCGAGCCGGCCGACGTGCGGAATGTCTTTGTGCAGACGCCGGGCGAGTTGAAGAAGACCTACGTCAAGCCGGGCGATCACGTCGCAGCGGGCGACGTGCTGGCCGTGCTGACGAACGCCGAAGAAGAAGACAAACTGCGGCAATTCGAAGCGGAACGCGCCACCGAACTCGAACGGGCGGCCGCGTTCGCCCTGTCGCGCGACGAGGCGCGGCACATGATGGCGGTGCAGCGCGTGTCGGGTCTCGACAAGCGTATCGCAGATGCGAAACAGCGGCTGGAAGAGCTGAAGATCGTCGCCAGCGTACCCGGCATCGTCGTCGCGCCGCCGGAACAGGGCCAGGCGAACGGCGGCGGGGATGGACGGACGCTGTCGACTTGGAGCGGCTCGCCTCTTGAACCCGAGAACGTCGGCGCGTATCTCGAAGCCGGCACGCAGCTCCTGTCGCTCGCCCCTCGCGACTCCGCCGGCAAGATTGAAGCGACGCTGCTCGTCGATCAGGCCGACCGCAACGACGTGTTCGAAGACCAGTCCGTCGAGCTGCGATTCGATCACATTCCCGACAAGATCTACGATTCTCAGGTCGCTGAATTCGCGCATCGTCACGTCGAATTCGCGCCGCCCCCGCTGTCGAACAAATACGGTGGTCCGCTGGCGACGGTGAGCGAGCAGGACGGTCGCGAACGCCTGTCGAGCAATGCTTATCAGGCCCGAGTGCTGCTCGATTCCGATCCCGAACTGATGCGACCCGGGCTGCGAGGCACCGCCCGGCTCGACGCGGCGAATCGCTCGGCCGGACAATGGATCTGGCGCTGGATCAACCAGACGTTTTACTTCCGGCTGTGATGGGTCCGCGGCACCCCGGTTGTGATGCCGGTGTCCGGGTGCTATAAGAGCCGATCGGCTAGGATTGACCGCGATTGTCCACGCACCCCGCTTTCACGGAGGCCTGACATGGCCGACAACGACAACCCCACGAACGGCGAGCAAGCCCACGATCAGCCCCACGCCTCGCCCCCCCCGGCACAACAGGCCCAGCAGACGGTGCGGCTCGACGACTCGAAGGTCGAAGCCTGCTATGCGAACTTCTGCCGCGTGAGCAGCACGCCGGAAGAGATGATCCTCGACCTGGGTCTCAACCCGCATCCGTTCGGCACCGGCGAGATCGTCGTGCCCGTCAATCAGCGGATCATCCTGAACCATTACACCGCGAAGCGTTTGCTCGCGGCCCTCAGCATGGCCGTGCAGCGGCACGAGCAGGCGTTCGGCAACCTCGAAACCGACGTGCGCAAGCGAGTCAGGCAGAACCCGTCGGCGTAAGTGCGTGTCGTTGCGATGAGAATGCTTGGCGGACGAGTCACGGCTCGTTCGCCGGCGTTCGCCGCCCTATGATTCCGGCGGGAGACTGCCATGACCACGGAAACCGCCGTCGATGCATTGGACGCACTGCATCACGTCGCCATCGCGGTCGGCGATATCGCCGAGGCCGTCGAGTGGTATCGCAAGACGTTCCGCTGCGAAATCGCGTATCAGGACGCGACTTGGGCGATGCTGAAGTTCGCGAACTGCAATCTGGCGTTGGTGATTCCGGGCCAGCATCCGCCGCATCTGGGCTTCGTCACGCCGACCGAGACCGCCGAGAGCTACGGCACGCTCAAAGGGCACCGCGACGGCACGCGGTCGATTTATATCGCCGATCCGTCGGGCAACCCGGTCGAACTGCTCGCCGCGGATTCGGTTTGAGCCGACGAGCGGCCCGCGTCAATCGGCCGGTGGACTTCGATTCGCCGCGAGGTTTGCATTTCCCCGGCGGCGACTTAATCTAGGTCGTGGACCGTCCGCGACGGCGAAAGAACCGTCCGATCCGGCCTTCCCCGGGCGTGACTTTCTCTTTGAGCGTTCGGAGAACGTGACGGGTGAAGGGCGCGCTTCTCACTTCTTCCGTTCTCAGTTCTTCCGTTCTGCCTTAAGGCTTCGGCGTTGAACAACTTCCGGCTTTTCGGCCTCGAAGGCTCTCGGAAATTCGCCCAGCGGGTCGCCCGCTATCTCGACGTGCCCCTGGCGCGGCACGTCGAGCGATTTTTCGAGGATCGCGAGACGTACGTTCGCAGCGACGTCAACGTGCGGGCATGCGACGTCTATGTGATCACCAGTCTGTTCGCCGACAAGGATCAGTCGGTCCCCGAGAAGCTCGCGAAGCTGCTGTTCTTCGTCGGTTCGCTCGTCGACGCCTCGGCACGACGCATTACGGTGGTCGCACCGTATCTGTGCTACGCCCGGCAGGACCGCAAGACCGAAAGCCGCGCCCCGATCAGCATCAAGTATCTCGCGAAGTGCCTCGAAGCCGTCGGCGCCGACCGAGTCCTGACGATGGACGTGCACAACCTGTCGGCGTTCCAGAACGCGTTTCGCATCCCAACCGACAATCTCGAAGCGAAGAACATCCTCGCCGACTATCTCTGCGGCGTCGACAGCGGACGCGACAGCGACGGCATCCCGCAACCCGCCGAGACCTGCATCACCGAGCCCCTGAATCGCAACCCCGAGAACCTCGTGGTGCTCGCTCCCGACAGCGGCGGCATGGGCCGGGCGAAACGGTTCCGCAACGCGCTTGAACAGCGACTGCAACTCCGCAACCAGATCGAGGTCGCCTATCTCGACAAAGAGCGTTTGAACGGCTCCGACGTGCAGGGCAGCAAGATCGTCGGCAACGTGAAGGGCAAGCGGGTCATCGTGCTCGACGACATGATCTCGACCGGCTCCACGATCAAGATCTGCGTCGAGGCCGTCGAGAAGCATAAAGGTGAAGTCTGGGCGGCCTGTGCGACGCACGGCCTGTTCGTCGGCAAGTCGAACAAGAACCTCGACGGCGTCGCGCGGCTGGTCATCACCGACACGATCCGACCCTTCCGGCTCGAAACCGAAAAATGGGACGGCCGGCTCTTTGTGATTCCGACGGCGATGATGTTCGCCCAAGCCATCCGCCGCACCCATGAAGAGGGCGGATCGATCAGCGATTTGCTGCAATGAGATGAGAGTAAGAGGTGAGAGGCCAGAGAGATCGCACATCGCTGTGCTCACTCCGGCCTCTGGCCTCTCATCGCCCGCCTAAGATTTCGACGCGCTTCGCGATCAACAGTTGCAGCACGGCGATGAGGCCCAGAAACAGGCCGGTCACAGGGATGGCAGCCGCCTGCGGCGAGTCGAACGCCGCGGAAAAGGCGACGGCGAGCATCAGCACGGGCGTGAGTGCATAGCTGCCGACCATGCACACGAGAAACGCGAGCGGCAGCGATCCCCACTTCACGAACAGCGACATCAGCGTCGTGACGTGCAAGAAGACGAAGAATCCCAGGATCGATGCCCAGCCGATCGGCGTTCCGAGGGCGTCGATCGTGACTTCGAGCGCGTCGGGCGATAGCACGGCGCCGATCAGCAGGAACACGATCGCCGGCGCGAGGCCCAGCGACGCGCCCAGCATCTTCGACCAGCCCATCCGCGAGATCGGCCGCGGCAACAGCAGCAGCGTGTCGAGCGTCTTCCACTTCCATTCGTCGTGCAGGATCCGCGAGGCCATCACGCTCAGTTCGATGACCAGCGCGACCAGCATCGCGCTCGCCAGCAGCGCGCCCCACTGATCGAGCATCGTGCTCATCGCCACGGCGCGGCCGCCGGATTCGTAATAGACGAAGGCTCCGATCGCGACGGCGACGACGGCGTAGAACGAGAGCTTCACGAACAACATCGACCAGCCGCCGGCGAGGAAGTGGAAGTCCTTCCACAACAGCGGATTGCCCCACACGCGTCCCGCCGAGAGGAATCGCAGCTTGCCGACGCGACGGAACACCATGCCGCGCGACGGGTCGCCCGCCTTCTCGTCTTCGGTGAAGCGGTCGAACAGGAACCAGGCGAGCGCGAAGCAGACGACCGACGACATCAAGTCGAAGACGACCTGGGCGCTGAACATCGACTCGGCGAAGCCGGTGGTCATGATCGCACCCAGCCGCTCGATCGGGCTCGTTTCGCTGAACCAGGCGTCGACGTCGGCGAGTCGAGCGTTTATGGCGTTCGACAGACCGCCGGCGGCGGTGAGGCTCGTCACCGCCCAGTTCACGATCATCGGCAGGAAGAAACGGCCCAGGATCGTCAGCGCGGTGAAGGCCACCGCGGTGCCGCTGCGCTTGCAGATCACCGAGAACAACAATGCCGCATTCGCGGTGAAGGCGAGGAACGACAACAATGCCACTGCCGCCGCGGCAACCTGGCCGTAGAGCACGCCGCCCAGAGTGATCGCCAGCAGCAAGAACGGGAACTGGATCATCAGCAGCAGCATCGACGACAGCAGCCGACTGGTGCTTTTGCCTAACAGAATCGCCCCGCGACTCATGCCGGCCATTTTCAGCAGGCCTAGCGTGCCTTCCTCCTTCTCTTCGGTGACGGCGGTCGCGAAGAAACTCGTTCCGGCCAAGCCGATAAACAGCAGGTTGAGATAGCAGATCGACGAAAAGAACCGCAGTCCCGGCGCGCCGAAGGCAAGGCTCGTCAGGTAAGCGTTCAGAAGCCCGAAGTAGATAAACAGCGCGAAGGCGATTCGAAACGCATGCCCCTTGACGCCGCGGGCATCCATACGAATCGAGCGGTTGAAGAGCGTGAGGAGGCCGTGGGACATGGAGAGAAGTCAAGAGTCAAGAGTCAAGAGTCAAGAGTCAGGAGTCAGGAGTCAGGAGTCCACTGGGATCATTTTGCTCTCAATGCTCGACACTCAACCCTCAACCTCATCTCACCCCGCGTTCCGTCAGATCCATGAATGCCTCGTTGAGGTGTCGTTTGGCGCGAGTGAACTCGACGACGGGGAGGCCGAGCGACAACGCGCCGGCAAGTAGGTCGTTCGTGGTCGTTTTCGTCCAGTCGTAGGCGACGCGGTAACTCGCGAGCTCGCCTTCCACCGGTTCGACGGAGACGACGCCGAAGATCGCCGCGAGATCCTCGGCGAGGCCCTCGCGGTCGTTGCCGAAGCGGAAGCGATACGTGGGATGCTCCTCGACGGCGGCGAGCAGGTCTTCAATGGGTCCGCTGAACTTGGTCACGCCGCGATCGATGATCGTCACGCTGTCGCACAGCTCCGCCAGCTCGCTGAGGATGTGCGAGCTGATGAAGATCGTCTTCCCCATGCTTCGCAGCTCGCGAAGGATGTCCATCAGTTCGATCCGGGCGCGGGGATCGAGTCCGCTCGCCGGTTCATCCAGCAACAGCAGTTGCGGATCGTTCACGAGCACGCGGGCAAGCCCGACTCGCTGCTGCATGCCGCGCGACAGGCCTTGAATCAGGTCTTCGCGGCGATGATCCATGTCGGTGAGGGCCAGCACGTCTCCGATGACGCGATCACGGTCTTTCGGAGGCAGGCCGTACGCCGCAGCAAAGAAGTCGAGGTACTCATGCACCGTCATCTGCCGGTACATGCTGAAGTGATCGGGCATGAAGCCGATCTTTCGGCGGACCTCGGCCATCTCGGTGAGCACGTCGTGCCCGAAGACGCGAACGGTGCCTGTCTGCGGCTTGAGCAGCGTGCAGATCAGCTTCAGCGAGGTCGTCTTGCCGGCTCCGTTCGGCCCGACGAAGCCATGGATGCTGCCGCTCTCGACGCGGAGGCTCACATCGACGAGCGCGCGGTGGTTCTTATAAACGTGGCTCAGACGCCGAATCTCAATCGCAGGTGCGGTTGCAGTTGAGGTCGCGGATTGCAAAGCATCGAAGGTCGTCGCCATGCGTGTTGATGATTCGAGCGAAGACGTGTTTTGGAATGAGGACGAGATCCAGGAGCCTTCAGATCGCCACGTTGAAACTGTAAAGAACGCCGCCGGCTTGTGCCGGCATGGGAATCGGTTCGACGTTCGTCGCTTCCGCTCCTACGGCGCCCGGCAGGAAGAGCGACTGAAAAGAACCCGATAGCGGTGCGTAGATGAAGATCTTCGCCTGCCCTTCCGGCAAGTAGAAGGCCTTGAGTTCGTCATCCGTCGTCAGCCGCAGCGAATAGAGCATCAGCGGTCGCACGAGCTGGCTCAGCCGTTTGTCGAGTATCGTGTCGTGCTCGCCGAAAGGGACGTCGGTCAGAAAATCCGAATCGGTGATCCGAAGGAACTCTCGCACGGGCGTCCCGTTGCCGAGCGGCCGCAAAAACTCTCCGTCGCGTCGGTAATTGAAGACTTTCCGGTCGATGATGGCGTACATCTCGTTCGAGGCAGGAAACCCCTTGGGCAGTCGAAACACCGTCTGCGCCGCCGGATCGGCAATGACGACGGGCGCTGCGGCACCAAGGGACTGCACGACCGCCTTGTGGCTCATGATGCGGGTGGAATAGGGCGGTACGTCGGCGATGAAGCGTCCCGTCGAGCCGGCGGTCGTGACTCCGCCGACCGGTTCATTGTCGGTCGCGTCGGAATAGATGCGTTCGTCGCCGCGGTGCAGAAACGTGTACTGGCCGCCCGAGGTCACGAACACACTCGACCACGCGGTGGCGTCGTAGCGATCGTCGTCGATGTGCTCGGCGAGCGCGACCGAAAACACACCGTCCGACTCGCCGTAGCCGCGGTTGCCGACAAGGTAGAACGCCGCACCGAACAAAAGCGTCGCACCGACGATCGCACCGAAGGTGGCTGGCACATTGCGAAACTCGCGCCCGATCAGAAAGCAGCCCGGGAACAGCACCGCGACGTACGAGAGGCTCAGCAGGTGAATGACGCCCCAATTATGTTCGACCTTGACCATGCGCTTGAGTTGATTGAACACGCCGGTCGTCATCCGCCACTGCTCGAGCGGATAGGAGTAGGTCAGGTCCTGGTTGGCCCGAGCGATCTCTTCGGGAGTTTCTTCGACGGGTCGCGGCGGTGGGTCGAGCTGACGGCGGACGTAGTCGGACGTCAGTCCGGACCGGCCGACGGCGTGCCTTTTGACGGTGCCGCTGCCGATGCGAAACTCATCGGAAGGCTCGTTCAACACGGCCAGGTCGCCGGTGAACCGCGGCGGTCGGCCGTCGGCGCCCTGCATCAGATGCAATCCACCTCCCTGCTTGAGCCAGTCGAGAAAGGCCTCGCGGCGCGGCGCTTCCCAATCCGGTGCATGATCGAGCACGACCGACGACAAGGTGTCCGTCGCCGTCGTGAATGGTGGAAACGAACGTGCCGGAAAGCGCTTTACGGCGCCGCCTCGTTCGGCGAGGGCGCCGTCTTGAGTCAGCAGCACGCGGGCCGGCGGACCGTACCGCGGCGTGGGCAGCTTGGCCTGCCCGCCCTCCCACTCAAGCATCCACGTTTCCATGTCGCCGAGGATCAGCGGATAAAACTGCACGTATCGCTGCGTGGCGGGCGCCAGATAGATCAGTTCGTCATAGAAGCCGCCGACGCGTCGCCCTGAAAAATCGGCGCGGTACAGGCGGATGACGCCGTCAAATGGCTCGGCCGTCGGATTATCGACGACGAACGTCAACGGCGAAAATCTGTCGCGCATCACCGTGCCGTCGAAGCCCCAGATCACGTCGCGAACGACGAGCGTCGGATCGCCCGCAGCGGCGAACGCGGAACTTGCTCCGAACAGCCACACGATCAATGCAAGAAGCGGCTTGCGCCTGCCGCTCGACATCTGTTTCTCTTGAACCATTTGCCTCATCGCACCAACTCGCCGGTTTCGACCGGCTCCGATTCAAAGTCCAATACCGGCTCAATTATGCGGCGCTCGACGGGAATGTACGGCTCGTTCTCGGCACGGCCGAGCAGTTGCGAAATCTGAAGAGAGCAGGCCACGCGCAATCCAAGCGCCATACCACCGTAAACGAAGCTGTTTGCGATCAACAGATAAATGAGATCGCCCGGGTCGAGCTTCGTCCACATCAGCTCGCCGATGACGGCAGCGGGGCTGTAAATCGACAATGGCGAGAAGCGGTAGTTCGACGCATCGGGGTCTATGACGAGCCGCAAGACAGGTCCCGTCAGGCACAGCCCCACCAGCACGGCCACGCTCGCCAGCATCGCTTTGCTCTGCGTCGACAGCCGCAGGCCGATGTATGTCGAAAGATACGCCGCCAGCGCGAAGTGCGTCAGTAAGACCACTGTCGCCGTGATGAAATAAAGCACTCCAAGGTCGAGAAAGCTGCCGACGACGCTGTAACGCAGGTACGCCAGCAGCAGCATCGTCGTCGCCACGGGGACGGCGCACACGGTGATGAGTCTCCACACGCCGGCGAGCTTCTGTCGCAGGATTGCGCGGGTCGTCATCGGCGTTGTTAATAACACGTCGAGCGATTGCCTCGATCGTTCCGCAGTAAAGAGGCCCGCGCCCTTCACGGCGGCCAGCAGTCCACCGCCGAGCCACAACAGGCCGCCGATCATCCCCAGCGAATCGATCCCTGAATTATCGAAGCTGCTCGCGGACGTCGCGCCGATCAGCAGCACCGGCACTTCGACAAGCAGCAGAACGCGGACCAGATATCGGAAGGAGCCCAGCGTCGTTTTCGTCGTCTCCCGCCAGGCGACGGGGGCGTCGTCCGGAAGAGCGCCGCCCGTCTTGACGATCTCGATGCCCTTCGCGTACTTCGTGTTGAGCTCGCGGAAGGATTGGTCGAGCCGGGCGAAGGATCGAGCGAGGTAACGGTTCGATTTGGCTTCGGCCCGACGCACGATCGACAGCCGTGCGACCACGAGGCTCGCGAATGCCATCGCCAGCAAAGGCGCCGTTTGCCAGACCGCGAGCCATGCGGGCTTTGCCAAAAAGGCGGTGGCGCCCACCATGCCACGCTCCAGTTGGTCCATCCACATGATCATGGGCAGCGGGCCGAAAAAGATGCCGATGATCGCAGTGGGCTCGTCGATCGGCATCAGTCGCAAAGTCGAGCCGATCGTGCCGAGAACTTCGATGATGTGGCTGTTCGGCTGGAGACCCAGGCTGATCACCAGAAAGATCGGGCCGGGAAACAGCAGGGCGAGGATGGCGTACGTCAGCAGAAACGCTCCCGCCGTCGTGCGACACCACGCCGAGCAGGCGATGCCGATCGCCCCGATCATCAGGATCGTCGCCACGAGCCGCACGAAGCCCTCGACCAACAGCGGTGCGTCGAGACCGCCCAGCGTATAGGCCACGCCCAGCAACGGCAGCGACAACAATGCCAGGCTGAGCATCGGAAAGACGCGGCCGAGATACTTCTCGATCACGATCTTCGTCGGCGAGAGTTTCGTGAGGAACAGCAGCCCGAGGGTATTGCGCTCCTTCTCGGCCGTGATCGCCGCCGCCGTGAACGCCGGGAGAAACAGATAGACGCCGCCGAACTGAATCAGCATCACCGTCATATAGACTTTGCCGCCGCGTCCCAGCACGGCGAATCCGTCGCCGGCGGGAAACAGCACATCGCGGGCGAAGATCAGCGCGAGCAGGAAGAGAATGCCCGCGTACACGCCGCGCAGCACGTAAGTCCGCCGGCGCGAGGCGGCCTCGGTCAGATCCTTCACGAAGAGCGGCAACGTGAAATGAACACGCAGCCGGCTAAGAGCCTCGCGCGACGTCACGCCGTCACCCCTTCCGTCAGCTTCATGAACGCCGTCTCCATGTCCATCGCTTCGGGCTGGAACATCCGCACGCGACCGCCCGCCGCCACCACCGCCGCGTGAAGGTCTTCGATCGAGAGCAGGTCTTCGCGCAGCCGGATCGACAGGCGATCGGACTGCACATCGACGTCGGCGACACCTTCGTGCTGGCGTAAATCCGCCGCGACCGCTTCACCGGCACCGGCGAGCTGCACGTGCACGACGCGCATCAGTTCGAGCCGACGGAAGATGTCGTCGAGCGAGCCTTCGGCGACGAGCTGTCCCGCTTCGATGATGCCGATCCGCGTACAGAGGTTCGCCAGCTCGTGGAGAATGTGGCTTGAAATCAGGATCGTTTTGCCCATCTCCTTGAGCGCTTTGAGCAGTTCCCGCATTTCGATGCGGGCGCGCGGATCGAGGCCGCTCGCGGGTTCGTCGAGCAACAGCAGCTCAGGATCGTGCAACAACACTCGGGCGAGCGAGAGCCGTTGTTTCATGCCGCGCGACAGGCTGTCGACTTGGAAGTCGATCTTGTGCGTCAGATCGGTGAGTTCCAGCACATCATCGACGACGGCCTTCCGCCGATGCGACGGCAAGCCGTACGCCGCGGCGAAGAAGTGCAGGTACTCGCGTGCGGTCAGGTCTTCATAGACGCCGAAGAAGTCGGGAACGTACCCGATTTTCTCACGGACCGTCGCAGGTCGCCGACGCACGTCGAGACCGCACACCTTGACGACGCCTTCGAACTTGCGTTGCAACGTCGCAAGGACGCGGATGGTCGAAGACTTGCCGGCGCCATTGGGACCGATGAAGCCGAAGACCTCGCCCTTCGGAATCTCGAACGAGATCCGTTTGACGGCTTCGAACTTGCCGTACGAGACCTTCAGGGCACGCACGGACACGACGGGTTCAGTCATAAACGATCGGTTTCGTTGCTTTCAGGATGTGCGATTGGCTTGCGGTAGACCGTGAAGTTCCCGGCGTCGTCCTGCGTCCACACGATGACCGCGCCGTCGCCTTGAACGCTCGAATCGACGAACGGAAGGTCGTCGAGGCGCCCCAGCCCCAACGGCGATCGCTGGAACTGCAGCGACGAGCGTTGCTCGGCCTGCGGCGCTGTCGCCGCCAGGAGAAACAGCGGCCCGCTTGGCGCCGGCACCTGCGCGCTGAAGGGCGTGACAGGTTGATAAGGCAATCCGTAAGGCGCCGCCTGGTCTCCGACACGGCCCAGCACGTCCGTCGCGCCGTTCATCTCGCCCGATATGATTCGCACGCGGTGTCCCTTTCGACCGCCTGGCATCTCGATGATTTCCGGCGATGTCGCGGCTTCGACGCTCTTCCAGTCGATCTTCGGCCGTTCGATCTCGGGAGCGATCTCGAACGTCCGGTTCACCTGTGGCGTCCACTTGGCCAGCACCTGCGGCGTTTCGTAGCGACTCGGGAAACTGCCCGTGTAGGGCCCGGTCGGTGCGCTGTGACCGGTCGCACTCGGCTGACCGAACTGGTTGTAAGTCGATATGAAATGTCGTTGATCGAGCGGAGAAAAGAACTCTCGCTTCGATTCGTGGATCGCACGCGTGCTCGAGCCCTGGAACAGCAGTTCGAGACGCGTTCGTCGCACGGGCTCACCCGCCGCATCGAGATCGACGATGTCGACCGACCGGACGTGATCGTTAGCGCTCATGAAGGAGTCGGCCGTGGCGACCACCGCCCACGTCAGGGCGATCGTGACAGCAGGAAACGTCACCCAAGTCCATTTCCGCATCTTCAGTTTTCCGAGCAGCCAGTACTCGCCCGGGGCGATCACCGCGACGTAGCCGAACAGGATCAGCATGACCACCCAGCCAGGGATCATGCGAAGATTCTGCGGACGCAGCGCTTCGACGATTCCCGTGCCGTACCCAGGCGTCGGAAACGTCCAGAGCCCGGGATGGAACTCGTAGTTCGACTGCGGAACCGCGACGAAGCCGTTCGGCTGCGAAGGATCGGCCACCGGCAGGCTGGGACGGAAGAAATCCGTCGTCAGCGGCGCCGCCTCGTTCTGCCGCCTGCGTACGACGCGATCGCGCAGTCTCCAAAAGCGAGCATGGGCCGCGCGCCATTCCGCCGATCTGAAATCGAGCTCGCCTGGCGCGCGGAACAGGACCATGCCATGGCCGACGCCCGCTCGACGCGCGAAGACGCCGCCGCGCGTGCCGTCGGGTTCGATCACCTTGCCTTCCGAGTCGCGGACGAACGGGCCGACGTCCGATCCGCGAAACAGGCTGTCGAGGAACTCCGACTGCTTCTGCTCCAAGGCACCGTTCGCGATCACGCAGACCGCGCCTCCCGCGCGCGCCCAATCGGAGATCGCACCGAGCTGTCGCAACGACAGGCGTTTGAACGCCTCGGCTGAGATTAGGACCGCGTCGAACGCGCAATACGAAAGCGACTGCTCCGAGAGTTCGTTCGCGGCCAGCACCGGGCTGAAACTCTGAATCTTGAAACCGTTTTGCTCGTCGAATGCCGACGTGAGCTCGATTTCTCGCCGCACGACTTCGCCGTCGCTCAGTCCGGCGCCCGAGGTGGGCTCGACCGACAGCACGACCGTCCCCCAGGTCGAGGGCTGCGGGAGGGTCACGCCGATGTCGCCGAGACGATGCGTCTTGCCTTCCTCAAGAAAGGAGACGCCGATTTCCGACATGCCGAAACCAATCGCCGCCTGCGGCACCGGCAGAAGCTGACGCAGCCGGACGCCGCCAGCGGGCACGACCATCGGATCGGTGACGACGACGCTCAGCACTTCGCGACCGTCGCGGATCACGTACTGCAAACGGCCTTCGAGCAGCTCCGGGCTGTCCCATTGCAACTCGCCCATGACGAACAGCGGCCCGCCCTCACGCGGTTGCGACACCGGCAGCGTGTTCTCCATCCGCGGGCCGTCGGCCAACGTAGCCGACGCCATGAGCAGCATCGATAGACCCACACCAGGCGTGATCAGGCGACGCGGTCGATCTCCCGATCTCCCGCCTCCCCCGATCCCCCGCCTCGCGAGTGCGGCGGTATCTGCGGTCGGCGTATCACTCACGCGGCCGCCCTCCGTGGTCGGCGCTGAAAGATCCACCATTCCGCCAAGAGCAGGCCGAAGCCCGCGAATGCGAAATACCGCCACAGCGGCTTGTCGGAGGGCAGTTGGTCTTCGTCCGCGGCGACTTCGATCTCCTTGAATTGCAGCTTTTCGGTGATCGCGAGACCGGTCTCGCTGGCCGACGTCAAACTCGCGCCGACGGTGGCGACAGTGCGACCGCCGCGTTTGACGACATATCTCCCGACCGCGGGTGCCGGAACTCCCACAAGCTGACCCGACTCACTGGATCGCAGCGAAACGTTCTCGCCGTCCGGAATCGTGACCGCGTACTCTTCATTCGGTGCGAGCGAGATCGGGTCGAGCACACCCGTGCGGCCGGCACGCACTTCGAGGAGATCCGCCCCTCGCAACGTTTCTTGCACGAGGTTCGAGACGAGGATCGGAAAGCCGATGCGGTACGGCATCGTCGAGCGATCGGTGTGGAACAGAAAGTCGTACTCGATTCGCAGCGGCGTCGATTTCTTGAGCAGCAGCGGGCCGCTCCTGCCGAACGCCAGGACTTCGTAGCCACGCTCTTCGTAATCTTCGTTGCGAACGCCCTCGGCGTTCTGCGGTTCGTCGCTCATCTGCACGTCGGCAAGCTGCACATGCTGCAACAGCGGCTCGCTGCGACGCCAGTCGACGAGTTCCGCGAGATTCGTTTTGACCGTCACGAGTTCCTGCAGCTCGGGCGGAACGACGCCCACGTACATCGCCACCGGAGCCTGCTTGTCGAGATCCGACGCGCGATCGCTGACCACTAGATCGTATTCGGACGGGCCGCTGTCGTCGCCGACCGGATACAGCACGAGATTCTCGATCGATTCGAGTGCGCGCCGGTAAGAGTCGAGGTCTTCGGGACAATAGACCGTCAGCGGTCTTGGCACCGGCAAATCCAGTGAGGCGTTGTTGTCGGAGGACAATGCGTCGAAGCCATCCGGCCGCAGCGTCGCCGTCACCGTCGCGGCTTTGTCGGTGTCGATCCGCACGGCGAAGCGCTCGTTCGCCTTCGCCGCGAGAGAGACGTGCTCCGAAGCGAGCACCTCGTTGCCGAGCTTGATCTCGAGCGTGCCCGTCGAGACGCCGGCGGCAGGCTCGGTCTGAGAGGCTTCGATGCGTGCGAAGACCTCCCAGCTTTCGGGGCCGGCCCGGCGAGCGTTCAACGCGGTGATGCCGAGATTCACTCCACCCGCCGGTAATCGGCGATAGTTGAGCTGGAACGGGAGTTCGAAGGGCACGTCGGGCGGCACGTTCCCGTCGGAGAAGAGCAGCACGGTCTCCACCGGCACCGTGCGAGCCAGCGCTTGCGTGACCCGCAATCCGTCTTCGAGACGGCTTTCGACCGGCAGGGCCTCGATGCCATCCACCGCCGCTTTCAGCAGGCGTTTGTTGTCGCTGAAGTCGGTCAGGCGCTTGGCCGTCGAACCGACGGCGATGATCGACAATCGCTGACCGGGCAACAGGTCGTCGATGAGCTGCCGAACTTCGCTTTTCACCTCATCGAGCCGGCTCACGCCGCCCGGCTGATCGAGGGCGGCCATGCTCGCCGAATGGTCGATCAGCACAGGCACATAAGCGGCGTTCGCAGCGTCACCGCGGACGAAGGGTTGCGTCGCCGCCACCGTGAGGGCCAGCAACAAGAGCAGTTGCAGTAAGAGCAGAAGATTCCGTTTGAATTTTTGCAGCGGCGAGTTCACCCGCTGATCGTTCATCACTTGACGCCACAGCGCCAGCGACGGCACCTCCGACCGCGGCCGGCGGAGCTTCAGGAAATAGAAAATGACGATCGGGGCCGCCAACGCGAGCAGCCACAACCCCGACAGCCACGAAACGCCGATCCAGTTCATCGTTGAACACCGTTTGGGTGCACCGGCGGGCCGACGCCCGCCGCTCGCCTTTCTTTGCTTCTCTCTCGCCTCTGGCCTCTCACCTCTGGCCTCCGCATCACCTCACCCATCCCTGTCGTCTCAATCGGTCGAACAACACGGCATCGACGGTTTCGTCGGAACGAACCGGCAAATACCTTCCGCCGCGCTGGCGGCACATCGTCGCCAGGTCTTCTTCCAGAGCCTGACGATGCTCGTGGTAGAGCGCGAGCAGGTCGTTCGCGCTTGAAATGTCGAGGGCGTCGCCCGTTTCGGAATCGACGAGGCGAATGTCGCCGCTCAACTCCGGGTCAAGTTCCTCGGGACTTAGGATTTGAATCCCGTGCGGCTCCAGCCCAGCCGCGTGCAGGCGGTTGAAGGGCCGCATCAGGTCGCCGAACGTCAGAAAGTCAGACAGCAGGATGACGATGCCGCGACCCTTGTGACGGAGCAGCACCTCATCGACTGCGGCGTCGATCATGGCATCGCCGCCGCCTTCGAGGTTCTCGATGAATCGCAGTGCTCGTCGCAGCGCCGGCCGGCCGAGCATCGGCGGCAGGAATTCGGGGGCTCGGCCGAAGGCATGGCAAGCGTAAATGCTCGTCCGTTCGCCGCCGTACAGGCCGACGATGCAGAACGCCGCCGCGAGCCGCTTCGCCATCAGGAATTTGTCGCCGTAGACCATCGAACTCGATCCGTCGACCAGCACGACGAAGTGCATCTCCTCTTCGTGCCGGTAGAGCTTGAGATACGGCCGGTTGAGACGCGAGAAGATGTTCCAGTCGACGTACCGCACGTCGTCGCCGGCCGAGTAGTCGCGGTAGTCGGTGAACTCGGTGCTCGTGCCCCCCTTGCGGGCGAGGTGCTCGCCGCGACCGAGATTCGTCTGTCGCTTCCGCGGGTTGATGCGCATGCGCTCCAGCCGCGCGAGGGCGCTGTTCGAGAGAAGGGAGGTGAGTTGGCCGCTGGTCGCCATAATTCGTCGTCTTTGTAGGACAGGCTCCCGCCTGACATCGAATGTCGTTTCGCGTGGGTGTCAGGCGGGAGCCTGACCTACGTGGCTTCGATGCGTTACGTCGTCGCGAGAACAGCCTTCGCCACGGGCGCGCGGCTTTCCTCGGGAAGTTCGTTCACGATTGCGCGGATGATGTCGGCGACGCTGATTTCTTCCGCCTGTCCGTCGTAGTTCAACAGCACGCGGTGTTGCAGAGTGTTGACGGCGAAGTGACGGATGTCTTCATGGGCGACGTGAGCGCGGCCTTCCGCCAATGCTCGCACGCGTGCCGCCTTGAGCAGTGTTTGAGCCGCGCGCGGACTCGCGCCCCACTTCACGAACTTGCGAACCTGCTCAGTCGAAAAGTCGCTGTGCGGGTGCGTCGCCAGGACCAGTCGCACGGCGTAATCGCGAATCGCATCGGCGACGACGACCTTATTGAGGACCGTCCGCAACTGCATGATGCGCTCGGCGTTCAGCACGCGATTCGGTTCGACGGGCGTGCGCAGGATCGTCCGCTGCACGATTTCGTTCAGATCTTCGCGATTGGGGAACGGCACGTTCACCTTGAATAGAAAGCGATCGAGCTGGGCCTCCGGCAGCGGATAGGTGCCTTCCTGCTCGAGAGGGTTCTGCGTCGCCATCACGAAAAAGGGCTGCGTGAGGATGTGAATCGTGCCGCCGGTCGTGACGCTGCCTTCCTGCATCGTTTCGAGCAACGCCGATTGCGTTTTCGGACTCGCACGGTTGATCTCGTCGGCCAGAAGAAGTTGCGTGAAGATCGGCCCTTTCTTGAACTCGAACTGATAGCGGCCGCGTTCGTCGGCGGTCATCACCGTCGTGCCGATGATGTCGGCGGGCATCAGGTCGGGCGTGAACTGGATGCGGCGGAACTCCAGGTCGAGCGTCTTCGAGAGCGCCTTGATGAGCTCCGTCTTGCCGAGGCCGGGCACGCCTTCGAGCAGCACGTTGCCGCCGCCGAAGAGCGCCGTCAGCACCGCCTCGACGACTTCCGTCTGCCCGACCATCACGCGGGCGATCTCGGTGCGCGCCTGGGCGAACGTCTCGCGGAACTTCTTCGCCTCGGCGGCGAGGTCATCGGGGTTGAAGGCGGATTCGATATGTTCGGTCATCGTTTGACTTTCTGAAATGCGTGATCCGCGAGGTCATTCGGTTTCGGGCTGCTGTTCTTCGCGTTTTCGCTTCCGTTCGAGCAAGCGGCTCGTCGTCGAGCCTTCGGCCGACGGCCTCGGCACGGTTGCCGATCCGGGCTTGGGCGCGACTTTCGTTTTCACTGCCGCCGCGGGCCGCGGTCTTGTCGTTCGTCGCGGTTGAGCGACCGGTCGTGCGATCGGCGTCATCCCTTGCTTCACTTCGCGTTTGCGATCGAGCAGGCGACCCATCGTCGCGCCGGAGCCTTCCGCCTTCGATCGTTTGAACGCGCTCGCCATCGCGCGCCAGTCGAGTTGCACGCGACGAACGGCGATGTCGAGCGGCAACAGGCAGGCGAGCGCGACGAGGAACCAGTCGAAGACGGGGTTCGAGCTGCTCTTGGGCGTTCGGTCGGTGGGGAAGATTTCGGCCGCCGTCGCCTTGCCGTCGCGATAGAAGTTGCCGCCCGTCTTGCGGGCGATTTCTTCGAGGGCGATCGGGTTCGAGCGGAACCGCAGGTATTCGGGTGAATAAGGCACGATGAAGCCGGCCGGAACCTGTTCCGTCCGATCGCCGGCTCGCCCTTTAGCGAGCACCTGATACCGGCCTTCACCCCACAACGGCATCTTCGCCTGATAACGTCGCGGGCCGACCTGTCGCAGTTGCACGTTCTCGTTTCGGCCGCGCGGGCCGATGACGGTCGCGGTCACATCGAGAAACATTTCTTCGGGATGGAAATCCTCGGCGATGATCACGCCGGCGTTGCCTTCGGTCTCGGTCGAGACTCGCAGGTGCCCCTGTTTCTCGACCCGCGAGACGTGCTGCACGAGTTGCTTGACGAACGGCTCGAACTGCTCCCATTCGAGCCAGTCGCGGCCCCAGTTCGGCGACATGTCCGACGTCCACGCGGCCGAGCGGCCGAGGCCGTACTGCCAGACGGCGAGAATCGGATCGACCTCGCCGGGGGCGACCTTTTCGTCGGAGGGAACCTTGAGCAGCGTCTGCGCAGGCTTACCTTTGGGACTCACAAGGACATACCCATGCAGCGGCGGGAGGCCGTCGATGCCCTTGAGAATCGGATGCAGGCCATATTCGAACTCAGGCTGCACCGTCTTGTTCTGGATCATCGTCCGCTTGAGCGTCTTCGCCTCTTTGATGAAGATCGCCGGCAGCGTGTTGGGGTCTGACGGATAGTAGTAGCGACCACCCGTGGCCGCGGCGACGGCCCGCAGGTTCGAAATCTCAGAACCGCCGTGCGGGAAGATCGCGACGGTCGAGACGCTGACTTTCGCCTCGATGAACTGCTGCACGAGCTCGGGCGGCGCTGGCGACGGATCGCCGTCCGAGATGATGATCATGTGCTTGGTCGCCGCGTCGTTCTCCTTGAGGCCCTTCAGCCCGAGTTGCATCGTGTTCGCGAAGCTGGGCATGTCGCCGATCTGGGCGGCGTTGATCTTGGGGATCATCTTTTTGTAGTCGCCCGCCGGCGTGAGTTCGAACACCCACTCCTCGCCGCTTTGGGTGTAGGCCAGCACGCCGACTTCGTCTTGCGCACCCAGAACACGGATCGCCTCTTTCGTGATCCGCTTGCCCCAGGTGTTGCCTTCGGGGAATTCGCAGGTATGCAGGATGATCGCCAGCGCGGCCTTGGGGAGCACCTTGCGTTTGGTGACGTCCATCGAGACGGGCAGCGCGTCTTCGATGACGGTACGGTGATAGCCGCCGGGGCCGTAGCTGTCCGGCCCGCCGACCATGATGAACCCGATGCCCAGGTTCTTCACGGCGTCGTGAACGGCCTGCATCTGAACGGCGTCGAATGCGTCGGCGGGCGCGTTGACGAACATGATGCAGTCATACGGCATGAGCGCCAGCACGTCGCGCGGCAGATCGTAGGCCGACACCTGCTCGACAAGCCGATCGGCGTCGCGCAGCGTCTTCGCGAGCTGCCGCCACTCGCGATCCTCGGCGTCGGGAGACGTGACGAGCAGCACTTTGCCCTCGCCTTCGACGAACAGATAACTGACGACGGTGTTGTTCTGCTGCAAGTGGTCTTCGTCGGGATTCGTTTCGATCGTCGCCGCGTATTCGTAATACGCCGGTTCCCGCAGCATGATCGGCACGGTGAAGCGGTTCTTGCCGGCGCGAAACTCAACCTCCTTCTCAACGATGACCTCGCCGTTCTCGCGAAGAACGAGCTTGCCCTTGCCTTCCTTGAGAGAAGCCAGCACGACTGCCGCTTCGTAGCTCTCGCCGAGCTTGACCTGTCGCGGCAGTTCCAACCGCTCGAGCCAGACTTCGCGGTCGAAGTCGTACTCGATCGGCAGCACATCGACGCTGATGTCGCGCGACTTCAATTCGTCGAGAATTCGCGACAGGCTGCCTTCGGTGGCGGTGCCGTCGCTCACCAGCACGATCCGCCCGCGGGAATCTTCCGGCAGCATCGCCGCCGACAGCGACAATGCCTGTTCGAGGTTCGTCGCGTCGGGTTCGATCAGGCTGTTGATCGCGGTGTCATCGGGCGGCGGCGCCTCGCGCGGCGGGAACTCGACGGCGGCGTTCCGGCCGAACACGACCAGCCCCGCCCAGTCGCCGCTCGGCTTCTCGCCGACCGTGCGGGCGAAGAAGCCGCGCGCCGCCTCGCCGGTGATCTCGCCGATCGAGTCGGAGATGTCCATCGCGTAGACGACGCTCAACCGGTTGCTCGTGCGCACGCTGCGCGGTTCGGCCAGCACCATCACGAGCAGCCCCGCGAGGCACAGCCGGATCAACGTCGCCGTCGCGGCGCGACTTGCCGTGAGTCCGCCGACGCCCGCGATCGACATCCACCAGATCCAGGGCGTCACCGCGAGCAACCCGAACCAGGCGGGCCGCTCGAACAACATGCGGCCGGTCGCTTCCAGCCAGACGACGGTCCCGATGAAGGCGACGAGGAACAGCGCGAGCGGCCACGCATCGATCCAGCGAAACGGTTTGCGTGGCGGCGGAAAAATGCGAGAGAGGACGGAGCGTATCCTGTTCATGACGTGCCTCCCGCGAGGCGGAGGGATTGCAATCCCTCGGCTTCTTTCGGCACAAGCTCGACGATGCGACGGTTCCCGGTATCAGCGACCCAGATCCGTCCGATCGAATCCACTGCAAGCCCCCAAGGCGTCGCGAATTGTGCCTGACCGCTTCCCGTCGACCCGACACGGCCGACGACGTCGCCGTCCGTGGTCAACACCGTCACCCGCCCGGCCCCGTACTCGACGACATAGAGCCGTCGATCGGGACCGAGAGCGAGGTCATAAGGATAATGCAGCCCGACGTCTTTCGTGTCCAAAAGTCCCTCGTAATCGCCCGAATCCTTGAAAACGTGCACCCGGCTGTTGAACGCATCGACGGCGTAAATCTTCCCGTCGAGCCACACGATGCCGCTGGGACGCTGGAATTGTCCTTCGCCCGTGCCGAAGGAACCGAACGCCTGGAGAAAGCCGTTGTCGGGGCCGAATTTCTGGATGCGATCGTTCTCGCCGTACTCGGCGACATACAGATTTCCGCTCGGATCGACGGTGACCGCGACGGGGTAGATGAACTGGCCCGGTTCCCGGCCCAGCTCGCCGAACATGCCGGTGACGTTCCCTTCGGGATCGAAGAAAACGACACGATGGTAGTGCGTGTCGGCCACGCACACGCGGCCGTCAGCGAGGACGCAGACACCCTCCGGATTGCCGACGCTCGATTCCGGCATGTCCCACTGGCGTGTCAGCGTGCCACCTGAGTCGTACACCAGCACGCGGCCCGCATTGTCGAGCACGATCTTTTCGTCGTGGTGTCCGACGGCCACCGCACGCGGACCCGGCAGATCGGCGCCTTTGACAGGCAGCGAGATCCGCCGTTCGGACGCGATTTCGAGCAGCGGTCCATCGGCACCCGCATCACAACCAGAGAATAGGGCCGTGGCGAGCAAAGCCAGTACCGTCAGTCGCACCCGTGCGCCGGGAACGAGCCGTTCACATGTCGGACGATGTAGAAACCGCCGCACTTCCCCGGTCGCTTCACAACGCAATTCACTTTCTTCGACGGCTCCACCCGCACGAGACGCGACCACCGAGGCCGGCCCATCGGCCGTTGTTTCCAGTTGAAGGCGCTCGGGACGCACGCACGACGATTCGGCACGGCCCTCGATGCGCCAGGATTCGCATTCCGAAACGGTCAGCCAGTTCGTCGGGCCCAGCAGCGACGCCGTCTCGACATCGGGAGGCATCGCGTACAAGGTTCGTACATCGCCAGCGAAGACGACGCGCGCCTCACGCATGCCGATGACATGCTCCGCATACCGCAGCACATCCGTCGGCTCGTGACTCGCGAAGACGAGCGACGACGCCCGATCGCGGATGCTGTTGAGCAGTCGGGCCCAATAACCGGTGCGCCGGGCGGGATCGACATGCGACAACGGCTCATCGAGCACGAGCACGTGGGCTTCCGAAGCGATCGCCCTCGCGACGGCGACTCGAGACGCTTCGCCTCGCGACAACCGTTCGGGCGTGGCGTCGGCGATCGAACGCAGGTCGAACGCCTCGAGCAGTTCTTCAACCGTTTCATGCGCCTGCGAGGGCTGCACGAGTTCGAGATGTCGGCGAACGCTGACACCCGGCCACAAGCCGTCGTCCTGCGGACCCCAGAAGTACGCCAGTCGGCCTGTTGGTGCTTCGGCTCGGTCGATTCGACCCGACGCCGATTGCTCATAACCGACGAGCAGGTTCAACAGCGATGTCTTACCGGCCCCCGACGGACCCACGATGGCGGTCACTCCCGTCGCAATGGACAGTGACGCATCGACCAGCCGCGGTGTCGGGCGGCCGGCTAGATTCACACGGTCGAAGGTCCATAATCGCGCGGTCATCGAGCGATCACGCGCAAAGTCAGGCGACGAAGGAAGAGCACGATCAAGAATCCCGCGACGGGGACGGCCACAGCGACGAGCGTCATCGCCGACAGCGCGGCGTTGTGACCGTAGTGCATCAGATTGTAGAGCCGCGCCGTCACCGGCACGACGCCGGGCGGAGACAGAATCGTGGCGGCCGTCAGGTCGAGATAACCCCAGTAGGCGAGCAGCGAGAACCGACAGAACCGACCGAAGCCTTCGAGCGTCCACAACAGCGATCGCCCCGCGCGCTGCTGAACAGAGACCGGCGACATCCTCAACCCGCGCGCCAAGTGGATCGCCTGTCCATCGCGCAGGAGCCTCGCGAGCGATTCGAGCAGCAGCGCTCGCGGAAGCAGGAACAGCGCCAGCACGACGATCAGCGGAACGAGCGTGTCGCGCAGGCCGAGCAGCAGCGGATGCTGCAAGCACTCGACGGCGACGAGACTCGGCACCATCGCACCGCACAGGCCCGGCACGCACGCCAGTACGAGCAGCGCGACGCCGATCGCAGGCGGCTTGGAAAGAGACACGAGCTTCAACAGTCCGACCGCGGCCACGGACGCGATCGCTGCCGACGACACGCCGTAGCCCGCCGCGATGCCGATTTCTTTCCAGTACGCGGCGACGTTGGGGGCATTCGTCGCGAGGTATCCGAACCCCGTCGCCCCCTGACGAGCGAGAATCGCGAACGGAACGACGGCCGTCAGACTGACCATGAGAAATAGGGTCGCCCAGGCGGCGACGCGACTTCGCGCTGTAGCAACAAACGGAGCCACGGAACGCCGACCGGAAGCGATCGCACGTACCACGAAGAGAATGACGGGAGCCAGCGCCAGCAGTTCGACGGCGAGCGGCCAGGTGAGTGGGTCGGCCGAGTCGGCGAGGTCGGGTAGCAAAGCCTGTCGATCGAACAGCGTGACCGTCCACGCCGTGATCCCCGTGAGGCTCGGCAGTTCGAACTGCTGGAACGCGAACAGAAACGCGATCGCGAACGCAGGCAGGCCGCGTGCGACGGGACCGTGAGCGACGAGCAGCCGGAATCGCTCGAACGCCGCGACGCGGGACCGGCTCAGCCTTAGCAGATGCCGGCCTGAGGGCGACAACGCCGGATCGGGTGTGAAGTAGAGCACGGCCGCGGCGACGGCCGCGGCTTTCAGCCCGATCAGCAGCGCGAGGAAGAGCTCGTTCCATAAGGAATGTCGGGCGAGCGACACGGAAAAGTTCGAGTATCCGTAACCGGCGACGAGATCGGGCGACAGGATCGACGCCAGCAGCAGTCCCCATAACCAACGCCGCCCCGCCGGCGAGGTGCGCCGAAATTCCGCGACAATCACGCCGGCGGCAAACACCGCCCACGGTGCGATGATCGCGGCTCTGAGCGCCGTCCAGCCGGTCGCGACCGCGATGCCGTAGTCGCTCACAGCGGCCTGCGCTCAATTCGTGTAGGTTTCGGTCAGCCAGGTCAGCACGTCTGTGCGAACCGCGGCGGCTTCCGACAGGTCGATGCCCTTCGCGGCCCACGGAACGAGCTCCGCGACCTCGACGGGAAGTTCGGCGTCGCCGATGTCGCCCAACGGAATCTGTCGTGATTCGGATTTCGCGAGACGCAATTCAACCTCGCGCGACAGCAGATAATCGACCAAGCTCTCAGCCGCCTCGCGGCGCTTGGTGCCTTTGATGATGGCCACACTATTCGGAATGCAAATCGTTTGCCCTCCAGCAAGCCGGACCGGCACCATTCCCACCGGCTTTCCTGAATCGACCGCACCGAAATAATCATCGGTATCAGTCCAGCCGAAGGCACATGTGCCATTCGCGACGAGATCCCGCGTTTGACCGTTGCTCGCAGCAGTTGTCGCTTCTTCGCGGAGCATATGATCAATCGATTGACAAACATCAGGCGCTAACGTCGACCAAAGAACGCAATAGTGTGTGAGAGTCGTCCCATAGAGCGGTTTCGCGTAGGTGAAGTCCTGAATCCGGAGATTGAATGCGCTCCGCACGACATCGGCAGACGGTTTCATCTGGTTGGTGTTGACGATCCAGACCCGCAGCCTCGCCGCGAAACCGCACCAGAGACCGTCGGGATCTTTGAACGAACTCGGAATCCGCTTGAACCCGGAACCTTGGTAAGGCTCGGTCAACCCTCGTTTTGCCAAGTCGATCGTGCCGAGCGTTTCGTTGTTCCAGAAGACGTCGCAGCGAGGAGCTTTCGACTCTCGCACGATGAGATTGATCAGGCCCAGCGATTTCGTCGCTTCGGTATCGAATCGCGCCGCAACCGGAATACCCGTCTCACGGGTGAAGTCGTCAAGAATTTGTTGCGAGAACACAGCGTCGTGCGAGCAGTACACGACGAGGGCGTCGTCGTTGCCGCCGAAGCAACCGACGAGGCCGAGGACTACAAACGCGGCAAGCGAATGGATTCGCACTCGACGGAGGGAACCACGAAAAAGACGGAAGCACACGAAAAAGGGAAACGCGAAAGACGCGAAACGCGCGAAAGGATGCAGAGGAACCAGCCTCGTGGTTTCAATGCCAGCTCTCCTGCGACGGCACGTTTTCATTCGATCATCCGACGGCGTCGCAAATCATTTCGTGTGCTTCATGTCTTTCGTGGTCGTTACATTTTTTCAGTGTTTTCCGTGGTTCATGCTTTCCACGGATTCGAGTGAACCACGGAAGCGACGGAAGCACACGGAAAGGAGAACCACGAAAGACGCGAAAAGGTCGAACGGGATTCGACTCGTCGTCTCCCTCACAAGTTCGCCGCCAAGAGAGTCTCTTTCATCCGGTCATTCAGCGCGTCGCGTTTCCTTTCGTTCCATTTGTCTTTCGTAGTTCCTGCCGTGACTTCCGTGGTCACTCCTCCACCGCGTCCCCGCTTGACGCTGATGCGTCCGCGGCCGGCTTCAGAGTGTCGAAGTACTTCTTGATCTCTTCGTGGTAGCCCGGTGGAACCTGCTCCTGCAGGATGGCTTCGCTGACGCCTTGCTTCACTTCGCCGATGCTCTTGGCGTAGTTCTCTTCGGCTTCGCCCGTGTCGGAGAGACCCTTCGTTTGCAGCGAGAGCAACACCTTGCCGGCGGTGACGGCGGACTTGGACTGCTCGGTCTTGAACCCGCTTTTTGCCGCGTCATCTTCCGGCGCGACGCCGCCTTCGCCGATGCCGCGATCGCCCATGCCTTCACCGTTGCCTTCGCCGAACTGCGCGACGAGTTCCTTGTAGTATTCTTGGTAGTCTTCGAGCGACACGCAGTCCTCACACTCCTGGCCGTCGAGTTCTGACTTCTCCGCGGCCTTCTTGGCCATCTGCAACGTCTCCAGAGCCTTCTCGAGCTCTTTGAGGTCGCGGGCCGATTGGGCCATCTCCTGTAGCTCCATCTTCGAGAGTTCCAGGCTCTCCTTCATCGACTCCAAGGCCTCTTTCGACATCGATTTCTCGCCGTCTTTGCTCGCGCCCGCCTTGCGGGCGGCGTCGAGCTGCGTCAGCGCCCGTTTCAACGACGCTGCGAGCGGCTTGGAGTTCGCATTCTCCTTCGCGAAGCGCTCCATGCGTTTCAGGCGCTCTTCGACCTTGCGCAACTGCTCCTGGCGTTCGACGGGATCAGAGGTTTGGGCGAGCTTCTGCAGATCCTGCTTCAACTGGTCGATCTCTTTACGGAGCGACTCGGTCGAGCCTTCCTGCAGTTCCTTCGACCACTTCTTGAGTTGCTCGCCGTCGGCGACGTTGCCGAAGGCCTGATCGCTGTTGCGGCTGTCGAAGAGATCCTTGAGAGACTCGGCGCTCGCTTTCCGCCATTTCTCGCCGAGGTCTTTCTGGCGATCCGACAGAACCTTCAGGTTCTCCGGCCTCTTCGTCGGCTTCATCTGCTTGAGAGACTGCTTGAGTTGCTCGACAGACTGCTCGACGTCTTCGGAAAGCTGAGCCTCGGGGTTTCGCTTGCGCAGCTCGACCTTGCGCTCTTCGTTCGCCTTGTCGAGCGCCTTGAGAACCTTCTGCTCCTTCGCCACTTCCTCGGCGGCGGCGACGGTGCCGAACGGATCGAACTGCGGCACGACGAAGGCGACGGCGAGAGCCGCCGCGAGACCCGTCGCCGCCCAGCCCAGCGGCCTTTCAAACGGGATCGGAACGGCACGACGGGCTTCGACACGCTTCGCCGACGCTTCCGCGTCGCGCAGCACAAGCGGGGCGTAATCGCCTCCCGGCTGCGGCGAGGCTTCCAGCCGGGTGACGGTGAGAAAGAGATCTTTCGTTCCGGCATACGAATCGGCGGCCTGGGCGGCATCGGCACGGTCGGGACGCTTCGCGAGCAACGTCGAAACGAGCAAGCCGATCGCAATCGCGGCCGGTACGGCGGCGAGCGTCATTCGTAGATCGACCTGATCGAGAAACCAGGCCGCCGGCATGGCCGCAGCGGTCGCGAGGCAGGCCCAGAAGACACACCACAAAAACAATCGCACCCAGCGGGCGGCGTACATGCGCCGTCGGACAGCGTTGAGCATCCGGTCGGTTTGCGGTGTCTGCGACATGCTTCTGCTCCAGAAATGACGCGACGCCTTGCCCTATGGCAGCGATTCGCGATTCGAAACGAATTCTTCGGCCGATTTCGCTTCGGAGGGCGAAATCAGGCCATCTTCGTCTACATCCAGTCTCTTGAAGAGCTCGATCGTTCCCAAAAACTCTCGCATCGATAGGTCGCCATCGGCGTTGCGGTCCATGGCGGCGAACCATTTAGGACCTTCCGCCGAGCGCCGCGACGGACCGCGCGGCATCGCTTCGACCTGTGCGACCATACGCGGGTTCGCACCGTCGAGCAGGTTAGGCACGCTGAATGCCAGTCGATAGCGTCCCCCGAATTCCGCGAGTCCGATGCGACCGTCTCCGTCGGCATCGACCGCAGCGAGGGCCGCATGGGCCTCGCGCAATTCCCGTCGGCTTAACCGCATGTCGCCATCGGCGTCGAGCTTCGTGAACAGGGGCTGCCGCTCGTAGCTGGCTTCGATGCGAACTCGATTTGTCTGGCTTGCGATGAGTTCATCGAGTTTGGCACGCAGTTCTTCCGGAAACAGCATGCCGTCGCCGTTCGCGTCGGCGGTCTTGTAGTCGAGACTCGGCAGACCGAGGCCGAGAAACTCGCCTTCGTCGAGATAGCCGTTCTTATCAGCATCCCGCTGCCGCAGTTGCAGCAGATAAAAACGCTTGACGTCTTCCGACGTGATCCGCGCCGGCGTCGCATCAAGATCAAGCCCGATGCCCGCGACGTCGAATGCCGCTTTGCGGGTTTCGGACGTGACCGAGAGTTCCGGCGGTGAAGTTGCTTGTTTTCCTGACCCCCGATCCCCGCCCCCCGACCCCTCCGTCACCACCACCACCTTCGGCCTACCGAACGCCCGGCCGATGAGCTTGATCTCGACCGTCACGTCGGGCGCGCCCGTCGATTCCTTCCAGTGAAAGGGAAAGCGTCCGGGGGGAAAATCGCTGCCGCTGCGAAGCGGAGTCGGCTGCAACGGCTCAGTCGGTGCGAGTTCCGGTTGGTTGAGCGTGCCGTCACCGTCGGCGTCGTAGCGGGCGAGCAACCGCTCGGCCGTGGCGAGTTCGTCGGCCGTCACAAAGCCGTCGCCGTCGGCGTCGAGGGCCGCGAAAAGCTCCAGCCGATCGACAAGCGGCTGCGGCTGGACGACGATCTCGGTCAGCTTATCGTCGATCGGCTTGCCATCGATCGTGGCGGTCACGTTCACGCGAACCGGCTGGCCGGCGACATCGATGACGAGATCGCGGCCGGCAGCGGCGGCCTCGTCGCATGCCGTCGCCAGCAACGCGAAGCCGAGAACCAACGATCGACCCATCGAAGCCTGCATGACCAGCTCGCCGAAGATTCGCAACGAACGTTCAGTCTAACCGCCGGCCTGTCCGACTCCAAGAACCTTCCGTTCCTCACTTCAGACGCCGCGGAACGCCCGGTCGGCGCACGAATTCCTCCCGAATCCTGCACGTTCCTCGAAAAAGGCCGGTCGAACGTCCGCAGAGACCCGATTGAAGGCATTCCGGCTCATTCGGGAGAATCGCTTGGTAGAAACTCCGCGCGAAAGGCTTTCGCCGGATCGACGGTCTTCGGTTCGAGGACGCCGGTGTCGATCATTTGCTGGGCGAGGTTCTGCCATCGTTCCGCCGTCATGCGGCCAAAAGGCTGGGATTCTTGTCCCTCGGGGCTACATAGGGGACGCATCGCCTCGGCGCCGAAGGCGAGGATGTCGAGGCTCATCTCGGGATTGAGATTGTGGATCGCGGCGTTCGTCGCGTTCGGACTGGCGAGGTAGTCTTTCCAGCCCTTCACGCTCGCTGAGACCATCTTGCGGACGAGCGACGGCTCCTCGTCGGCGAGTTCGTCGCGTGTGAAAAGACAACTCGTGTAGGGGTTGAAGCCCGCCTCGGCGACGAGCAGCACTTTCGGATCGGTCCCCTGTTCCTCGGCCAGGAACGGTTCGCTGAAGCTGTAGCCCTGCTGCGCGTGCTTGTCGTCGCGGAGAAAATGCGAGACGCCGCCCGTGTACGGCACCACTTGCACGTCGTTCGGCAGCGACTTCTTGAGCAAAAACTGGGCGAACGGCTCGCCCGCGTTCATCGCGATCGTGACGCCCTTCAGGTCGGCGAACGACGCGACGTTCGCGATCTCATGCACCATCAAACAGCGCGGGCTCGTCTGCATCGGAGCGAGCACGGCGACGACGTCGGCTTCCTGCGCGCGCATCAACAGGATACGATCGGCGTTCTCGATGCCGAAATCGGCCTGCCCCGCCGCGACCTTCTGCACGACCGGCACGTCGGCCCCGCCTCGCAAAATGGTGACGTCGAGGCCTTCGTCGCGGTAATAGCCGTTTTCGAGCGCGGCATAAAAGCCGCCGTGCTCGGCCTCGGGATACCAGTTGAGCTGCAGCGTGACCTTGCGGAGCGTGCCGTCGTGGGCGGTCGCCGGCGCAGGTTCGGGATCCGACTGCCAGCACCCGAGGAGCGACATCAGAACCGGCGTCAGGATCGTCCAGCGGGGCATCCGTTTCCTCCATGAAACATCTGGTGCCGTCAGGCTTGCAGCGCCGCGAACCATTAAGCGTCAGTGGGCAGGATCATACCAGCGGTTGAGAATCACCGCACCGGCACTGCTCACGGCGGCGAAGATCATCACACCCAATGCGGTTGAGGCGAGGACCGCGGCGAACAGTTCGGCGGTGCGGCTTTGGTCGGCCGTCACGCGGATCAAAAAACCGAGGCCATAGTCGTTCGTGCCGTAGCCGGTGAAGAACTCGCCCACGATCGCGCCGATCACCGCGAGTCCGCTGCTGGTCTTCGCGCCGGTGATGATCGACGGCACGGCCGTCGGCAGTCGCAGCTTCCACAGCGTCTGCCAGCGCGAGGCATGATGCAGGGTGAAGAAATCGACGAGCAGCGGGTCGAGATGCGTCAGTCCAGCCGTCGCCGCGGTGATCACGGGAAACAGGCTGATGATCACGGCGACGGTCACGATGCTCGCCGTTCCGTAGCCGAGCCACAGCACGATCAGCGGCGCGACGGCGATGATCGGCACGGTCTGCAGAAAGATCGCATAGGGATACAGGCTTCGTCGCAGCAGCGCCGATTGCGAGAACAGAAGGCCGGTGAGAGTGCCGGCGACGATGCTGATCGCCAAAGCCGCCACGGCCGCGATCGCCGTGCGCCATGTCGCCCGCACGAGCTTGCCCGGATCTTTCAGAATCGCCGACACCACCTCAAGGGGTGACGGCAGCAGATACTTCGGCGGGTCGAACATCCGCTCGCACGCCTGCCACGCCGCCACAACGAGCAGCAGTGCGGCGATCGGCGGGAGCGAAGTCTTCGCGAGTTTCGACATGCGACTCAGAAGGCCGCGGGGTTCAGCCCCGCCGGAAGTGCTGGAGTATCCGTCCGCCGCAAGCGTCGTGCGATCTCGCCGACGAACCGGGCGAACTCGGGCGTCGATCGCAGGTCTTCGTCTCGGGGCGTAGCGAACGGCACCGCGACGTCTTCGACAACCCGCCCCGGATGCGCCGACATCACGAGCACCCGGTTCGCGAGGAACGCCGCTTCCGCGACGTTGTGCGTGACGAACACCGCCGTCCAGCGCTGTTCCAGCCACAGGCGGTGCAGTTCGGCGTTCAACCGCTGGCGCAGGATGTCGTCGAGGGCGGCGAAGGGTTCGTCGAGCAGCAAGAGTTGCGGGCGGGTCACGAGCGACCTGGCGAGCGAAACGCGCATCCGCATTCCGCCCGAGAGTTGTCGCGGCAGCTTGGCCGCGTCGGCGTCCGAAAGCCCGATCAACGACAGGCACTCATGCACCCGCAGGTTTCGCTCGAGCCGGGGCACGCCTTCGAGTTCGAGTGGAAGAGCGATGTTCGCCGTGACAGACCGCCACGGCAGCAGCGCCGGCTCCTGAAAGACGAATGCTGTTCGCGAGACCGAGTTCGCATCATCGTGCGACATGATCGAACCTTCCGTCGGCCGATCGAGACCAGCGAGCATTCTCAGAAAGGTGCTTTTGCCGCAGCCGCTCGGACCGACGATCGCGACGAACTCACCTGCGGCGATATCGAAAGAAACATCACTCAGCACGGGCGGTTTGTCGGCGAACGCTTTGCCGACGCTTCGGAGGGAGATCGTCGCCGCATTCAATGTCGCAACACCCGAGTTCATTTTCGTTCAGATGAGCCGGTGGCGGATCGAATCGCAGAATCTTCGCACGCTAAGCGTGACCGTGAAAGCGAGCAATAGTGACGAGAACCGCCAAGCACAACGACCACAAAGCTCTTTCAACGGCCGCGGCGATCCCCGTATATCACTCGCGATGTGTCGTTTCTTGGTGACCTACGTGCTCTTTGTCGTTCAACATTCGTGATTCGCGGCGTCCATCGCCTGACGCACTCATTCTCACGCTGATGGACGAAGACCGCGCGACGCCGAATAATCTCGCGAGTTCGACCACCGGTAAAGCCTGCGGTCAGAAACGGCCATGTCTCGGAACCATTGGCCCCACGCATGAAGCAGAAAGCGTCACTCGAATGAGCGGTGCGTTTGGTCAGAGATCTCGAGGACCGGGGCTCGTCGATGGTCGGCTCGCGGCATGTCCGCGATCACCCAACTGCGTCCGTTCCTGTTCGCCGGCAAGCGACGGGGTTCATCACATCGAGCCGTTGCGGTTCACAGATCCGCCGTCTGATGCCTGGCGGCGGCTGATCGACATTCTAAAGCGTCAGCCTCGCACAACGATCGTCACGGCGGAGGACTCGTACGTCCATGCCGAATTCACGACGCCGGTTTTGAGATTCATCGACGACGGCGAGTTCCTGCTCGATGCGCCAGCCGGCGTGATCCACGTCCGCAGCGCGTCGCGGCTCGGCCGGACGGACTTCGGCACGAATCGCAAGCGGATCGAGGCGCTGCGGGCGACGTTTGAGGCGCACGATTGATGGAAGCGTTCCGGCTCGTCGTGTTGAGCAACTGAATCAGAACTCCCCGATGACTTTGCCGTCGGCGCGCTGACCCAGCAGTCGCCAAGTGACGAGGTCGATGTTCTCGCTGACGCCGCGAACCGAGCCGTCCATCAGCAGCGAGTTCACAGTGCCGGTGTGGTAGCTGCGGCTGGTGACGGCGGCGTAGGTCGTCCCGTTCGTCGTCTTCCCCTCGCGTGACGAGTTGAAGTCGACGTCGTAGGCGATGCCGCCGCTCGTGTAGGGCACGACGGTGTTGGGTCCGAAGGTCATCGTGACGCCCGTCTGATGCACGCGTGCGTCGACCCACTCGGTGTGGCCGGTGTCGGTTTTGAAGTCGCCACCGTAACCGGCGATCGCCCCCGGATCGGCGGGGATTGGTTGATTCAGGCCGGCAGGGGTTCCGCCGTCGCGCAGATAGGCTTGAAAAGCCTTGACCTCCGAGACGCCGATCGTGTTGCTCAGGCCGTCGGTGAAGTTGCGAGGGCCGTTCGGCCGGTTCGGCACGAAGGCTCCGTCCCCCGACTGTCGCGTCGCCGGATCCCATACGAACCAGGTGCCCGCGACGAACCCGTAGGTGACGGGGTAATGCGTGAAGGTGCCGTCCAGACGCTCTCGGTCGTTCGGATCACTGGGACAGAGATAGACCGGAACCCGTGTTTTGGCGACGGCGGGCTGGAGGGAGTACGAGACGTTCCAGTCGATAAGGTTCTGAAGGTTCGCCTGCTCGAGGAACGGCAGGATGCGGGCATGGGCCGACCAGCTGTCACTCGTCACATCCGTCCGGAAGAGACCGAGCGGCGGAAATACGCCGTAGGTGTCGTTGTAGTTGTGCAGAGCCAGCCCCATCTGCTTGAGGTTGTTCTTGCACTGCGTTCGCCGGGCGGCCTCGCGTGCCTGTTGCACGGCCGGCAGCAAAAGCGCGATCAGGACGGCGATGATCGCGATCACCACCAGGAGTTCGATGAGCGTGAAGCCGGTACGGCGAGCAGCGAAGCGGAGACGCATGGCCAATTTCCTGAGTACGGCCCAGAAGGCTTTCCACCGCATCAGCAGTGGATATTGAGACTCAATCTCAATTGCAGGCCGGCAGTTTAGCAGGTCTCTCGGCCTCCGCAAGCCAAAAAAGTACCGCCTCGCCCGCTTATTTTTCGACCCACTCCACCGGAACAGGCTCAAGCGCGGGACTCACAGGACTGCCGGCGTCTTTGCGCCCGCTGCCTTCGAACCGGCTGACGAGGCGAACTTCCATGTCGTTTTCCATAGGAATCTGGCACGAGAGCCGCACTCCCGGCGTCGTCACGCCTTTTGCGAGCAGCACGTCTCGCTCGGCCCGCGTCAGCACGTCGGGCTCGCCGGAGATGAACTCCACGCGGCAGGTCGTGCATTTCGCCTTTCCACCGCAGGCATGGAGCTGGTCGGTGCCGGCATCCTCGGTCAAAGCGAGCACGAGACGCTTTCCGGCGGGAATTTCGAATGTTCCGACGTTTTCGACGGTGAGCTGTGGCATCGGTCCTCAGTCCTGAAAACAACGTTTGGCGTTGCGGGCCAACGACTTCGGCACGCGGAGAATGCCGCATTATGACCGTGGCCGGTCTTGCGGCAAACAGACGCGGGTGAGCCAAAGTCGCGTTGACACCTCCGACCAAACGATCGACCCTGCCCCCTTTCGCGGCCTGACGAAGGGACTCCCATGGCCAGCGGCCTGGCAACACATCGCACCCTCGCCACCGACTGGCGTTTCGACGCACCGTCGTTTGAGGATCCGAAGTCATTGCGAAAGCGGCTCGACGCACTTTCACGACTTGTCGATCTGACGGGGCGTCTCGCCGCCGAGCACGATCTCGACGCGGTGCTCACAGCGGCGGCCGACCTCGCCTGCCGGGCCGTCGGCTGCGAACGCGCCAGCCTGTTCGTGTTCGATGAAGCGGCGCAGTCGCTCATCATGCGGGTCGCCACCGAAGTGGAGCTCGGCGAACTGAGGCTGCCGCTCGGGCAGGGCATCGCCGGCTGGGTCGCCGAGCGTCGCGAACTCGTCAACGTGCCCGATCCGGCCGCCGATCTGCGCTGGTCCGACGTCGCCGACCGCGTGACGGGCTTCACAACTCGCAATCTGCTCGCCGCACCGTTGTTGTCGCCCCCCGATGGCAAGCTCGTCGGCGTGCTTCAGCTTCTGAACAAGGACAAGGGCTTCGACGGCTTCGACGAACGCCTCGTAACAGCGTTCGCCTCGCACGCGGCGATCGCCATTGAACGGGCCGCACTGCTCGACGACGCGAAACAGTCGCAGTCGATGAAGATGAATCTCGACGTGGGGCGTCAGATTCAAGCGGGCTTCCTGCCGAAGTGCCTGCCGACGATCCCCGGCTACGAGATCGCGGCATGGTGGGAACCGGCCGAAGGCGTCGGCGGAGACTACTACGACGTGCTGCCGCTGCCCGACGGACGCGTCGGTCTCGTCATCGCCGACGTCAGCGGTCACGGCATCGGCCCAAGTCTGCTCATGGCGAGCGTACGGGCGATGCTGCACGTGCTCGCCCGCACCGAATCGGACCCGTCCCGCATCCTCTCGCTGCTCAGCGAAACGATCCGCGGAGATTTCGAGCTCGGCCGCTTCGTCACGCTGCTGTTCGCCGTGCTTGACCCGGTGAAGCACGAGCTGACCTGGGTCAACGCGGGGCACGGGCCAAGCCTGCTGCTCAATCGACGCGCCGGCACCTGCAAGATGCTGGAGACGACCGCGTTGCCGCTGGGCTTCTCCGACGATCACGACTTTCCCACCGCCGGTCCGTTGCCGCTCGCGACGGGCGACCTGCTGCTGCTCGCCACCGATGGAGCGATCGAGTTGTGCGACGAGAAGGGCGAGATGTTCGGCCGCCGAAGACTCGAACAGGTCTTCCTGGCCCATCAACACGAACCGGCGACCGCCGTCTGCGAAGCTTTGAAGGCCGCGATCATCGCGGCCGGAACGAATGGTCCGCCCCCGGATGACGTCACCTTGCTCGTCCTCGAGCGGAAGGCGGGGTCGCCAGACTCAGAACAGCTTCCCGCGTAGTGTTTTTGCCAGAGCTTGTTTTCGGGTGCCACTGGCTCCGCCAGTGCCGATTGAGGACAACGTCCCGGAGAAACACCGGCAAAGTCAGTGGCACACAAACCGAACTTTCATCTGTAACAGAGCACCAGTTCTCACTCAGCGCCGGAGAACACCATGATCAGCGAACCGTGACAAACGCAGATCCACCCACCGTCGTCCCGAGTTCGCCGAATCGCATCGCCGCCTTCATCGAATCGCGGTTGAGGATCCTGCTGTTCGCCTTGTACGCCGTTGGCGGGTTGAGCTTCGCCGGCCCGGCTTTCTGGATGTTCGACAATCTGACGGCGTTCGTGCCGCAGTACGCCGGGATCGCGTTTCTCTTCGCGATCGGCTTCGGTCTGCTGCGGAGTCCCCGCTGGGCTGTCGCGGCGCTTGTGCTGGCCGGCGCGCACGCCTTGCGGCTCTGGGTACCGGGCGCGGAGCCCGCGCCAATCGTCGGCCAGAGCCTGAAGGTCGTTTCCGCGAACGTCCACACGTCGAATCGTGAGTACGATCGCTTTCTGCGATTCGTGAAGAGCGAGTCGCCCGATCTCTTGCTCGTCACGGAAGTCGATGACGGCTGGGTCGATGCACTCGAACCCTTGCGGGGCGAGTATCCGCATGCCGTCATTGAGCCACGGTCGGATAACTTCGGAATCGCGCTGCTGAGCCGCCTACCGGTCGACACGGCAGAGACCGTCGAACTCGGCGACGCCGGTGTTCCCACGATTGTGGCCCGGGTGACGCTGGGGGAGGAGCCGCTGACGATCATCGGCACTCATCCGCTGCCGCCGGTACGGTCGGCGACGGCACGGGAGCGGAACCGGCAGCTTGCCGCGGTCGCGCAACGCGCGGCCGACGATTCTTTCGACGTCATCGTCATGGGCGATCTCAATGCGTCGCCGTGGTCGCCGTACTTTCGCGCGTTGTTACGTGAAGGGCGGCTCTCGGACACGCGGCGTGGCTTCGATCTACAGCCGACCTGGCCAGCGTTCTTCGCTCCGTTGATGACGCCGATCGATCACATTTTGATCTCGGATGGACTGAACGTGACGGACCGTCGAACCGGTCCGAACATCGGCTCGGATCACCGTCCGGTCATGGCGACGATCTGGCGGCGCTCAGGGCCCTGACCGGTCATGAATCGGTCGTCGTGAGTCGGTTGCGGTCACGTCACGATACGCATTCGCTCCAGATTTCATCGGCCTGCATCTGGCACTGAAATTGCGATCTAATGATGGCGGCCAAACGTGGGGTTTCTCAGCAGGGAGATCGCCATGCCTCGTGGAGATAAGTCCAAATACACCGACAAGCAGAAGCGCAAGGCCGAGCACATCGAACAAGGCTACGAAGAGCGCGGAGTCTCAAAGAAGGAAGCCGAGCGACGGGCGTGGGCGACCGTCAACAAGGAATCCGGCGGCGGCAACAAGTCGGGCAGCGGTCGCGGCAAGAAAGACACGCATGTGTCGAGCAAGAAAGGCGGCCATAAAGGCGGGGCGGCCTCAGCCAGCCGCTCGGCTGAAGAACGGTCCGCGTCCGCCAAGAAAGCGGCGGCGATTCGCAAGCGGCGCAAGGCCGCAGGGGTCTACTCGCGGTAGGAACTTCAGTGACACGTCGAACCCGCAGCCCCGGCAACCGCCGGGGCTTTTCGTTTTGGTGGTTCGATCGCGAGATCCATGCGGTCACAGCGAGAGTCCACATCGGTCGTTACAATCGGCGGCCCTTGCTCCGCATTTCATCTTAGACCGCGACACGAACCGCCATGCCCGCCTCGGACAGCTATGAGAAACTCGGCGTCTTCTATCTTGGTCAGGAGGTCGCCGACGGGGACGTCACGAGCGACTATCTGTACGACGCGAGAGACCTGACGACGCACGCGGTCATCCTGGGCATGACCGGCAGCGGCAAGACGGGGCTGGGCATTACGCTCATCGAGGAAGCCGCGATCGACGGCGTTCCCGTGATCGCGATCGATCCCAAGGGGGATCTCGGCAACCTGCTGCTCACGTTTCCGGAACTTCGTCCGCAGGATTTCGCCCCTTGGGTCGAAGCCTCTCGCGCGAGTGCCGCCGGACAATCGGTCGATGAGTACGCCGCCGCGATCGCCGACAACTGGCGAGATGGCCTGGAAGGCTCGAATCAGTCGCCAAGTCGCATCGCGAAGTTCGCGTCGTCGGTCGAGCGGACCGTCTACACGCCCGGCAGCACGGCAGGCGTTCCGCTGACGGTGCTGAAAAGCTTCGCCGCGCCGTCGGCAGCCGTCGTGGCCGACGCCGAGATGTTCCGCGAACGCGTGACGGCGGCGGCCTCCGGCCTGCTGTCGCTCGCCGGCATCCAAAGCGATCCGCTGACGGGCCACGAGCACGTTCTGCTGGCGACGATCCTCGATCAGGCATGGCGCGACGGAAAAAGCCTCACGATCGCCGATCTCATTCGCGCCGTGCAGTCGCCGCCGTTCGACAAGGTGGGCGTGTTCGACCTTGAAGCCTTTCTCCCCACGAAAGAGCGCACCGCGATCGCGATGCGGTTGAACGCGCTGCTGGCGTCGCCCGGCTTCGCGGGCTGGCTCGAAGGCGAGTCGCTCGACGTGTCGAAGCTGCTCTACACAGCGGAAGGCAAGCCTCGCTTGTCGATCCTGTCGATCGCGCATCTCACCGACGCCGAACGGATCTTTTTCGTCACGCTGCTGCTCGGCGAAGTCCTCGCCTGGACGCGCTCGCAGCCCGGAACATCGACGCTGCGAGCGATCCTGTACATGGACGAAGTCGCCGGCTTCTTCCCGCCCGTCGGCGAGCCGCCGTCGAAGCGACCGATGCTCACGCTGCTCAAGCAGGCTCGCGCGTACGGTCTGGGAGTCGTGCTCGCGACGCAGAACCCGGTCGATCTCGACTACAAAGGGCTGTCGAACGCCGGTACCTGGTTCCTGGGGCGATTGCAGACCGAACGCGACAAAGCTCGTGTGCTGGAAGGTCTCGAAGGCGCCTCGGCGACGGCGGGACATGCGTTCGATCGACAGAAGACCGAAGCGACGCTCGCCGGTCTCGCCGGACGAACGTTTCTCGTCAACAACGTGCATGAAGACGCCCCCGTCGTGATCCGCACGCGCTGGGCGTTGTCGTATCTGCGCGGCCCGATGACCCGCGAACAGATTTCGACTTTGATGGCCGATCGTAAGCGGGCGATCGCCGCCGAGACTCCGCATGCGGCGGCGAAGCAGTCGGCCGTCTGGCCCAGCGGGGCACGTCCGCAGTTGCCACCGGACATCGAGGAGCTGGTGCTCGACGACGCGCAGAACCCGACGGGTCGCTCGGTCGTGTACCGTCCCGCGCTGCTGGGCCGGGTGAAGCTGCACTTCGTGAAAACCGGTTCGGCGGGCATCGACGAATGGCAAGAGCGTGCGCTGCTCGTTCCGGCCGATGCGACCGGCGTCGAATCCTGGGACGCCGCGGAACCGGTCGAGGCGAACGCGGCCCGTCCCCTTCCCGACAGTCTGCACGAGGCGACGTTCGCCGAAGTCCCTGCGGAAATGCTGAACCCCAAGAGCTACGCCGGCTGGTCGAAGTCACTCAAAGACGCGGCCTATCGCACCCAGACGCTGTCGCTATGGACCTGTCCCGCGGTCAAGGCCACGGCGCGACCGGGCGAGACGGAGCGGGATTTTCGCGTGCGGCTCGGTCAGGACGCACGCGAGAGCCGTGATCGCGAGGTCGCGAAGCTGCGATCGAAGTACGCCACGAAGATCGCCGGGATCGAGAAACGGATCAGCGCGGCCGAGCAACGGGTCGAGCGCGAGAAGGGGCAGGCGAGCCGCGCGACGTTCGACAGCGTGATCTCGATCGGTTCGTCGTTGCTCGGCGCGCTCTTCGGACGGAAGAAGCTGAGCGTGACGAACGTCGGCCGTGCGGCGACGGCCGCGCGCGGCGTCGGCCGTGCCGCCGAACAGCGATCGGACATCGCCCGCGCGACCGAAACGCTGGAAGACCTCAAGAAGGAATACGATGCCCTTAACGCCGACCTTGCCGCCGAGACCGAACGCATCGCTGTCGAATTCGATCCCCAGTCGATCGAGCTCGAAGAAATCAGCGTCACCCCCCGCAAGTCCGACATTCAAGTCGCACCGATCGCCGTCACCTGGTGCCCGTGGGTCGTCGATGCTGCGGGGTTCGCGGAACCGGCGTGGAAGCGAAACGTGTGAACTCTCGGCGCAACCCGCACCGGCTCCCCTCTCCTCTGGGGAGAGGGGTCGGGGTGAGGGGATGTCTGACGCGTCGAATGCCGTCGTGTCCGTTTCGGGCAATGAATCTCGAAGAGCATGAGGCGCGGCTTGAGGATCGTCACCGCCGCCTTGTCCCCTCACCCCTGCCCCTCTCCCGAGGGAGAGGGGTCCACTGCGACAGCGGTTTACTGCGGCGGCTTGCCAGCCTCGCGGATCAGCGCTCCGTGGCCTTCGCTCATCACGAGGATCGAGAAGCGGTCCACCTGCTCCAGGTCGTTCGTGTTGAGCGAGGTGTAGTCGAAGCGGCCGCGGAGGTCGGTGTAGCCGTCCTTGTAGAACCGCACGCCGCCGTCGCGCATCCGGGCGAACGTCTTCACGTAGACCTTCGGCAAGGGTTTGCCGGCGGCGTCGGTGACCTGCAACTGTCCGTAGTTCTCGATGACCTGCACGAGCAGCGAGTTCGCGTAGTAGGCCCGCGACCGCGTTTTGCCGGCCCCTTCGATCTCGATGAGCACGTTGCTGCCGTCGAGCTCTTCCGGCAGGGGGAACTCGAAGCGGCTCTTGTCCTGCGGCAGCTCGATCGTCTGGGTCTGATTGGGCCGGATGTACGAGAACCGCCCGCCGTGGTCCTGCACGAACGGATTCCGGCTGAAGAGCAATTCCACGTCCATCAGGTAGTAGTTGACCCGCACCGACGCGAGGTTCTGGTAGTCGAGCTTCACCGTCTTCGCCTCGACGGCGAACGTGAACGACGGAGTTTGCGCGGCCCGGCGGGCCTGGTTCTGATCGCGGTCCTCGTCATCGACGACCACGACCTCGTTCTTGGCGATCTCGTCGGCCTGGGCGACGACGTTCGCGAACGCCTCGCGCCAGCGTTCGACGGGGTAGTCGGCGTACTTCGCCGCGATCTGTTTGGCGGCGTCCGGCTCGGCCCGGTAGAAGTCGAGGTACGCCGTGAAGTAGTCGTGCTGCAACCGCGTGTCGAGGGTGTCGGAATTGACGCGGGCATACACGGCGAGCGATTCCTCGACGCGATCCTGCAGCAGCAGGTAATACAGCACCTCCATGAGTTCCTCGTCGCCAAGCTGCCGCTGGTACGACAGGATCTTCAGCAACCGCTGATACTGGGCGAGGAAGCGATCGTTGAGAATCTCGCGTTCGCGGCCCAGACGATTCACGCGGGCGTTCACGAGCGGGGCGTATTCGAGGTGCTCGTAGGTCTTGCGAACGACCGGGTCGATCACCAGCAGCGGGCTGCGGAGGAACTCGCCGGTCTGGGCGACGAAGTCGTCGGCGTGCTTCAGGAACTGTCGAATCGCCGGCGGCACGTCGTGCAGCACGCCGTAAGACCACAGCACGTGGTTGTAGACGTGGCGTGCGTCGAGCAGTGCGATGACCTTGTCGAAGAACGCCTTGTCCTGCATGCGGAAGGCGATACGGTCGAGGTCGATCCGCTGGATGTTGCTCTTTTCGAGAAAGGCCAGCACCTCCTCGTCGCTGCCGCGCTGTGAGACGTAAGCCCACGAGGTCGTGTCGACGTTGCTCGGCTCGACGACGACGTGGAACGTCACCGGCTCGACGGAGGCCAGCACCCGCTCGGCGTCCGAGACCTGCACGGGGTAATGCGCGAAATCGCCGGCGGTCGGGAAGTAGAAGCGATACTCGACGACCTGCGTGCTGTAAGGCTCCAGATTAAGACGCACCCCCTTGGTCAACTCGCCGTTGTGGACGGGAATGGCGCCGACCGGCACTTGCAGCAGCACGTCGAGCTTGCGGGGGGTCGAGGTCGGGTTCGTGACGACGACCTGGCAGCCGTAGACCACGTCGGTCAGGAACTCCTCGCTGACGAACTTGTCGACCTGCTGATTGTCGACCTGCGTGTGGCGATCGTCGCTGCGGAAGAAGTTCTGGCTCACGAGCACCGGCGCGTCGCCCTCGGCGGCTTTCGCCGGCAGCACCTCTTCGTGATAGACGACGAGCGGCGAGGCCGCCGTGAGTGTGAACTCGGCTCCGTTGAGCGCCGTCTCGTGCTTGCCGGCCTCGAAGGGCACGTCGATGAGCGCCAGGGCCGTCAGCATCTCAGCGAACGTACGGGTCGCATCGGCGACGTCGTCCGAGCGGAACGGCTTCGACGGATCATGCGAAGCGAGATCATTCCAGAACGCCCCCACGGGAATGAGATCGGGCGTCTGTTCGAGGTTCAGCACATGGTAGTAGTTGTTCTCGGCCCACTCCTTCGTCGTGTCGAGTCGGCGGTAGAGTTGCTCGACTTGCTCGCGGAGCTTGACGTCCATGTCCGAGAAGAAGTCGACGCTCGCGCCGTCTTTTGCTTCAAGACTCATGGCACGCGACTGAGTGCTCAAGCGCCGGGCGCGGTCGAAGCGCCCCGCGGCGGCGCCGCCGCGAGCCGTCGGGGCCATCGCTTTGCCTAACGACGGGAGATCATTCTTCGCCGGGGCGGGCATGTCGCCCATGCCACCGCGGCCAAGCCCCATCACTCCGTAGGCGGACATGCCATCCGCCGGCTCTGCGCCCAACTCCTCGCGGAGCATCATGTCCGACAAGCCCGAGCTGGAACCGTCAAGGGCGCGCCCCAACAGCGCCGTGCGGAAGAGAGCGTCGTGGCGATCTCCCTGCGGAGGCAGCATCTCGAATCGCTCGCGCACGAAGCGCTCGACGACGGGCCGTTGCTCTTCGATCCGGCGGCCCAGCAGGATTTTTTCGAGCGTGTTCAGCCGCTCGAACCGCCACGGCTCCAGATACTCGCTGAGATCGGCTTCGATGAGCCACTGGTCGAGGAAGGTCTTGTCGAGCTTGTTGGCGATGTAGGGCTTCACGACCTCATTGAAGAATTCGGGGTCTTTTTGCTGGACGAAAAAGTGCATCTCGTGGCTGGCGTACTTGGAATACAACTCTCGCTTCTTCGCCGGCTCCAGGGTCTTCCAGTTCGTGACGAAACGGAACTCGGCAAGCCGCGGGTCGTTGTTCAACGCGGCGTAGAGCGCGAACACCTTCGCGAGACTGTCATAGATCTCGAACTTCGTGCTCGTGACGTCGGCGAAGACGAGTTTCTCGCCTGCACCCAGCACGCTGATCTTCCGCTGCCGCATGAAGTGCTTCGCCGGGTCGAGCCCTTTCGCGAGCCGCAGATCGAGATGCTCGGGATCGATCTCGGGCAACGAGAAGTGCCGGCTCGCCGTCTCTTCGCCATCGACGGCGACGATGACGAGATCCTGATGCGGCCCCAGATCCTGGCGGTCGAACTCGATGACGCCCTTTTCGTTGGGGACGAGGTTCGCGAGCACGATCGACGTCTCGGCGAGGAAGTCGAGATTCGCCGGGTCGGTCAACTGGCCTTCGCGCGACAATCCGCTGGCTTCGCCGCCGGCCGCGGGGCTTTCGGGAGTCGCGGGAGCCGGCGCGAACTCGCCGCCCTGGCGGGCTTCTTGCTCGCCGGTCTCGGTGTCATGCACCACCCAGGGGTTGAGCAGCAGTCCCGGGCGGTTGAGCATGTTGCCGGGAAACTTCTTCGAGTAGCGCCGCTCGATGACGTAGCGGTACTCGTCGCCGATGTTGCGGCCGACGACGTACAGCGACTCGGGATCAGTCAACAGCCGCAGATAAGGCTCCCGGGTGATGACGACGTTCCCGAGGTTCGCAAAGGCCCCGAACGCCGGCTCGAATCGCGTCGCGAACACATGCACGCGCAGACTCTTCGACGGATTCAGCACGCGCACGCGAACCTTGTCTCCCTCGACCGTCACCGGCGCGAGTTGCGGCGGCTCGGCGGCGCGCAGTTCAAGTTGCCGGAAGCCACCCAGCACGTAACCGAGGCGACGGGTGCCCGCCGTCAGCCGCAGCCTGATCGTCACGCCCTGCTCTTTGAGCAGCAGCGAGTAATCGCCCGCCGGCAGGCCGGCGATCTTGAGCAGGCCGTCCTCGATCGTGACGGCGTCGCTGTGGTCCTTAATGAACGTCTCGCCGCGCAGTTCGAGCAGCGAGACGACCGACCGATCGGCCTTCTCCGCCGTCCCCATGTACGGGATCTCGACCGTCTTGCCGGCTTCGCCGTGCCTGGCGGAGCGATAGTTGTGCTCATCCTTTCGCAATGGCCAGGTGCGAGATGTGCCATCCGGACCCGAAGCGGTCAGCGATTCCACGTTGGCGAGCGGACCAAGACCGACGCGGACGTCGGCATTCGTCGCCAGCGTCGCGTAGACCGGCTCGGTGAAGCCTCGCACCTTGAGCGACACGCTCACGGCGCGGTTCGGCTGAGCCTCGCCCGACTTGCCGAGCAGGTCCACGAAGTATTCGCCGCCCGCGTGCACGAGATGCACGTCTTCGATGCGCTCGGTCTTGTCGATCTCGTTGACGGTGAAGGTCTGCTGCGCCGAGAGATCGACCTTCTCGTTGCGGCTGAGCGCCTTGACCTTCGCGGCGACGACGAATTGGATCGTCGAGAGCCGCGGCGGCACCTGAAACTCGTATTCCGACTCTTTGCCGTCGAACAGCTCGAAGTCTTCGACCGTCTTCGTCGTCGGCACGCCGTCGAGATCGGTTGACGTCACGACGAGCCGCACCTCTTCCAGCGACTTCACCGAGATCGGCGTGCCGTTGATCGACAGGCTCGGCCGGATCAGCACGCCCGCCTTGCGACGACTCAACAGCTCTTCGCGATCGACATAGATGCCCGCTGTGAAGGCGTAGTTCTCGGCCTGCTGCTCGAAGCGGGCGAGCGAGGAGAACTCGCCGGCCGACAGCACGATCGGACGCGTGCCCGGCTCGTTGCTGAACGGCGTGACGATCACGCCCTCCTTCGTCGGCCGATACAGCGTGCCGGCGAGCCACAGGGTCGCGTCGGGAACGGGCTGACGCTGCTCGTCGATGACGGTGAAGACCTGGCCGGCCGCGCTCGTCCGCACGAGGAATTCGAGCTTGCCCTTCCGCACGACGGCCCGGCTGCTCATGCCGTTGCCGATGAAGTCGATCACATACACGCCCCGGTCCTTGAGCATCGGGAACTCGTAGTGCCGCCGCACGCGCCGCAACGGCGGCTCGTTGTAGTTGAACGTCTGCTCGAAGTTCGCCACGAGGCCGTCGAGGTCGATGTCGGGGCCGATCTCTTTGCCGTACTGGCGGTAGTAACTGTTCGTGTTGATCTCGAAGACCTTCACGAGCAGCGTGTCGACGTTCTTGACGAACACGTCGAGACCCACGGCTTCGGTCGGGCCGTACTCGGTCTTGTTCGTTTCCGCGAAATCGAGATCGATGCGCTCCTTCAAGGCGCGGTATTGCTCGGGGGGCAGCAGCGACGCCCAGCGTTCTTCGTCGCCGAGACCGTTGACGATCTTCACCTCGGCGAAGAGGTGCTTCAGGTAGTTCTCTTCGATGTAGGGTTTGAACTGGTCGTAATTCTCGGCTTCGAGCAGGAAGTGGGCGAGATAGCTCCGCACGACCGGTTCGTCACCGCCGATCGGTGCGAACTGCGTCACGCCGGCATAATCGGCGTGGAGATCGACCGGATGCAGCCGTTGCGCCGGACCGTCGCGCAGCACAGGTGCGATGTAGAACACGCCCCGCGGCAGCTTCAGGTATGCGAGGAAGCGTTTGAGGTCGTAAACGCCGTGCGAACGATCGAGCACGAGGCGATGATAGAGGACGTGCGCCTTGAGCGAGTTATGCACCGGCTCGAGCGTCGACACGAACGCCCACAGCCGATCGAGATAGGCGGCGAGCTCCTTCCGATCCTGACGCCAGTTCGCGTCGGCCGACGGATGCAGCTTCGCGAGGTAAGCGAACACGAAGTTCTGCTGGTTGCGCAGCTCCGGCTTCAGCTTGAGCAGTTCTTCAAGCTGCGCGAGCAGCAGTTGCCGGTGGATCTCGAACTGACCGAACCCGCCGCTGTTTTGATAATCAAGGTCGGCGGCGATCAGCTCCACGAGCTTCGGATGATCGGGCCGCCGCACGCGCGACAACAGGTGCCGTCGTCGATCGGGCGTGAGTTCGACGTCGAGCAGCCAGTCGAGGGCCGGATCTTCAAACCCTTCGACGGTCGCCTGATTCTGCGCGAACGCCCGCTGGACGAGGCGTCGGCGTTCGAGCAGCGCTTGATCGAGAGCGTTCGGCAGATTCGCCGCCGGGTCGAGCCGTTCCCGCTCATGCGCGAACTGCAACGTCAGGCGATTGCGAATGAGGTCGAGCGCCCGCTTGTGATCCTGCTCATAGCGCAGCAACGCCTGCCGATTCTCGATCTCGATGACTCGCGGCGTGTGCTGATACCGCCGAATCCAGGCGGCGAGCGTCTCCTCGGCCTTCTGCCACTGCGCCGTGTTCTGATAATGCAGGCAGTGATAGTAGTAGTAGTCTTCCGTACCCGGAATGAGCTGCCGCAACGCCGCTTCGCGGTCGGCGGAGAGCGCGAACCGCTCGATCCAGCCGATCTCGCCGGCACGGGCGATGGACGTGAGCGACACCATCAAGGCACAAACCGCGAGCGCGGACCGAGACATGAGCGAGTTCCGATGGTAGCGAGCGAAGTCACCGCACGGCGAACATCTGATAGGACGCGGCGGTATCGTGAAGAGTTCCCGCGATTCAGATCAGCAAGGCGGGCGGTCATCTAGAATAGCTTCCGCTGGCCCAGTTGATCGCTGGGGCGTTCGAACAGGCGGAAATCATAATCGACGAGCGGCTGATCGAGCCGGAAACGACGGGCGAAGAGCTTGAAGGTCGCCCGAATCTGCTCGGCCCGCTCCCCCTCGCCGCGAAACCGATCGCCGAAGCGGCTGTCGTTCAACCGGCCGCCGCGAGCACGGCGGATCAACGTTTCGACCTTGCCGGCTTCGTTCGGCCGGTTCCGCGTCATCCAGTCGAGGAACACCGGCCCGACCGCGAGCGGCAGCCGCAACAGCGTGTAACCGGCGTTTGTCGCCCCGGCCTTTGAGGCCGCTTCGAGAATCGCGGGCAGTTCGCTGTCGTTGAGGCCGGGAATGATCGGCGCGGCCATCACCCGCACCGGCACTCCCGCCGCAGCGAGCTGCGAAATCGCCCGCAGACGTGCCGCGGGAGCGCTGGCCCGCGGCTCCAGCGCACGGGCGAAGTCGGCGTCGAGCGTCGTCACGCTGATCGAGACATGCACGAGCCGCCGCGCGGCCATCTCCGCGAGCAGATCGAGATCCCGCGTCACCAACGCATTCTTGGTGATGATGCTGATCGGCTGACCCGTCTCGGCGGCGACGGCGATGCAGCCCCGCGTGATCCGCAGGCGTCGTTCCACCGGCTGATAACAGTCGGTCACGCCCGACAGGATCACCGGCCCCTCGTAGGACTTGCGCTTGCGAAGCCACACTCGGAACAGGTTCGCCGCGTTCCGCTTCACGAAGATTTTCGTCTCAAAATCGATGCCGGCGTTGAGGCCCAGGTACTCGTGGCTCGGCCGCGCGTAGCAGTAGCTGCATCCGTGCTCGCAGCCGCGATACGGATTGATGCTGTAGCGAAAGGGGATGTCGGGGCTGTCGTTCTCGCTGACGACGCTGCGCGACGAATCGTCGAAGAACACCGTCTGCGGATTGCGTTCCCCTTCGTCGGGATCGAACGGATCGCGATGCTCATCATCGGGCTCGACGTGCAGCCGGTCAAAACGGTTCGGCGGCGCGAGCGGCGAGCCGCGACCAGAGGGGCGGGGGGAAGGAGCCGAGCCAGCCATTTTGGAATCTATACATAGGGACAGATGCCGCACAGCATACCATCCGCACCGGCCGGAACGGAAACAGAATCGGGACTGAACGCGAAAGCGAGCCCCAAGGCACCCAAAACGTTCTTCAGACCCTGTGAACTTCGCGGGAAGTCAATTCTTCAGAAGATTGCCGGTGTTCGCGACGAAGGCGGGTTTGCTATGATGCGGCACCCGCTCTCGCAGCCTCGGCCGAATCGGATGTCGTCGCCGCACCCCTTACGGATGATCCACGCTCCTTCCGTCGAAGCCGACGCACCTCCCGCGGCGTCGCCGCAAGCCGCCTCGCGCCGTGCCAGTCGTAAATCCGTCGGCTGGCGTGAAGCGTTCTTCCGGGCGGCGGGGCCGGGCGTCGTCACGGGCATCACGATGGGAGCGTGGCTGCGATTGCTCGCGCAGAACCGCTTTCGCATCCATCCGGCGTACTGGCCGAAGGCGGCCTTCACGACGCTCGCCAGCGGTCTCAGCTCGACCTTCGCCGTCGCCGAGAAGGCGATCTACGGACGCCGCATCGCCGCCACCGTCGTCCCGCCGCCGCTCTTCGTCCTCGGCCATTGGCGCAGCGGCACGACGCACTTGCACAACCTGCTGGCGATCGACGAACGCTTCGGCTCGCCGAGCTTCTCGGAAGTCACGATCCCCAGCACGTTCCTGACCGGTTCGCCGGTGCTGAACACGGCGGCTCGCTTCCTGCTGCCGGCGACGCGGTTCGAGATCGACAACGTCTCGCTGAGCATCAACGCGCCGTCGGAAGAAGAGTTCGCGCTCGCCCAGATGACCTTCCACTCCCCCTACATGGGCTGGGCCTTTCCCGAGCACGCCGACTACTACGGGCGCTACGTCAACTTTCGCGGCGTGCCCGAACACGAGGTCGCCGAATGGAAGGCGGCGTTCCTGACGTTCCTCAAGAAGCTCACGCTGCGGCATCACAAGCCGA
>JACCRE010000206.1 GCA_013813775.1 Planctomycetaceae bacterium
TCACCACACCGCCCCGACACTGCATCAGGGTCGATGCAGCCGCAAGGAGTTCGAGTCGCACGGGGACGTCCCCTGAGAGCTTTGAGACACGCGGCACGTTGAGCATCGGAGTCGAACCCCGACACTCGACAACGTCGAATTGGACGCTGAAACCGGGGAGTGAGCGGGTTTTCGCTCGTTCACTTCCCCGGGTTCGGTTCGCGCCATTGTCTTCCCTCGCGGGTGAGTAGTTTGGCGGCTTCGACGGGGCCCCAGGTGCCGACGGGGTAGGGCTCTGGGGCGAAGCCTTTCGTTTCCCACGCTTCGAGCACCGGGTCGACGAACCGCCAGGCGGCCTCCAGTTCGTCGTTGCGCGTGAAGAGCGTGTTGTCGCCGCGCATCACGTCGAGCAGGAGTCGTTCGTAGGCCTCCGGCAGCGTCTTGTGGAAGGCTTCCTCGTAGTTGAAGTCCATCGTTACGGGATGAATCTGGTAGTTCATGCCCGGGCGCTTCGTGCTGAACGTGAGGCGGATCGCCTCTTTCGGCTGAATGCGGAACACGAGGTTGTTGGGCTTCTGCGCGACGAGGTCGCATACGTCACCTTCGCATTCGACCGTCGTGAAGAGGTTCAGCGGCGGCAGCTTGAACTGGATCGCGATCTCGGTCACGCGGGCCGGCAGACGCTTGCCGGTGCGAAGATAGAAGGGCACGCCGGCCCAGCGCCAGTTGTCGATGAGGACCTTCATGGCGACGAACGTTTCGCGGGCGCTGTCCTTGGGAACGCGGTCTTCCTGTCGATAACCCGGAACTCGCTCGCCTTCGATCTCGGCGTCGATGTACTGCCCCGCGATCGCCCATTTCGCGAGATCGGAGGCATGTCCCGGCCGCAGGGCTTGCAGCACCTTCAGCTTTTCGTCGCGCAGGTTCTCGGCGAGGAACAGCGCGGGCGGCTCCATCGCCGTCAGACACAAGAGCTGCAAGACGTGGTTCTGCAACACGTCGCGCAAGGCTCCCGATTTGTCGTAGTAGCCGCCGCGGCCGCCTTCGATGCCCTGGCTTTCGGCGACGGTGATCTGCACGTGATCGACGTGATTGCGATTGAACAGCGGCTCGAAGATCGCGTTGCCGAAGCGGAACAGCAGGATGTTCTGAACCGTCTCTTTGCCGAGATAGTGATCGATGCGGTAGATCTGATTTTCACGCAGCAATCGCTTGAGTCCGTGACTCAATTCGTGCGCCGATTCGAGGTCGGTGCCGAAGGGCTTCTCCACGACGACGCGCAGCCAGGGTGCGGACTTGTCGTCGGAAGAACCGTTTTGCTTGGGGATCAGTCCGCCTTTGGCGAGCGCTTCGACGCTGGGCACGAACAGATCGGGGGCCGTCGCGAGATAGGCGACGCGCTTGCCTTCGACGCCCGCTTCGGCTTCGACTTTCTCGACGGCGCGGCCCCAGGCGTCGTATTGATCGGCCTCGTCGATGTCGAGTCGGCGGTAAAACAATCGACTCGCGAACTTCGTCCACTCATCGCCCTGCGGGGTATTGCGAGCGTGCTTAGCGACGTCGTCTTTGAGTTCGTCGCGGAAGGACTCGTCGGTCTTGTCGCGACGAGCCACGCCGATGATCGGCGCGTTGTCGGCGAGGTAGCCGTCCTTCCAAAGATCGAACAGCGCGGGAATCAGCTTGCGCGCGGTGAGATCGCCGGAGGCTCCGAAGATCAGAATCGAGGCCTCGGCCTTGGTGATCTCCGCTTCGGCAGGCTCGGCGGACAGCTTCGCTGGTCGGGTGGCGATGGTCATAGGCGTCGCCCTTTCACGGAACTGGAGAACGGCGGGCGTGAGCCGGCCGGAGGATGCGAGCGTGCCAAGTATGGCGAAAGACGCGCCAGACGGCGACGAAGAACGCGGATCAACGCTTCTCGGCCCCGGCGAGGTGCCGGCGGCTCGCAACGAGGAAACGTCAACGCGCGTGGCGGCCGATCAACTCGCGAAACGCTTCGGGAGAGAGTTCAGCGAGGCTGTGCACGATCAGGTCGGCGGCTTTGACGTCGTCGAGCGTGCGGCCGGTGCTGGGGAACCCCACGCAGGCCATGCCGGCGGCGTGAGCCGCTTCGATGCCGGCCGGTGCATCTTCGACGACGGCGCAGCGTTCGGGAGGCACGCCGAGCTTCTCGGCGGCGATCAGAAACACCTGCGGGTCGGGCTTGCCGCGAGTCACGTCGCGACCGGTGACTTTGCCGTCGAGCCACGCGGCGAGACCGAGCTTCTCGATCGCGAGATCGACGTTCTCGGGAGGTCCGGAAGACCCGACGGCGACTTTGAAGCCGGCGGTGTGCAGCGCAGCGACGAGATCGCGGGCACCGGGCATCGCGGGAAAGGCCGCCGCGACGATGCGTCGGTAGGCGGCCTCTTTCGCGTCGTCGATCTCGCGGATCTGAGCTTCCGTCAGGTCGGTGCGATTCCACTGCGTCGCGACGATTTCGCGACTCGTCCGCCCGAAGCCGTACGCGAACATCGCTTCGGTGTAATCGACGCCGTATCCGCTCGCGATTTCTCGCCAACTCTGAAAGTGCGGATCGTAGGAATCGATAAGCACTCCATCGACATCGAAAATGACGCCGAACGGCTTCGAAACCACCATCGGAACGACTCAGAGAACTCGAAGAACGACGTCTTTCCGAGGCATGTTAGATCGACGGAACACCGGGGCCGCTGACGGCTGACGTCAACATGTCCATCAGTTCTTCGCGCCGGATCACGCAATGCGGCGGAGCCTGAATTCCGAAGCTCACCTTGCCGCATGCGCTTCGCAACACGGTCACCACGATGTCGGTGCCGATGCGAATCTGCTCGCCCACTTTTCGCTGGAGCACCAGCATGACGAACCCTCCGTGACAACAGGAACGCCGGAAGACGGCCGTTTTCCTTGGCCTCACCGACCAAAAAGGCTCACGCGACAGCGTCATGCCGCCGCGAGCGCGGTCCAGTGCGAGAAGAATAACCGAGGACGGCCCACATTCAAGTGCGCTCTAATGTCGCATCTACGACATGTTGCGGACGGACCGCCGACATACAGGACAAACAGCCATTACGGAAAAAGTTGTGAGGCGAGGGCAGGGAAAGTCCCGGATAGACCTCGTGGTCTAGACTTGATGCAATGGGAAGGGCGTCGGGAAACGCCGCAGCACGTTCGTCTCGCGACGATATCGTTGCCAACTGGATTCGGTTCCCATCACCGCGATTTCTTCCTTCGCCGACCTCAATCAAGGACGCCTTTCATGGTCAATGAACAGACTTTCAAGGGACACTGGACTGAGCTTCGCGGCAAGGTCAAAGAGAAGTGGGGCGCGCTGACCGACGACGACCTCGTTCTCGCGGAAGGCAATGCCGACCAGCTCATCGGCATCGTGCAGCGGCGTACCGGCGAGAGCCGCGAGAAGATCGAGCACGACCTCGACCGTATGACCAGCGACATGGGAACCACGATGGAAAAGATTCGCAGTCAAGCGTCTTCGGCCGTCGCAGGTGCGAGCGAATCGGCCCGTCAATACGCCGACCGTGCCAGCGAAACGGCTCGCAAATATGCCGGCACGGCGAGCGAGACGGCTCGCGAGTACGCCGACCGTGCGTCTGATGCCGCCCGGCAGCAATACGAGCAATTTCAGGGTCAGTACGGTGACGTCGTCGCCGGTGCTCAGGCGAAGCTCGCCGACGCCGAACAGGCCGTTCGCCGCAATCCGATCGAATCGCTGTGCGTGGCCTTCGGCACCGGCCTGGTCGCGGGCGTAGTCGTCGGTCTGTGCTTCCGTCCGTCGCGCGACTGAACTTCGGTGGGTGGCACGCCCTGACGTAGGCAGGGCGTGGCGAGACATCTCACGCCCATCCCGTTGGTTTGGGCGTGCCACCCAACGTGTTAGACAAGTTGGTCTACTACGACTCATTGATTCGCCAAGGAGATTTTCAAGATGAGCACGACGGGAACGGCGGGAAATTACACGCCCGCGCAAAGCTATACGACCGAGCAATCACAAAGCTGGACCGATCGCTGTTGCGACGAGGTCTCGCGAGCCGTGGATGAGAATCCGACCGGATCGCTGCTGACGGCCTTCGGGGCCGGTCTGGGCATCGGCGTGGCCCTCGGCCTGTCGGTCGCCTTCTCGACGGCGCGACCCAAGCCGCGCAGCCGGGCGGAAGAACTCGGCCATCGCATCCTCGAGTCGATTCAGGATTACATCCCGGACACGATCTCGCGGCGGTTGGGCTAGAAATCCAGGAGGAGCTGAAATGTTCCTGACCCGCCGGCTGACGCCTGCGGCTCTCGACTCTTAACCCTCGACTCTCGACTCCTGTGGAGACCATCGTGGCCGATGCGACGGGCCAGGACGCCGACGCCATTCGCAATGAAATGGCGGCCGTCCGCAGCACTCTCGACGACAACGTGCATGAGCTCGTCGAGAATGCGCGGAACCTCACCGACTGGCGGTACTACGTCAAAGCGGCTCCGTGGGGAACCGTGGGCGCGGCCGCGGCGATCGGCTATTTCATCGTTCCGCGACGCATCCAGATCATTCAGCCCGACGCCGACGAAATCGCCAAGCTCGCGAAACGGCATCAGATCGTCGTCGAGCATAAGGCGAAGGCCGAAGCGAAGCAGGGCGGCCCCGCCCAACTGGTGCTGACGATGCTGGCGAACGCGATGCTGCGCGCGGTCACCGCTTACGCCAGTCAGCAGGCGGGCAAGGTGTTCGGCCAACAGGCCGCCGAGAAGCCTCGAGAGCAGTTCAACGCCGAGGTGCGGCGACCATGATCAACCGCATCGCCACCGTCGAGGCGCCCGGCAACGGACGACGCAGAGTTCTGCCCGCCGATCCCTCAGCGATCCCCGATCGTTCGTCCGGCGCCGACCTCAACGCTCAGATCAAGCAGTTCATCGGCGACCATGCTTCGTTGTCGCTCGCCATCGGCCTCACGATCGGGATCATCGTCGGATGCCTTATCAAACGCCGCTGAATCCGGGGCGTCGGGAGTCGCCCTCCGAAGGCGTCCGCAACGGCGTCTCGGGTTTGGTGCATGACGTTCTGACCCTCGCGGAGCTGCAGTTCAAGCTGCTGGGCGTCGATGCCAAGGCCGCTTCGGGCCGGGCGATCATGCCCACCGCGCTGATTGGAGCCGCCGCCGTGTTCGCGGCAAGTGCGTTGCCGTTGCTGTTGCTCGCACTGGCTCAACTTCTTCGCGATCAGGCCGATTGGCCGCCGGCTCTGGCGACGCTGACGGCGGTCGTCGTCGGCCTCGTCGTAGCGGGCGTGCTTGGCTTCCTCGGCTATCGCGGATTGCGTCACTGCCTCGATCCGCTGGCCCGCAGTCGCGACGAATTGAACCGCAACATCACCTGGTTGAAAAGCACCTTGAAGCGACACGAAGTGCGCCACGACGCCGAGAAAACCGTCGCCGCGGGAGCCGCGCGCGGCTACTCGTCGCATCCGAGATAAACACACTTCCCAAGGACAGAGTTGGAGCAATCGATATGAACGAAACGAAGACCTTCAATCCCTCCATCGCTCGCACCGAACACGGGCAACTCAATCCGAGCCAGGACGTCGTGCAGTATCTGAAGGACTATGCCCGCGAGCGGCCCGACGTCGCGGCGCTGTGGTGCTTCGGCATCGGCTTCGTCCTGGGCTGGAAGCTCAAACCCTGGTAAGGAATCGCGCAACGATCACCGGATCGATCCTCTAGGCCCTCACAATCGAAGTTCGAAACACGAAACAAAAACAGAAGCACCCAAATCCGACGCTCACTGAACGAAGCGGCTGTTTTTAGAGATTTGAGTTTCGAACTTGTTTCGGATTTTGAGTTTTCCCATAGGAGGCCGCCGTGCCCGACACCAAGGCCGGCGGCGAGTCTCGCGCCGGCAACGGAAAGCGACGCCCGCCCGCATCGCAGAAGGATCGTGCGAGCGGCGGCCCCGTCGAGCAGGCTTCCTCAAATGAGGCCTCGTCGGTCCAGCCCGATGCGGAAGACGCCGACGGCTTGATTCCGCTCATCGATCCGCCGGGAATCGCCGGCCAGTCGGAGCTGCCGGGAACTCACATCGATCCGAAGACGTTCTCGTTAGGCGTGCTTGCGACGCTGGCGGTCGCCTACAGCCTCTACTTCGCTCGATCGATTCTCTTTCCGGTGATCTTCGCGGTCATCCTCGCGCTGCTGTTCCGGCCGGTCGTCCGTCGCCTGCGGAAATTCCGTATTCCCGACGCGATCTCCTCGGCCGTCGTGATCGCGGTGATCGTCGCGGTGATCGGTGTCGGCATCTACCAGCTCGCCGCGCCAGCCACCGAGTTTGTCCGCAGCATCCCGAACAAACTCGAACAGGCCGACGAAAAGGTGCGCACGATCGCCAAGCCGTTCCGTGAAATCAATGAAGCCCTCGCGACTGGCGATCGGTTGTCCGGAGGCGAGTTCGTTGAACGGGCCGCGGGCGATGAAGCGACCGGCTCCCAACGAGACGACGCCAAAGAACCAACCGAGACGGAACCCGCTGAAGAAATCGACGATGCCGAGCGGATCGGGGCGATTCGGCTCGATCAACGTTTGCGCGACGCAAAAGCGCGAGTCACCCAGCGCGAAGAGGATCAGGCGGCCGCCGACGCGAGGCAAGAGGAAATCGTCGTGCGCGCGAACACGCAGCCGAAGCTTTCCGACTGGGTCTTGAGCGCGACGAGCACCTTTCTGGCCGGCGCGGTGATCTGTCTCGTGCTGCTCTATTTTCTGCTCGCCGCCGGCGACGACGTGCTCAATAACGTGTTGCATGTGTTGCCGACCTTTCGCGAGAAGCGAGGCGTCGTCGAGCTGATCTACGCCGCCGAAGAGGGCATGTCGAAGTATCTGCTGACCGTCACGATCATCAACGTGTGCCTGGGCGTCGCCGAAGGCGTGTTGATGGCGATGCTGGGGGTGGAAGACGCCGCGCTGTGGGGCGTGATGGCCTGCGCGTTCAACTTCATTCCGTACGTCGGCGCGATCGCGGGCACGGCGGTGGTCTGCCTCGTCTCGTTCCTCCAGTTCGATTCGCTGGGCTATGCGTTGCTTCCGCCGTTCCTTTATTGGAGTCTGACGGGCATCGAGGGAAACTTCATCACGCCGACGGTGCTCGGCAAGCAGATCAGCCTCAACCCGGTGATGGTGTTTCTGTCGCTGGCGTTCTGGGGCTGGATCTGGGGCGTCGGCGGGGCGTTGATCGCGGTGCCGCTGTTGGCGATGACGAAGATCGTGTGCGACCAGTTCAAACCGCTCCAACCGATCGGCAAGCTGCTGGAGCAGTGAATGCCCCCAAAGCAACCAGGCCAGCCGCGGGCGCAAGCCTGCGG
>JACCRE010000208.1 GCA_013813775.1 Planctomycetaceae bacterium
GCCGTTCCAAACCGCCGCTTCTCAAGATAGCGGAAACCGAACGGTGCTCGACCAAACACGCTCACGTCCCCGGCTCGTGCGCGCTGCTTACGGCCACGTCGGCAGCGTTCCAGGATTTTAGCCCGCTCATACTCGGCGATCACGCCCTGAATCTGCAGGAGCAATTCTCCTTCGGGGGACCCATCGCAGCGCGCGTTCAGGAAGACGACTTCCACCCCCGCCCGCTCGAACTCCTCGAGCAGGAGGATCTGGTGAGCGTAGCGGCGTGAAAGGCGATCGGGTGAGTGGATGTAGAGCCGATCGATTTCGCCGGCAGCCATCTGATCGCGAAGCCGCTCGAGAGCAGGCCGCTCGAGCGTGTCGCTCGAGCGTGTCGCCCGAGCGTGTCGCCCGAGTAGCCGTCATCGACGAGACATCGCTCGGCTGCCAGCCGTTCTCCGTCTTGAGCAACGCGCTCCTGAATGGCGGCAACCTGACTCTCGACAGTCCTCTGTTGAGCTTGCCGTTCGGAGGAGACCCGAGCATAGGCTGCAACGTGTCGGCCGGGGCGAGGCATGGTGTTCCATCTCCGCTGGATTGAGTTCTGGTTCGACCAACGGCGACACCGCGCCGTTGGTGATCGGTTCCACATGATCCTTGTGGGCCGCGTGAAGCAGCAGGTCGTAGATCTCCTGCAGGTAGCTCCTTTCAAATCGAGATGCGGCGAACTTGTGCTCGACGGTAAGCGATAGCGTGTCCCGAGGCTGATCTCCTGGCATGTCCGTTCCCTCCCTGGGGTCTGGACCAGCATGCTCGCTCATGACGTCTTCCGTCGATGCGAAGGCAGTTCGGTTCGCAGAATGACGGTCGTGAGGTGGAAGCATTTCGCAAGATCGTTCAGAACGCTCTCGCTCTATGGTGTAAGCGTCTCGAGCAAGGCCGCTTCTCGTGGCCGCGTGTGCGCGAGGATCAGCGGCAGGTCGAGCTCCTGCCGGCGGAGCTGGCGATGCTGACCTAACGAACTGATTGGCTCCAAACCTGACTGCGAGCTATGAAAAACGGTCGTCGTTCACCACCGCGATGGCGAAACCGTCGTAGCCTTTGCTGCCGACGGTCTGTAACGCGGTCGCGGTCACGCGGGTGTCGGTCGCGATGCGTTCCATGAAACGGCGAATGCCTTGCACGCTCGTGTCATCGCTGTGGGGGTCGATCACGGCGCCGTTGCGGACGACATTGTCGACGACGATTACGGTCCCCGGCCGCGAGAGCTGGATCGCCCAGTCGAAGTACTCGGGCGTGCTTTCTTTGTCGGCGTCGATGAAGATCAGGTCGAACGGGCTCAGCCCCTCCGACGCAAGCCGCGGGAGAGTTTCCATCGCCAGGCCACGTCGCAGCTCGACGATTTCCGACAGGCCCGCGCGCTCGATGTTCGCCAGTGCGACCTCGGCGTGCCGCGGGTCGGCTTCGAGCGTCAGCAGACGACCGTGCGACGGCAAGGCGCGGGCCAGCCAGATCGTGCTGTAGCCTCCCAACGTTCCAATTTCGAGGATGTTTCGCGCGTTCGTGATCCGGGCGAGGAGATGGAGAAACTTTCCCTGCGCGGGCGACACGCTGATGGGCGGCAGCTCCGCGGCCGCGCTGGCGGCGACGGCCGCTTCGAGCACCGGGTCGCTTGGCAGCAGGGCGTCGATAAAATACCTGTCGACCTGATTCCAAAGCTCTGCGCTCATGCGGATCACCCTTCGTCCCGGTTGGCCGCCTTGATCCGTGCCGCGGATCGTGGGAGCGGCACGATCGCCCCCGGCATCTCTATCGTGTCCGGAGAATCGACGCTTCCGATCCTACCGGCAGGACAGGACGAAGTGCGAAATCTGACAGGGGGAACCTCTGGTGGACATTTTTATGCATCCAGGCTTGCCACAATGCTCCGCGCGATGCGTAGGATGGAAACATCGGGCCTTGGGTTCTCAATCCCAAGTCGCGTTGGCGTTTAGGTGACAGCGATCTATAATCCGCCGGGTATCCCTACCGGCCGTCCGCCCGCCGTGTCTCGTTCGAAATTGTTGGTGTTCGGCCGCCTTGAGGGCGTTGCCGCCGATTCGCTTGCCGAGCTGCGCGAGCGGTTTGAGGTGGCCGAGGCCGAGAATCTGCGCGACGGCCTGCGTCTGCTGCAAGACGGTGCGTACGAAGCGGTTCTGCTGCTCGGCCGCGACGCCGCGACTCCGGGCAGCCTGCTCGACGCCGGAGGCATCCTCTCGTACCTGCCCGACGGCATCGTGCTGCTCGATCCCGAGCTGAACGTCTTGTGGGCGAACGGTCGACTGAAGGAACTCGCGAACCGTCCGCACGATTCCTTGGTCGGCGAGAGCTTCTACGACGCCTTCGGCACGCCCGAAATTCTCGGTCCTGATTTTTGTCCGTTTCATACCGCGCTCGGGTCCGGCGAGCCGAGCAAGAGCACCTTGCGGGTCGGCGAGAAGCAATATTACGAGGTGCACGCCCGCCCGATTCTGGCGGACAACGACGAACTGCCGCTGTTTCTCGCGGTGATCGTGCGCGACATCTCGGAAGAGGTCTTGCAGCGGCAGAAATTGAACGCGATCTATCAAGCCGGGCTGGAACTGGGAGATCTCGCACCGCACGAACTACTCGACATGACGGTCAGCGAGCGCATCGAACTGCTCAAGAGCCGCATCCTGCATTACACGCAAGATCTGCTCGAGTTCGATACGGTCGAGATCCGGCTGCTCGACAAACCCAGCCGCCGGCTCGACCCGTTGCTCGCGGTCGGCATGCAGTCGGATGCCGAAGCGAGAACGCTCTACGCCGAGCCGACCGGCAACGGCGTGACGGGGTTCGTCGCCGCCACCGGCAAGAGTTATCTCTGCGAAGACACCGAACAGGATCCGCTGTACTTGCCGGGAGCCGCGGGCGCCAGGAGCTCGCTGACGGTGCCTCTCGTGTTTCACGATGAGATTCTGGGCACGTTCAACGTCGAAAGCCCGCGCGTCGGAGCGTTTTCCGAGAACGATCTGCAGTTCCTTGAACTGTTCTCGCGCGAGATCGCGGTCTCGCTCAACACGCTCGAGCTGCTGGTCGCCGAGAAGCTGACCACGGCGACCGAAAGCACCGAGACGATCCTCCGCGAGGTCGCGGGGCCGGTGGACGAGATCCTGAACGACGCGGCTTGGATTCTCGAGAAGTACATCGGCCACGAACCGACCGTCTGCGACCGCCTGAACCGCGTGTTGAAGGACGCCCGCGACATCAAGCAGTTGATTCAGCGGGTCGGCGAAGACATGCAGTCGAAGGGGCCGCGCGGTGCCGTGCCCTTGCGTCCGGAACGGCCGAAGCTGAAGGACAAACGCATTCTCGTCGTCGATAGCGACGAGTCGGTCCGGCGGGCCGCACATGCGTTGCTGGGTCGCTTCGGCTGCGAAGTCGAAACCGCCCACGACGGCGACGAGGCGTTGTTGATGGCGCGCAGCTTCCATTACGACGCCGTCCTCGTCGACATCCGCCTGCCCGACATGAACGGTTACGACTGCTTCGTGAAGCTGCGTGAGATCCACGAGCACCTCGAAGTCATTCTCATGACCGGCTTCGGCTACGATCCGGCGCACTGCATCGTGAAGGCCCGACAGGCGGGTTTGCGAGCCGTCCTCTACAAGCCGTTCCGCCTCGACCAGTTGCTGAGCGAGGTCGAGAAGGCCGTCTCGCCGCCCGACGATCCGCAGCCCCATGGCGAGACGCACGCGACGTGACGCGGCGGTCGTGAAAAAAACAGAGGACGAAGACCGACCGTTCAGGTCGGATTTCGTCCTCTCGTCAGCAACTCGGCAGCTCACCGCGGCATGAGGACGGTTTCAGAAGCCACGAATGGAGTCCAAGACCGCCACTCTCGCCCCTTCTCCATTCTGTCTTCTCATATCTGTCTTCTCATACCAATTCTAACTTGAAGCAGCATCGCAGCGTATTCACAAACGCCGTCCGTTCAACGAGTTGCGGATGCCACGACGCGCTGGTTCATCTTGGAACCCGTATCACTTCTCAGTTCAGTCGTCGTAATCGACGTCGATCCGGCCATTGCGGCGGAACTTGTACTCGACTTCCTGTTTGCCGAACGGTGTGTAGACGTCGTACTTCAGACGACCGCGCGGGTTGCCGACGCTGCCACCATAGGGCCCGATTCCAGAGGACGGCACGCCGTAGCCGGGCATGCCGTAGCCGGCCGGGGGGGCGTAGGCCCCATAAGGCGGGTTGTAGTACGAACTGTGGCCGTACGATCGGTACAGCGAATAGCGAGAGCCGGTTGGGTAGCCGGAGTTGAGCCAGTAGGTCGAACTGTCGAGCGGCGCATGATAGTAGCTCGTCGCGGGAGCGTGGCCCCACTGGGCCTGCGCCGAATCGCCGGCGAACAATGCCGCCGCGGCGGCACCGGCGATGAGAAACGTCGATCGCAGCTTTCCGGTCATCGCGGCTTCTCCTTCCGTTGAGATTCGAGTCGTCTCCGCTCGTCATTCTCGGACGCGGAGATCATCACGCTTCAGTCTACACGGTAGACGCGGGGCAGGCGGCGACGAGTGGGGCCGTTTCGTAGCCTTCCCAGGGGAAGACCGGCAGACGCCCCCAATAAGCGATATGGACCGGCGAGTCACAGCGATCGTTGTTTCCGCTCCTTCGCCACCCGCACGATTCGTCTACCAGCCGAAGCCGTACATGCTGTTGTGTCGGTTGGTGACTCCGTAGATCGAGTTGAACCGCGAAGCGCCGAAGTCCCGACCGCTGTAGTACGAAGGCGAATACCCGTAGTTCGAGTAGCCGTAGCTCGAATATCCAGGCTCATAACCGCCGTAATAGCGTGGCACGGCGGAGCGATACCGCGGACCGGTGCTGAAGCCGAACGACCCACCGGGACCGCCGTAGTACGACCCGCCGTATCCTCCGTAACCGAGTCCGCCGTATTGATAGCTGCTGTAGCCGTAACTGCTGTAACCGAGCCCTCCGTAGCCGATTCCGCCGTAGCCGATTCCGCCGTAGCCCAGTCCGCCGTAGCCAGGATTCCCGTAGTATCCGCCATAGACTGGGGCGGCGTAGTAGGTCGAAGGCGCCGCGTAGTAATAGCCGACGCCTGCTTCTGCCGGCGGAGAAAGCGACAGCGTGCCGGCAGCGATGGTGACGGCAGCCAACGTCGCTTTGAAGTTCCCGCACATCACTGCGCCCTCCGAAGATCGAAACGCAGAGGACCGCCAGAACACCCGCCCGCGGCGCGAAGAACTCCCTGCGTTCCCACAAGGCATTGTAGGCGAGTGAAGCCAGTCGGACGCAAGCGGCGACCTCAGGGTGCGTTCCCTGAGCCTTGCGGGGGCTTTTCTCCGCCATGCCGCGTGTCGTCATACCTGAAGTTGCACGAGTTCCCGGTCGCGGGTCGGCGTCGATTTGGTTGGTCGTGTGGACGGGCGAGGAGGCGTGCTCGAAGGCATGTCGTCCCGCATTTCGCCGAGACCGGCAAATGTCACCCTCGCCGCACGTGCCAATCCTCGCAGCGAGCCGAACGTCTCGGCCACGGCGGTCGCTTCGTAGCCGCTGTGCACCATGCAATCGACGCACTTGGGGTTGCCGCTCGCGGCGCCGTACTCTTCCCAGCGGGTCGATTCCATGAGTTCCGCGAACGTGTCGCAATAGCCGCCCTGGATGAGGTAACAGGGCTTCTGCCAGCCGAACAGGTTGTACGTGGGCATGCCCCACGGCGTGCATTCGAGATCCCAGTTGCCGCGGAGGAACTCGAGAAACAGCGGCGACTGATTGAACCGCCAGCGCCGGTTCGCGTTTGCGAAGACCTTGCGGAACAGCGTCTCGGTCTGGCGACGATGCAGAAAATGCTCCTGGTCGGGAGCCTTCTCGTACGGATAGCCGGGCGAGACCATCGTGCCTTCCACGCCAAGATCGGCGAGCGTGTCGAACAGTTCACGAACTCGCTCGGGATCGGAATGATTGAAGAGCGTCGAGTTCGTCGTCACGCGAAAGCCGCGGGCGATCGCGGCCCTGATCGCGGGAATCACAACGTCGTAAACGCCCTCGCGGCAGACCGCCTCGTCGTGCTCTTCGCGGGGGCCGTCGAGATGGATCGAGAAACTCAGATACTTCGACGGCGTGAACTCGTCGAGCTTCTTCTCGAGCAGCAAGGCGTTCGTGCAGAGATAGACGTACTTCTTCCGCGCCACCAGCCCCGCGACGATTTCGGCGATCTCCGGATGCAGCAACGGCTCCCCGCCCGGAATGCTCACGATCGGCGCCCCGCACTCTTCGACGGCGCGGAAGCACTCTTCCGGCGAGAGGTGCCGCTTGAGAACCTCTTTCGGATGCTGGATCTTGCCGCAGCCGGCGCAGGCGAGGTTGCAGCGGAACAACGGCTCCAGCATCAGCACGAGGGGGTATCGCTTGCGGCCGGTCAGGCGTTGTCGCATGACATACGACGCGACCGTCCACATCTGCGAAATCGGCACGCCCATCCCGGGTGTCCTCTCAAGGTGCGGCGGCGGGCTTACCCGCCAAGACTCATCATGGTCGGCGACTCCGCGAAGTCGGAGCGACCCGACGTTCCCGGAGTCCATGCGTGATAACAGGTTTCGTCGCGCCTGTCAGCGCACTGAGTAGGGAAGAACGGAGAATGGAGGAGTGAGATTGGACTGGAGGCGTGCTTTTTCCGAGTCGCAACCATGAGGGCGCGTGACCGAGCGGCCGGAGGGCCCTTGCTGACGGTCGCGGCTCGGTCAGGCTCATTCCAACGCGATTACGCAAATCGCCGTAAGCCCTTATGGGGCGTCGGCGTTTCGCAAATCGCGGGTCTCGTCTAATCTACGCGGATCAGCCCAGGGATGAGACCACCGAAAGGACGCCCCGTGCCCAATTGTCCCGTCGTCATCGGCAACGCCCCCTGCGGTCCCGGCCAGCCGTTGCTGTTCGTGTTGGGGCCTTGCGTAATCGAAAGTCGTGAACTGTTGATCGAGGTCGGCGATCATCTGGCGGCGGTTCGCGAACGCATCGGCATGCCGATCGTGTTCAAGGCGAGCTTCGACAAGGCGAACCGCACGAGCGGCGACAGCTTTCGCGGCCCCGGGCTGGAACGCGGACTCGAAATGCTGGCGGAGATCAAGACACGCACCGGTCTGCCGCTGACGACCGACGTTCACGAGCCGTCACAGGCCCGCCCCGTCGCCGAAGTTTGCGATATCTTGCAGATTCCCGCGTTTCTGGCTCGACAGACTAACCTTGTGGAAGCCTGCGCGACCGCCGCGGCGGAGTTCGGTCGAACCGTCAACGTCAAGAAGCCGCAGTTCGTCGCACCCGAAGACATGATGCATGTCGTGCGGAAATGCGAAGCGACGGGCTGCCCGAATGTCCTTCTCACGGAACGCGGCACGACCTTCGGTTACGGCCGGCTGATCAACGACATGCAGGCGATTCCCACGATGCGCTCGTTCGGCGTACCCGTCGTGATCGACGCGACCCACAGCGTGCAGATGCCCGGTGGAAAGACGACCGGCGGTCGCCGCGAGATGGTGCCGACGATCGCCCGCGCCGCCGTCGCCGCCGGAGCCGACGCCGTCTTCCTCGAAACGCACCCCAAGCCGGATAAGGCCCTGTCCGACGGCCCGAATCAGGTGCCGCTCGATCGCATCGAACGCCTTTGCGCTGATCTGGGACGGTTGCGATCGCTCGTTCTTGAATTTGGCGTCTGAGGATGGAGAACGGAAGAACGGAGAATGGATGGTGTCGGAGGAGCGGGAGGGGCGTTCGTTCCGCCTCGAATGCTTCGTCGATTCTTGGCTTTGAGGGTGCCACTGGCTCCGCCAGTGCTGTTTGGGGCGTCATTCCCGCGAAGCACTGGCAAAGCCAGTGGCACCCGACCCTCGGTTTCAGCCCTGACCGAGCACGAAGATTCTTCCGTTCCTCCCGCATCTTCTCTTCTCTCTGAACCAACACCGACATCGCTGACTTCTCCCGATCGTTCCCCTTCAGAAGAGCCACCTCGTGCGGAGTCTCGTCGCTTACTGGCCCATCGCGCTGATCTGCATCGGCTTGCCTGCCCTCGCGGCGATTCTGTATGGCTGCGAACGCCGGCCGGCGATCGTGATCGATGCGGGCGACTCCGCCGGCGAGCGATGCGCGGCGTTGCTCGAAAACGGCATCGACATGGTGCGTCCTGACGCCCTGGGACTCGTCTCGACAGGCACGACCCTCAAAAGCGATCCTCGACTCGCCGCCGAAACGCTGTCGCAGTGGCTTCGCCGGCCCGACTGTCGCGGCGCCGTTCCGACGGAACCGTTGTCCGACGACGCGAAATCGCTGCTGGCGAGATTGCTCGGATCGGACGGCCTGAAACAGGTCACGTCGGAACGTCTCACGTCGTTCGAAGCCGCGCACATTCGCGACGCATTGCTCGACTTCTCGACCGCCGACACCCTCTCCCGCGGCACCGAACAGGATATCGATCGCTTCACACGTCTGTTCGAGTACGTGACTCGCACCGTCAGCGCACAAGCGACGGGAACCGCCGATTTGCCGCTCACGGCCTACGAGGCACATCTCTTCGGCCGCGGCTCGGCCGAGGATCGCGCGTGGCTGTTCGCGAACCTCGTGAGACAACTCCGGACCGACGCCGTCGTCCTGCGGCCCGCCGACGCGACCGATTCGGACCCGTGGTGGGTGGGCGTGCTGCTCGACGATGGCGTCTATCTGTTCGACACGTCGCTCGGGCTGCCCGTGCCAGCGCCGGAACAAGCGAACGATGCATCGGGAGCATTGCTGCCCCGGCCGGCGACCTGGGCGGAAGCCGTCGCGACGCCCACGTTACTGACCGAGTACCGGCAACAGGCCGGGCTTGATCCGCAGCCCATCGACGCCGCGCGATTGCAGTCCCCGCGCGTCGAACTGATCGGCCCGAGTTCGTTCTGGAACCTCGCCATGGAGCGGCTTGAGCTGTCGCTGACGGAAGACCGGGGCGTCTTGCTCTACGATCCGCTGCACAGCACGCCGGCCGGTCCGGGCATGTATGAGCGAGTCGCGGCAGCGGGCGGTTCGTTCTGGACCGCGGACGCCATCGGCGTCTGGCCGCACACCGAGGAGATTCGCGTCGCACGACAGGACTTGCCGGCGTCGCAGCAGCAACGCTTGCAGCAGCGCATCCGCCCCTACCTGGGACCAGTCCGTATCAACACGAAGGGCCCAGAGCCTTTCCCCGAGCCACCGAGTCGAGACCTGTGGGAGACGCGGATCGAGCACATGTCGGGTCGTTCCGCCGCCGCCCGCGGCAGCTACCAGTTGATTCGATTGGCGGCCGCTCCGGTTCTCGCTAATGATGATCCGTCTGCCATCGTGGATGCGCTGCTCTCGTCGAGCGACCAGTCGTTGAACTCGCAAGCGGCCGACGAGGCGTTTTATTGGATGGCGCAGGCTCAGTACGCCGAGCGAGACTTCGCCACCGCCGCCGCGACGGCGCAGCGGTACATCGATGAGGGTGGCGATCGCAGCGACGAGGCGGCCGGGCTGCGAGTCCTGTGCCTGGCGGCTGAAGGTCAGACGGAGCAAGCCGCCGAGGCCGTCGCCGAACTCCCGGAAACGATCCCCGGCCTGCGCCGCCTCCAATGGTTCGCGGAGCGATGGCGCAAGCCCGCACCGGAATAATCACTGCGCGTGGCACGCCCAGACCAACGGGAAGGGCGTGGGCGTGAGACGTCTCGCCACGCCCTTCCTACGTCAGGGCGTGCCACACACGAGATGAGGCGAGTTGCTCCGCGAGCAGTGATGGCGAGTTGTCGGGAATTGCGGCTGACGGACGCATGACCGGCGTGCTATCGTCAAAGACTGGCTCTGACTCATTGTTCCATCGGCCCGCGATCAGGAGACCGCCGATGCGCGTCTTGCTCTGTCTTGTCGCCTGGGGTTTCACAGTGTGCCTCTCGGTGGCGAACGCGCAGGATTACATTTTGCGGCCGGGGCCGCGCGGATTTGATCCCGGGCTGAACCGCTACGGGGCGACGGAAGCTCCTCCGACGGCCGTCCGGCGCGACGATCGCTTCAATCCGTCGAAGACGACGGTGAACGTCGAGATCCTCATGCCGCGCGAGGGCAACGCTCTCGACGCACAGCATTGGAGCAAGACCTTCGCCGAGATGGGCTATTCGGCACGCATGCGCAGCCCATTGCTCGACGACAAGATGGAAGTCACCGAACGCACGCGGGGACCGCTGCGATTCGTGACGGTCGTTGGAGCGCTCGACAGCCGCGGCAACCTTGTGTTCCCGGACCGGCGTTTCACCTCGTCCGACGGCGCCGCGCTCAAGGAGTGGCTCGACGAACTGAAGACCTACGGCGCTCAGGGCTCGCCGGAGGGACGGCCCTTGTGGGGACTGAGCCGTCCCCAGTTCGAAGCGGTTTACACGGCGATGTCACGACCCGTCGCCGAGGATGTCGCGGGCCTCCCTTTGACCGAGGCGCTCGCCAAGTTCGGCATCTCGCGAGAGTTCCCCTTTCGGTTCAGCGTCGCTGCGAAACAGTCGCTCGACGCACCGGGTCGGGCGGCGGGCGTGTCGCGTTCCGTCGCCGGCATCACGGCGGGCACCGCGTTGGCGTTCGTGCTCAACGAGTTCGGCATGGGCTTCCACCCCGAACGCCTGCCCGATGGAACCGTCGAACTGCTGATCGAGCCGCTGCCGGCCACGTTGCCGGCCGACGACGCTCCGCTGGTCGTCTGGCCCATCGGCTGGGAGATCGACGAGAAGCCCGCCCCGGATCGACGCAGCAAGCCCGTCAGCGACGCGAAGGCCGTCCCCTCAAACCGGCAGCTCATCGGAGACTCGTTATTGCAGCAGCGTGAGGCGATCGGCCTGTCGAACGTTTCAGTCACGGCAGCCTTGGAGACCGTCGAGGCGGAAACGGGCGTCCCGATCCTGCTCGATCGTCCCGCGGCTGCGGCGAGCGGTGTCGATCTCGCGAAGGCTCGGATGACGGCCCCGCCGCGCAACACGAGTTGGAACATCGTGCTGCGATCGGTCACGTCTCCGAACCGCCTGCGGCACGACCTCCGTCGCGACGAGGCGGGCAACCCGATCGTGCTGGTGACGTCGCAGCGCCGTGGTCGCTGAAGCATCGCTTTCCCGTTTCTCAGGGGGAAAACCTGAGCCGCATCGGGTTTTTCCGCCTGTGCCGGAACCTATGCCCCTCCGGTAGGGTTAACTCCCTTCGGACGTATGTCTGTGTCCGATCAACCGCACGTCTGCGCCGGGCGAGTTCTTTTCCGGCCGACACCGTGGCAGTTCATTTCACCGGGTGGGAGAGCAGTGATGAAGAACGTGTTCGTAGCCTTGGCCGCGTGCGTCGCCGCGGCGTTCGCGATCGATTTGGCCGCACAGCCGCCCGAAGGCGGCCAGGATCGCCCGCGCGGCGAGCGGCGTGAAGGCGACCGCGGCAATCGCGGCGACCGGCCGGACGGCGAGCGAGGCGGCTTCGGCGGTGGTGCATTCGGCGGCCCCGGCGGCTTCCGCATGCCTCCGAACCCGGTGGTCGCGGCGATCGACGCCGACGGCAACGGCGAACTCTCGGAAGAGGAAATCAAGAACGCCAGCAAGGCCTTGATGGCCCTCGACAAGAACGGCGATAAGAAATTGTCGGGCGACGAAATCCGTCCGCAGTTTGGTCCCGGCGGACCGGGAGGCCCCGGCGGCTTCGATCCCGCCGCGATGATCAACCGCATGATGGAGAGCGACGCCGACAAAGACGGCAAGTTGAGCAAAGAGGAAGTGCCGGAGCGCATGCGCGACGGCTTCGACCGGCTCGACGGCAACAAAGACGGCTTCATCGACAAGGCCGAACTCGAAGAGATGGGCCGACGCTTCCGTAGTGGTGGATCAGCCGGCCCCGGCGGACGTCCCGGCCGCGACGGTGCCGATCGACCGAACCGCGACGGCGGCGACCGACCGAACCGCGACGCCGATCGTCCCGCCGACGAGACCCCCGTCTCCGGCGACGACCTTTGATCGACGCTTCTCGTTGACGGTCCGCTGAAATCTTGGACAGATCGCGAAAGCCCGCGGTGCCGCCGCGGGCTTTCTGTTTTCTCTACCCCGAATCCGAGCGCGCTCTTGGGAACAGAGCC
>JACCRE010000249.1 GCA_013813775.1 Planctomycetaceae bacterium
GCCGTTGTGGATGCGGCCGTACTTGATCACCGCCTCGCCGTCGCAGTTCGGGCACCGCGTCATCGCCAAACCTCCCTGACAGGCCCGCCACCCAGGATACCGGAACATTACATAGTGAGGACTACCCTCGTTAGAACGAGCGGATGAACTCTCTTTCTCAAGTCTTGCCTCGCACCGCCGATCTGATCGCCGCGGATTTCGCTGCCGGCCAGCACAAAGGCTTCCAGCTTTACGTGTCGCTTCGCGGGGAAACCGTTGCGAACGTCGCGTCGGGTGAAGCGTCTCCCGGCGTGCCGATGACGCCGGAGACGCTCGTCTGCTGGCTTTCGAGCGGCAAGCCACTGACGGCGGTCGCGATCGGCCTGCTCTGGCAGCGAGGAAAGCTTGCGCTCGACGACCGCGTCGCCAAATACATTCCAGAGTTCGCGCAAGGCGGCAAAGACGAAGTCACCATTCGTCACATCCTCACGCACACCGGCGGCTTCCCGAACGCCGACGCCGGGTATCCGCAGAACCCCTGGAACGAATCGCTCGCCGCGATTTGCGCGGCGCCGCTGGAGTCGGATTGGATCGTGGGACGCACTGGCGGCTACCACGTCTCGGCGAGTTGGTTCGTGCTCGGCGAAGTCATTCAACGAGTGACTGGGCAAACGTTCGAGACGTTCCTGCGGGGCGAACTCTGCGAGCCTCTTGGAATGCACGACGCGCGGCTTGCCGTGTCTCCGACCGAGGCGGAAGGGCTTGGCGATCGCCTCGGTTGGACGTGGCGTCGGGCCGGAAAAACCCTCGAACCGCTCGACTGGCATCAACCGCCGCGGCTCGATCACCCGTCGCCCGGCAGCGGCGCTCGCGGCCCGATTCACGAGCTTGGCCGCTTCTATGAAGGGCTACTCGCGGCGCTCCAGGGGAAGAGCGATCTTGTGTTGCCGCACACCGTCGAGGCCATGACCGCGCGGCATCGTGCTGGCGAAACCGATCGCACGTTTCAGCACGTCGTGGACTTCGGGCTGGGCTTTCTCGTTGATTCCAACCGCTACGGAGCCGACACCATTCCCTACAGCTTCGGAAAGCATTGTTCGCCCCGCACCTTCGGCCACGGCGGGGCGCAATCCTCAATGGGCTTCGCCGACCCGGAACACAGCCTCGTCGTCGCCTGGGCCACCAACGCCCTGATCGGCGAACCGCGCCACAACACGAGAAACCGCGCGATCAACACGGCGATCTATGAGGATCTTGGGCTGGGTTGAGAACCACGGAAGACACGGAAACGACGGGCCGGGTGGCACGCCCTGAGGTACGAAGGGCGTGGTCGAACCACGTGCGACGATCCCGGCGCGCTCGCCTCGCCCATCCCGTTGGTCTGGCGTGCCACCCGAACGCGATCGACTGATCCGACTCTTCGCAGTTCTCAAGCATAGAAGCCCTGCCGGTCGCAAAGGTCGGCGTGGCCCTTTCGTGCAACGCACGGAAGCCGACGAAAGCTCATCGAGCGGCCGCAGCCTTTGCGGCAAGGGTGTCGGGGTATTCTTCGATCACCTTCTGCAGTCGAGGCGTGGCATCTTTGCCGGTCTTCTCAGCCCACACGAAAGCGAGTCGTAGCTGTGCAAGAGCGGCCGATTCGGCAGACGCTTTCTTCGCCGAGGCCGTGCCATCGTACTTTTTGACAAACGCCTGCAATTGCTCTTGGTAGTTTTCGATCAGGCTCGGCTTGGAGAGATCTGGATGATCTCCCAGCAATGCCTTGAGTTCGACGGCCGCGGTTTTGTCGAGTTCCACGAGCTCAGCCTGACGTTCTTCCTCAGCGGCTCGTTCGACTTCTTCTTCCATTCGCTTCCACTCTTCTTCTTCCCGTTCTTTCGCCGCCGCGAGTTCACCTGAGAGCAAATCGAGAACGATGTCGTCGCCGAGTTGCAGATAAACTGGTGCTGCACTGTGGTTGTCATTCGGTCGGAGCACGACACGCCACTGAGTGCGGAGCATTCCACCGAAACTATTCTCAGCGTCGACATAGCTGCGGACATCGATGAGTCCTCCCTGGTATCGCGTGATTCGGTACTGATCCGCGTCCCACACTATTCCGGGAAACTCCGCGGTTGACGGGGCCTTCAGGACCTTCGTAATCAACTCGATCGCCCGACGACACGCAACGGTGTCGCTCATGGTAGCCGTTGGTGGCGACACTCGAGCGCCGGCGTGGATGTCTTTCTTCGGTTTTGCGGCTCTTGGCCCATCTTTCGGCTCGTCCTTTGCGGTCTCCTCGCTCGCACCGACATTGTCGGCGTTCTGAACTGCTTGGCCCTCCGCTTCTTGCCTGACGTTCACTTGCTCAGGTTGAGACGTGGTAGTCGTACCACTACAAGCAATCAGGCACGCAACAAAGCCGATCGACGAGATAGAAAGATAGGTCTTTGCCATGGCGGAATCTCAGAGTGAACCACGTGAACAGGTGAAGCTTACACGCTCCGACCAACCACCGCAGCCGTTATTCTGAGAACTTGGCAGGGTGGCCGGGGCGTTCTGGAGCGATCACTACCGAACACGGCTTCGAAATTGGAGCTGACGAACCGCAAGAACCAGCGGGCTCAGCTCCGGTTTCGAGCGTTCTCTCACCGTAGGAAACGCGGGGTGCCATGCTCTCACGCCGCGAAGGCGGCGGGTGAGCATGCGAGGCGGGAAGGGCGGTTGTTACTGTCGGTAGGCGTGAACGGGGAATTGGCATAGCTTTCACTGCGCTTGCCATGCCCACCCGGCCTTCGCCGTGAGGGCATGGCACACGGGGGGAGAGATGAGAGTTGAGGGATCATCCATTGGTGAGCCCCCCGTCCCCCACGCTAACTCCAGTCGCTAACGCTCCCGGCTCGCGTGTCCCCCGCCTCTCCCGATCCCCCGCCTCCCCAAATCGCATTCCAAAACATTTGCAACTTTCGCACGGGAATCGCGATTTCGCGCTTGGCGCGGCTGATCTACCTGAGAGAGGTTGGATGCTGGTTCGGGAGTGAGCGGCGAATTCTAGATACCGCCAATCATGCGTGCCCGAGCAAGTCCAATTCGGCGTGGTGCCCGGCGTTGCGTCGGTCCATGGCGTCGAGAGCAGATGACCAAACCCGGGGCCTTTGTCGGCAAGAGCGCCTTTGCTCGAGAGCGGCATCCCCCGGCGGCGGACGTCCACCTCACGCGACGGCGGCTGATCACGCACGGTGCGTGACGGGTCGTTCGGCTCGCCCCCAAGGGGGTGTCCGACCGGCAGGGGCCGGTGTCGCCGCGTCGAAACGGGCGGGACAGGGGAGCGCGCTCCACTCTTTCCTTGGAGGGAAAGAGAAGAGGAGAACGGGAGAACGGAGGAGGGGAGAAGAAAGAAGAAAGAAGAGAGGAGACAGGAGACAGAATGAAAGCAAGCTGAGGGCTAAAGGCTGATCGCTCGCAACGGAGATCATCCCGTTGTCGCGACTTCGGCGCGGCGTTCGTTCGGCGATGCGGACTCGCTGCGCGGAGAGTGCTCCACCACCGGCAAGCCGGTGTGATCGGTGTCGGCGGCGTCCGGGTCGCCGATCGACGCCGCGGAGCCGGCCGGGAGCACCTTCGTCTTCACGGCGAGCATCTTTCCCGTGATCAGTCTGGCCGACCGATTGAAGGTCAGGTAGCTCCACGCCCATTGGAGCAGGACCATCAGGCGGCTTTGGAACTGCACCAATTGCATGAGATGCACGAAGAGCCACATGTACCAGGCGATCGCGCCACGGAACTTGGCGCGTCCGATTTTGGCGACCGCTTTCCGGCGACCGATCGTCGCCATCATGCCTTGATCGCGATAGATGAAGCTCGTCGGCACGTCGCCGCCGGCCATTCGGGCTTGGATGACCTTCGCGGCGAAGCGGGCTTGCTGGATGGCGACCGGCGCGACGCCCGGCAGCGGCTTGCCATCTGGACCTGGGCAGTTCGCCATGTCGCCAACGGCGAAGATCGACGGAAAGTTCGGCACCGTGCAATCGGGCATGACCTTGATCCGTCCGGCCCGATCGGTGTCGACTCCGCACGCATCGGCCAATTTCTTGGCGAGCGGCGAGGCTTGAACGCCGGCCGCCCACAGGACGGTCCACGAAGCGATTTGCTCGCTCTGACCGTGGCGGGTGACGACGACATAGCCCTCGCCGACGTCGGTCACGAGCGTGCCGGTGCGAACATCGACCCGCAACTTTTTAAGATCTCGCTCGGCCCGTTCCGAGAGATCCGGCGGATAGGCCATCAGAACGCGATCGGTCGCATCGATGAGGATCACACGCGCTTCGGCAGGGTTGATGTGCCGGAAGTCGTGTCGCAGGGTGTGCCTCGCGATTTCGGACAGAGCACCCGCCAACTCCACGCCCGTCGGACCGCCGCCGACGACGACGAACGTCATCCAGTGCTTGCGAATCTCGGGATCGGTCTCGCGTTCGGCCCGCTCGAACGCGAACAGGATGCGGCGTCGCATCTCGGTCGCATCTTCGATCGTTTTCAGGCCCGGCGCGAACGAGGACCACTCGTCGTGGCCGAAGTAACTGTGCGTGCTGCCGGCGGCGACGATCAGCGAGTCGTAGGAAAGTTCGCCGTCATCGAGCACGACGCGGCGGTTGGCCGCGTCAAAGGCCACGACCTCCGCCAGCAAAACCGTTGCGTTCCTGGTCTTCCGCAGGACGCCGCGGAGCGGAGCGGCGATGTTCGCAGGCGACAGGGCGCCTGTCGCGACCTGATACAGCAACGGTTGGAAGAGATGAAAATTGCGGCGATCGACCAGCGTGACGTCGACGGCGGCCTTTCGCAGCGCAAGCGCGGCATTCAGGCCGCCGAATCCACCTCCGACGATCACGACGCGTGGCCGTCCCACCGTTTTCGGATCAACGACTGCCGAGGTGGTTCGGCTGGCGAGATTTCCGTCGATTCGACCTTCCATGCGACTTCAGTGACCTCTATTGCCGAGTCTTCGCTGGGCGAACTGCCCCGAACAATAAGGATCGACGGGAAAATGTCTACCACGGCCGCTCAGAGACTGATCGCCGGTTCGCTCAGATCCGCGTTTGCTTGATCGAGCTGGCCGGTCGAGCGAAAACGATTGGAACTGCCCAGAAAATCCGCATTTTCGACGCACATTGGCCGCAAAAATCGCGGTAAATCGGGGATGGCCCTAGAGGCCGTTCCCGTCTAAACTCTGTGTGACCGCCCATTCGGGCGACCCAGGTTCTCCGGGTGCGGGTCTCCCCCAGCGGATTGAGGACGCGTGCTTTTTCCACTGCCGAATCGAACGCTGTCACTGCGCGCTGTGAACACGGCACCTGCTTCTGCCTCGCGGAAAGCGTCGACGCGGCGAACTTTCTCAGAAAGCTCTCTCCCGGCGGAGGTGCTTGAGGAACGCATCCTTCCAGCCGTCACGCTGCTGATCGACTATTCGCTCGACAACGGCTTCTTCAATGCCGCCGAGAGACGAACGGCGATCGAGGCGGCGGCCAACGAGATCGGGTCGCGTCTCAACGACGCGCTGCCCTACGTGCCGGCGGGCTCCTATTCGGTCACGGACCCGAAGACCTTCACGTCGATCACGCGCACGTTCGACGTGCCCGCGAACGCGATCCGCGTCTTCGTGGCCGGAAGTTCCTTCGGCGGGAATATCGTCGGCACGGGCGGTTGGAGGTCGAACACCGGCCTTCGCAGTTTCGATCGGAACAACGATTTTCAGCCTTACGTGGGCTATGTCGGTTTCGACAACGACGGCAGCACGTCGTGGAACTTCAGCGATACGGCTTCGGGATCGCAGACGAATTTCCGCGCCGTCGCCAGGCACGAGTTGTTGCACGTGCTGGGGCTGGGCGGCACCGCGTCGTGGGACGTCAGGATCTCGGGCGGCCTGTTTATCGGCGCGAAAACCCTGGTCGCGAACGGAGGAAGCTACCCGCCGGTCGACTCTTCGAGCGGACACTTCGCGCAGGGCGTGAACTCGATCATGGCACCGGTGATCTCGTCGATCACCCGCCCGACCGCCGTCGATTGGGCGGCGCTCGACGACATCGGCTGGGACGTCACCGCGCCGCCCGCTCCGGGGGTCTACGCCGACGTGCTCGGCCAGAGTTCGAACGGAAACTGGTGGATCAGCAGCAACTCGGGCGCATCGGGCCTGTCGGCTCCGACGATCGCCGGCCACTGGAATTCGGCGGCCGGTTGGCGCGACGTGCAGTTCGGTGACGTCGACGGGAACGGCCTGACGGACATCGTCGGTCGAACGGCCGGCGGCGCATGGTGGGTGGGACTCAACACCGGCGGCAACTTCGAGAACCGCTACTTCGGTTCCTGGAGCTCGCTCGTCGGCTGGCAAGACGTGAAGGTCGGCGACTTCGACGGCGATGGACGGAGCGACATCGTCGGTCGCACGGCGATCGGCGCGTGGTACGTCGCCCGAAGCGTCGGCACGTCGTTCGTCACCACTCGCTGGACGGGCTGGAATGAACTCGCCGGCTGGCAGGATGTGCGTGTCGGCGACTTCAACGGTGACGGACGCGACGACGTCGCCGCCCGGACGAAGTACGGGGACTGGTGGGTCGCTCGCAGCACCGGCAGTTCTTTCGCGTCCTCTCGCTGGGCCGGCTGGAGTGAGGCGGCGGGCTGGCGCGACGTGCTGGTCGCCGATTTCGACGGCAACGGCAGAGACGACATCGCAGCGCGAACGAAGTTTGGCGAGTGGTTCGTCGCTCTCAGCGTCGGCGCCGCCTTTTCGACCGGGCGTTGGACGAACTGGAACGAAGCGGCCGGTTGGAGAGACGTGAAGATCGGCGACTTCTATGGCGACGGAAGGCCCGACATCATCGGTCGCACGTCCACGGGGGCGTGGTATCTCGCGGCGAATCTCGGTTCCAGCTTCAACACCCTTCCCAGCGCGTTCGGCGCGTGGACGGAAACGCTTGGTTGGCGCGATGTTCAGGTCGGCCAGTTCGCCGGTAACGGGAAGATGGATGTTCTCGCCCGCACCGCGACAGGCACCTGGTACGTCGGCGAGAATTCCGGCAGCGCGATGACGTTCCGTCCCTTCGGCCAATGGAACGAAGGGCTGGTCTGGAAGAACGTCGCCTCGGGTCGCAACCTGCTCGTGGCGGCGACCGGCGCAGCCGCGGCAAGTTCAACTGTCGTCGGCGAAGACATTGAATTATCGTCAGCCTCCGGTTCGTTCGCGGTCGCCAAGGACTCTTCCACGCCAGATGCGACGGTCCCGCCGCTCAATGGCTCAGCGGCACCGCCCGATCGGTCTGACTTCTCTCCACCGACAGACGACGATGCCGTCATGTTGAGCAGCGGGAAGCGAGAATTGGAGTCGCCGAAAGTCAGGGCTTCGCCACAGGCTTCGGCGTCGCTCGACGACGTGTTTTCAGATGCCGGGCTACTATCGGCCCTCGTCTCCTAGTGCTTCATCGCCCTTGATCCGAGGTGTGCCACTGGCTCTGCCAGTGCCGCCGTCTGAACGCTTGCACTGGCGAAGCCAGTGGCACTCGATTGGGATTCTTGGCTGTGACAAAGCACGGTGTCGTTCACCGCTTGGCGTGCTCGCGAGCGATGGCCTTCATGACCGGCCACGTGAGAGCCGGATCGACCGATTCGGTGGAGTTCGACAGCACGACGATCGCGCTGTCGCATTCCGGCAAAAGGCCGAGGAACGTTCGATAGCCGCCGGTCGCGCCGCCGTGCCAAATGAGGCGTCCGCTGCGAGACGCTCCATTGGTTTTCCGCGGCAGATCCATCGGCTGCACGTACCAGCCGAAGCCGATCGCGCGCTCCCCTTCGCACGTCTGCCGCCACGGTTGCATCGCGACGTCGAAGGCGGGCTTGAGCGATGTCTCGGTCCGCCCCAGTGCGGCCTCGGCGTAAGTGAGCAGGTCGTCCGCAGTGGATCGCAATCCGCCGCACGATTTCAGGCACTTGAAATGCCAAATGTGAGCCGCCGTGCCGTTCGCTTTGAATGGTGGGGCAAGGCGTGAGAGCTGTTCTTCTGTCGGATCGAAGTTCGTATCCGTCATGCCGAGAGGATGCAGCAGCCTCGACTCGAACAGCGCCGCCGAATCGGGTTCCTGGGCCGCATGCGCGAGCGCCTCGCCCAGCAATCCCACTCCCAGGTTCGAGTATTCGTGCCGACTTCCAATCGGCCGATCGAGTTCGATCTGCGAGAGCGACAAACGCAGATTCTCCGACTCGTAGCGCGAGTAAGGATCGTTGACCGACGCGGTGAGCACCATGAACGGTCCGAAGCCGGGCGGCAGGCGCGGCAAAGACGACGTGTGCGTCGTGAGATGCAGCAGTGAGATCTGCCGCCCGTCACGGGTCGGCATCGTCCAATCGGCCGGCAGGTGTTTCTGCACGGGATCATCGATCTCGACCTTCCCTTCACGCGCCAAGTCGGCCAGCAACGAGCCCGTGAAGGTCTTGGTGATCGAGCCGATCTCGTAAACGGTCTTGCCGTCGGGAGTGACTCGCTCGCCGTCTCGCTCGATGCCGCCGAAGCCCCACACGCGACGACCATAGGGGGTCGTCACGCCGATGACCGTGGCCAGATACGGCTTCTCGGCAACGAAAGGCCCGGCGTGCCGGCGGACGATCGCGTCCAATGGCTGTGGCGCTTCGACCGAGGCCGCCGCCGCGGTTGCCAACATGACTGATGCGAGGATGCTCGTCACGGTCGTCGATCTCCAACCCGGTGACTGCGGCCACCGCGTTTCCCCGGCCCTGCGCCGGTAGTTTTCCGGCCCACCGAAAGGACAAGCCCCCTTTGCTCATCAAGGGGCAATCGGCGATCCTCGCCGCTGACTCAACATACTGCTCGTGTGTGCTGAAATCGACGCAGTTCGAAACGGCCAATGACCTCATCGCAGGACAGTATGACCGCCACGACCGAGACGCCGTACGTGTTGATCACCGGCATCGGCGGCCTGATCGGCACTCGTGTTGCGCAAGCCCTGTACCCGGCTTACCAAATCATCGGCATCGATCGGAAGGAGGAGGACAACCTCCCGCACCCGCACACGCCTTACGAGTATCTGCCTGTCGACCTCACCGACGATGCGAATACGGGCGATGTTCTCAGGCAGATACGCGAGCGTGTTCAGGGCCGGCTGGCGAGCGTGATTCATCTCGCGGCGTACTACGACTTCAAGGGAGAGCCAAGCCCCCTCTACGAATCGCTGACGGTCGAAGGGACGCGTCGGCTGCTCCGCGAACTTGCGAAGTTCGAGCGCGTCGAGCAATTCGTGTTTTCGAGCAGCCTGCTCGTCATGAAACCGAACAACGCTCCGGGGCCGATCGATGAATCGAGCCCCGTCGAGGCGAAGTGGGATTATCCGGCGAGCAAGATCAGGGCCGAGGAGGTCATCCGCAACGAGCACGGCGGCATTCCGGCGGTGTCGCTTCGGATCTCCGGCGTCTACGACGAACGCGGACACTCGTTGCCGATCGGACAGCAGATCGGTCGCATCTACGAGAAGCAGCTCGAGGGCTACTTCTTTCCCGGAGACAGCGACCGCGGCCAGGCCGTGGTGCATCTCGACGATCTCGCCGACCTGTTTCGCAAGCTCGTCGATCGACGGAACGAGTTGAGCGGCTACGAGGTCTTTCTCGTGTCCGAGCCGGACGTCGTCAGCTATGCCGAGCTGCAAGACCAACTTGGCGAACTCATTCACGGGGACGAGTGGCCGACGATCCGCATTCCGAAGGTCGTGGCGAAGGTCGGCGCGTACGTCAAGAACAAGCTGGCGAGCGAAGACGATCCGCAGTTCATCAAGCCCTGGATGATCGATCTCGCCGACGATCACTATCAGCCCGACATCACCAAGGCGAGAACGAAGCTCAGCTGGGAGCCGAAACACCGGCTTCGCGACACTCTGCCGGCGATCGTCGAATCGCTGAAACGCGATTCGGTGACGTTCTATAAGGACAACTATCTGCCGGTCACCGATGAGGTCAAACAGAAGGCGGCCCGGCGATGATCGCCGCTCGAAACGCTGTCAAATCGCCGCGAGTTCTCACCGCTGAGCGTACGAACGAGAATCTCCCTCGCGACGGCAGCCGATCCGCCACCGTCGATCGAAATCCGTCGGCGCGCGTGGAACGCGAGGCCGCCGCTGTCAGAGTCGGCGGACATTGCGTTCCAATGCTTGCGTCGCGAACGTTCTGGCTGCGCGTCCTCTTCTTTCTCGACGTGTTCGGCGCGGGTGTGCCGGGCGTGCTGCTGCTCGTCTCGCCCAACACGGCAGGTGAGTGGCTGTTCGCGGGACAGCTCAACTCCGGCAGTGCGACCGAGGTTTTAGGCTGCGTTTGGCTCGCGCTCGGCGTGGCGGCGATCGCGGGAGTCTACCGCCCGTTCACGTTCAGTCCGCTGCTGCTTGTGCAACTCGCCTACAAAGCGATCTGGCTCACCGCAGTGGCGCTGCCGGCTGCGTGGGCCGGACTGACGATCCCGCCGGCACTGACGGCCATCGTCGCCGGGTGGGTCATCGCCGTGGGTGTTGCGTTGCCTTGGCGAGATCTCTTCGGGAGAAGGGAAGAAGTGGTAAGGTAGAAGTCAGACGAGTTGTCCGCGACCACAGAAGCCGACGAAGTCGGAAATTCCCACTTCTTCCGTTCTCACACAAAAGTCTCCTCTTCGTCGCATGTCCACGATCAACGAAGTCTTCAATCCGGCGTATGAGTCGAAGCCGGCGGTCCATCCGTTCGATTACAACCCGTCGGCGTGGAGTCAGAGAATTCCGATCTGCGTGATCGCCATGGTCGGTTTTCTCGTCGCGATCGTGCTGGGGTTGTACCAGTGGAAGCTCATCGATCACATCTGGGAGCCGTTCTTCAGCGGGACCGACGGAATGAACGGCTCGGAAGCCGTCGTCATGTCGGAGACCTCGAAGCAGATGGAGGGCTGGTTCCATATCCCCGACGGAGTGCTGGGCGCGGTCGCCTATCTCGGCGATGCCCTCTTCGGTCTCGCCGGTTCGACGCGGCGTTGGCAGTATCGCCCCTGGCTGGTGATCATCTTCGGTTTCGACGTGATCCCGCTCGGCATCGTGGGCGTGATCCTGGTGTTCATGCAGGGCTTCGTCGTCGGCTACTGGTGTACGCTGTGCCTCGCCTCCGCCGCGATCTCGCTGCTGCTGGTTTATATGGCGTACGACGAAGTCTGGTCGTGCCTGATTTATCTGAACCGCGTGAGGCAGCGGGCCGGCGGCCTCAACCGCACCTTCTGGCAAGCCTTCTTCGGCGTTCCCAACGACATCGCCCACCAAGTCGGCGAAGAGATGGTTCGCGGCGACGCGGGCAACCCGGCAAGGCTCGCGAAGTCACCCGCGAACTGACGCCCCCGGCTCGCTTCGATTCTTCCCTCCTCCATTCTCAATTCTCGATTCTTCGCATGTGGCCTCGCACCGTCGAAGTGATGCTGGCCTGCTGGCTCGCGATCAGCCCCTTCATCTTCAATCACGACGATTCGAAATGGTCGTGGTGGTGGAACGACTGGATCACGGCCCTGCTGATCGCAGTTTTCGCCTTGCTGTCCTTCGTGCGTCAGACGCGTCGCGCCCATCTGCTCGAATTACTGGTCGCGGCGTGGTTGATCGGGTTCGGCTGGGCGACCTCGTCGGGCGGACTGGGCGCGCCGGCGCAGCAGAACTGGATCTGCGTCGGGCTGCTGATCCTGATGGTCGCCGTCATTCCCAGCGATTGCGTCAAACCGCCTGAGAAATGGCGGGAGTGGAACGAACGGCACGGCACCGGTCGCGTGGGGCGACCTGTCTAAGGATCACCGACAAGACTCCCCTCTCCCTCGGGAGAGGGGTTGAGGGTGATGGGATAGAGTGGACGTGCCACGTCGCTTGCGCTGGCTCGCGTGGTGGTGGCTACAACAATCATCCCGTGAGACACCCCCTCACCCCTGCCCCCTCTCCCGAGAGGAGAGGGAAACTGGATTCGCGAGTCGCAGCAGACAGACGAGGGATTCGTAACGACTCGTGAAGCGTTTGGCGGCACGACATTGCCAACGGCGCAGGCGTGTCATGTGTTTGCATGCTCACGGCCCTACTCACATTCCGCTCGGGAACGTCTCCGGCAGCTCGTGCCGGTGTTCGGTCCGGACATCGGTCGCCAGCGGAGACAAGGCGGTCGTGGAGTCGAGGTACAGGAACGCATCATAGCGCTCGGCGAGATCCGTGGGCACGTAGTTGCCGCTTTCCGATTCCGGGTGATAGACCACTCCGATCGCTCGATGGCCGCGCCGTACATGCAAGGCCGGATCAGCATTGCCGCCGAAGATCAACAGGTGGTCTTGCCCGTCGAACGCGTGATGCATCTGATCTTCCCAACTCCCCGCTCGCGCTTGCGGAACGGGCATGTTCCGCAGGGGAGCGTTCCAGCCGTCGCCCGCGATCACGGTGCCGCGATGGGACCCGAAGCCGACGAGCACGACGTCGTCCTTTGCGTATCTCTCGCGAACGAGCTGCCCCACGTTCACCATGCCGACGCGCGCCATGTCGGTCGCGCGGGCATCACCGATATGGGTGTTGTGCTCCCAGACCACGGCCTTCGCCGCCGGGCCGTGCCGGTCGAGCAAGCGGTCGAGCGTCTCGGTCATGTGGCGGTCACGGACGTTCCAGCTTTCTCCGCCGCCGCCGACCATGCTGCGGTAATATCGCTCGGCGTTCTTGACGACCATCGCGTTTTGCTCGGCGTCGAAGGCCGCGTCCGAATCGCTCCTTGTGTCCGTCCGGCGGCCGGCCTTTAGCTCCGAGAGCATGGCGACCACGTTCGACTCGCAGCCGCCCAGCCCCCATGTCGCCGCCCGAGCGTATTCATCGACGTCGTCGAACGGTTCGAAGCAACGGTAGGCGTCGCGAACTTTTTCGAGCGCCGCGGGAGCCTCCTTCCGAACGTACCCCAGCACCGCGTGCAGAGACTCCCACAGGCTATAGACGTCGAGACCGTAAAAGCCGACTCGCTCGTCCATCGGCCGTTCGTCGTTGATCCTTTCGAGCGTGCCGATGAGCGCAGCGACCTCCTCGTTCGCCCACATCCACGTCGGCCAGCGTTCGAAGACCTTCAGCACGTCGCGAGGCGAGGTCGCGTCGTCGAGCCCGCGCACATAACGCGTGACCGCGTAGCAGTCGGGCCAGTCGCCCTCGACGGCGATGAAGCTGAAGCCCTTCTCGCGGATCAGGCGCTCGGTGATCTTGTGCCGCCAGGTGTAGTATTCCGACGTGCCGTGCGAAGCCTCTCCCAACAGAACGAGCCGGGCGTCGCCGATGCGGTCGAAGAGGGGGTCGAGATCACCTTCACCGGTCAGCGTCCTCGAAACGTGACGAAGTGCCTCATCCGTCGGTCGCATGATCTATGGAGCTTTGGGAACGGGCGGGAACTGGTCCGCTCGCACCGTCGCGCATCCCTGACGCAGCAGCAGCGAGCATCGTCAGTCAGTGTCGCGAACCGCACTCGGTACCGCATCGGGGTGATGTCGCGCCCGATGGGAGGGGCGAGTCGTGCGGGCCGCCAGAGAGTTCGTACACCTGAGATCGCGGTTGGACCTACACCTTGGCGCGGCCCCGCCCTTGCCGTGTATTCATTAAAGTCAAGAAGCCCGTCGAATCGGCGGGCTTCGGTCGCTTTCGGTTCGAGCGTGGTTCAACCGAGCGGCCGAACGTTTTCGGCCCGGGGACCCTTCGGTCCGCGACCTTCGTTGTACTCGACCGTCTGACCTTCGTAGAGCTGCTCGAAGGTCACGTCCTGCAGGGCGGACAGGTGAAAGAACAGGTCGCCCTTTTCCGTGCCAATAAATCCGAAGCCCTTGTCCGTCAGCTTCTTAATCGTCCCTTGCGCCATCTCAGCGAACATCCTCTCAATCCGACCGCAGGCCGCCATCTCTACGCCGGACAACCCGCTGACGGGACAGGCCAAGCGTCTTTGCACGGTTCGGAAGGCCGACCCGTACGCCGTGAATGCAGCACCGCTTTGCCGGACAGGCGGATTGAAGCTCCCGCCCGGCCCAGCTCTCCGCCGTTCCGGACCACCCGGAACCGACGCATCGAGCCTGCGTCATATTAACGCTCGCGGCGATTCACCCCAAGAGGAAAATCAGGGGTTCCCTGACCTTTTTACGGCAAAAGACTCGCGTTTCCCGCGAGTTTGGGCATGACCGCGACCGAAATCGTGCGGTTTGAACCTAGTGCGTACCACCCCGGTCTCTAGCGCGATCTAGGCGAGATGGGTAACCTTCCGTTGTTCATCAAAAACGGAGGGGGAAGGGATGCAGGCGTATTCCTCGGAGATGCGGCGGGACGTGCTGGCGG
>JACCRE010000251.1 GCA_013813775.1 Planctomycetaceae bacterium
GCCGTTGTGGATGCGGCCGTACTTGATCACCGCCTCGCCGTCGCAGTTCGGGCACCGCGTCATCGCCAAACCTCCCTGACAGGCCCGCCACCCAGGATACCGGAACATTACATAGTGAGGACTACCCAACAGCGAAACCATGGAAGTTCGTCCAGGAGAGAGCTTCCCGGTCTTGGAACTCGTTGAATATCGTCTCGGTAATCTGGACTTCGCGGTCGCTCGCTTGGGACCGAATGCAGCTGGCGACCTGCCAGGCGCGGCTTTCGGTCGACTGGTCGTCGCGGTTGAAGATATAGCCGATGAAGAAGCCATGTTGTGCATCATCCAGCACCCCAATGGGTCTCCCAAGAAAGTCGAGGCTGGCCCCATGCAGAGCAATGTCGGGGGGCAAATCAGCTACGATAGTCTCGACACGCAAGGAGGATCCTCCGGCTCCCCGATTGTTTCACTAACGGGCGAGATTGTGGGCGTCCACACGAACGGAGGTTGCACGGCCTTCAGCGGATTTAATTTCGGTGTAGCTGTCATGGCAATACGGGGTGCTTCATCCCATATGCCGTAAGCATGGTGGAATACACTAATTTCGGGAGTCGAAGTTTCGTCGGATGAAAAACGTAGGCACACTTTTCAGGAGATGGACCATGAGCAATGAGAACGTATCGCGTATCCAATTACCCGAGGATTTCGTCGAGGCCCTAAACAAGGGAGAGATCTCGGATGGCGTTCTGAAAGGGATTGAGCGAGTCCTCAACGAGCATCCCCTCACCGTCGTCACCAAGCCGCTTGAGTCTGTCACGGAAGCGGCTGAGTACAGACACAGTTTGGGCACTCACAACCTGCCGAACAATACGCGTCTCCACAAGCACGGGACGTTCGATTATCGATTCGAAACCCAATCGGTGAAGTGGGAGGTTTACGTCACGTTCAGGCATCCGACTATGTCGGATTTCATCAACGACGCCATCACCTGCGTTGGCGCGGCGGCAGTCGGATCAGTGATCGTGGCTGTGGTTCTTGAAAGCCCGCAGGCTGGGCTTGCCATCTTCACACCTGCTTGGAAGGCGTGTATGGTCGCCAAAGTCGGCCTCGCCATCGCCAACGAGATCCAAGTGGAACTATCAAAAGACAAGATACACGGCCCTTGGTCCGGGCACTGATCCTTGTGTTGCGGTTGCCAAGAGCGCCGAACAAGCGGATGAACTCGACCGGAATATGCCCGGCGAATTAGCGTCAACTGAAATCAACGTCATCTCCGCCGGGCATATTCCGGCGGGTTATCCTGATCGTTCGGCTGGCAGTGACCACTGTGGAACTTTCGTCTGGCGGGGTATAGTGCGGCGCGGACGGGCGACAGTGTGCGTAATTGAACCTGGCAACTTCCTTATGGAGATCCCTGATGTCCTATCGTATTCTTGCCATCGTCGGTTTAACTTTGCTCGTCGTCGTCGGCACGGTCGAGGCCGACGACAAAGTGGCCCACGACCCACAACTGGAACAGATCCCACCTGAGGAAGCGGCCCAAATTGAGAACATCGTGCGGCTGACACTCGCGCAGATGAAGAAGCGGTATTCGGGCGAGACGCCTGTCTTGCGAGGAGTACATCCGAAAGATCACGGTTGCGTGATGGCCACGTTCCGCGTCTTGGACACGCTCCCAGAGGATTTGCGGGTGGGCGTCTTCGCCAAACCGGGTCTGGAATATCAAGCTTGGATTCGGTTCTCCAACGCCGCAGTGCTCGCCGAGGCCGACTCCTCGGCCACGGACCACGGCAGCCGCGGGATGGCGATCAAGCTCCTGAAAGTCGAAGGCACCAGCCTGCTCAAGAAACATGAGCCGTTGACTCAGGACTTTCTAATGGTGAATCATCCCGTGTTCGCGTTCGCAAACGTTGAGGATTACGAAGCGCTCAGCGAAGTTCTCCTCAATGACAGCGACATGGCCGACAAAGCCGACCGCTTCTTCGCCGACCGAATCAAGATGAAGGACGGCAAGCCGGACATGACGATCCCGATGACCCAACGGGCCGTCCGCACCGCTGGCATCATCAAGCAAATTAGAAGCCTTTCCATACCGCCCGCCTACCAGACTCCACCGGCAAGCCCCGCCGACAACCAGTACTTCAGTGCGGCGCCGTATCTGTTTGGCCGGGACATGGTGATGAAGTACTCCGCCAAGCCCTCCGCCCCATCAGGCGCGGCCCCCAATGTCGCCGACCAAGATTACTTGCGGAAGGCGTTGCTGAAGCGTCTCACCGGGGCTGACGCCAAAGAGATCGTCTTCGAGTTCCAGGTCCAGGTCCGGACCAAAGCCGATCTCGCGGGGAAGATCGAGACCGAGATCGAGGACGCCAGTTTCGAGTGGGACGAGAAGAAGTATCCTTTTGTGACCGTGGCGAGAATCGTCATCCCGCCGCAGGACTTCAACACCGATGAGCGGAAACGCCAGTGCGAAAACCTTTTCTTTACCCCTTGGCAAGGGGTCGTCGAGCATCAGCCGATCGGCGGCATCAACCGACTGAAGCTCGGGGTTTACGAGGCATCGTCGGCCTTTCGCCATTTGCGGAAATAGCCGGCTGGGTGCTGAACCCTTCGGTTTGGTCGTCGGTCGGAAGGAAGTAACTCAAAGGGAGCGGGAGTCGAATTGAGACCGGACCGTGCCGAACCAGGCGCTGCAGCAGACGGCCGCCGCCTCCTCGTCGGTTTCGGAATGTTCATCGCTCACTCTGGCGGCGGCCGCTGTTGAGCTTTGTCGTTACGGTCGCTTGCTATTCAGCTCTCCAACGAAAATCCGCTGCAGTCCGGCATCCCAGCCTTGGACCCCGGCCAAAAAAAGTTCTAACGGTGTCTTGTCGCCCCGACTGATGCGGTCCACTGTCGTTCGTCGACGGTGGGCCGTTTTTTATTGGCTTTTTCGCGTTTTGGGCCGCACGCCGCTGGCTGGGTGGCCGCTTCGGCTGATCTTGCCCATTGCCCCCAGTTGTCAGATGCTGACCAGAAACGTCAGATTCTGGTGCAAGCCCTGGTGCAAGCGTTCGACCATTCGGCGGCTTGCTTCTGTCGTCCTGTGATCGCCGGTCGGATGTCGGAGCGAGAGAAAACTCCGGTAGTCTTTCCATCGCTCCCGCCACATCCAGCTGGCGTGGATCGGTGTAGACGTTCATCGTCAAATCGATCGACGAATGCCGCATGGCGGCTTGTGCGGTCCGCGGTGCTACGCCAGCGGAACTCAGCATCGTGCCGAACGTGTGCCGCAACGCGTGGACATCAATGCTGCGGCCGCGGTCGTCCTTCTTAGGGATGCCGGCTGCGGACAAATCACGGTCAAGGATCTTTCGGAGGCTCGACGGTACATCGAAAAGCTTGGCTGAGCCGAAAGATCCGGAAGTGTTTGGCGTCCGTTCCGCCAGCCACTTCTTCAAGTCGCGAGCGAGATCGCTACGAAGCGGAATTTGAGAACCTTCTCTGTTCTTCTCATCGGCAGCCGCCAAATCCAGGTATGGTACGGGTGAATCGAGATAACACTGCCCCACGGTTAAGCTCGCCAATTCGCCCCTTCGAAGCCCCGTCAGCACGAGCGTCTTATAGATCAGAGCATGTCGGTCGTTGAAAGTCGCAAGCACGTCGAGCCTACACTCGACGGCCACTCGTCGAGGTACTCCATCAGCTGAGCGAGTGCCTCGGGAATGTTACAACGTCGGACGTCGTGTCCCCGCCACTACGACGTGCTTGAGGTTGCTGTCGACGAGAACCTCGCCGGTGACGTTCTCGCCGAGAGGGTGGGCGAGAACGACCCGTCGTTTCCCGTCGTCCCACCAGATTCCGACGAGCGGTTCGGGCATCGGCTGATCCTCGGAGTCAAATTTACCGCTGCTCCCCAGCAACTCACTTTTTGCCGCCCGGCAAGAAGTGCTGGGGCTGGTCGATGCGACTCCTGTTCCAAGCTCTCGTCAGTTCTGTCGCGTCTCGTCGCATGAAAGTTGGTGTTCTTCCCATCGCGAGTCCTGTCACCTCAACCTCCGCATTGCCTTCGTCGCTTTCATCGCATCAAAGGCTTCAGAATCAAACGGCCCTCGCCATTGCCGCATTTCCTGGTGCTGTTCGTGCTGGGGATCGGCAATGGCGGCGAGGTACTCGGCATAGCCCCATGGACCGCCGCAATCTTCTTGCGGGCAGGCCCGTTCGCCTTCAACGCACAGCGGATACTTCGCCTTTGGTTCGGCGGACGGGAATCCCTCGAACAAAACTTCGTGCCGCCAGCTATCGCCAAAGTCATACTCGTAGATCCACCAGGACGGTCGGCCTGATTTGGGAACCAATTTACTGAGCAGCACGTTCGTCTCGTCTTTGAACTCCATTCCAAAGGCGTCGTCGTCAGGTCCCGGTTCGCTGTACCGCTCCCCGTCAATTTCAAATTGGTGCAGGTGGTAATCCCACCAGCCGAACGCCGCCTGGATGTATTCATGGAGGTCGCACAAGCTGCAGTCGGGCACCTGAATCCGCCGCCAGATCGCCGGATTGATCTCGAGCAACGTGATCTTGAATTGGTAGAGCAGTTTGCCCTTCGTTGGGGCCGTCTTGCGAATCTTGGGCGTCCCGCTGCCTAAAAGCTCTACCCGGTCCGAGGCGAAGAGTTCGGCGACCTTGTGCAGTACCGCGACGAGCCGCTTCTTGTCGGGATGCGGTGCGTACACAGATGCTTGGCCAACTTCGTCGTTCAGGTGATCGAGTTCCTTCCGGGTCACGCCGATGATGTGCGTGCCTTCCCCCAATTCTTGCAGCCGTACCTTCAGCTTGTTCTTGATGCGGGTGCAGTGGATGAGGCTGTCCCGCTGATGCCATGTGAGTTTCAGCGGGTAGGTCTCACCAGGCTCGTTGGTGACATTGCGACGAACGGAGAGCGATCGAGAGCTATCCTCCGCCATCTGATCGCTCTTGGCGTTGGCAATCTTTCCTTTCGCAGGCCCGCCCGAGAGAGGTAAAGTGTCGTCGGGTTTGCGTCTGTTCCTAGCCATGAGTTCTCCAGCGTTGCTGTCCTCTTTTCCCTCAGATGAGTGTAGCGATGGTCGTCGCTATGTTCCGCAGGTGGCGGATGACTGGCATCGTGGCTGCCGCGACGCAAGCTGTTAAATGTAACAGCCCTCAGTCCCTGCCGCCGCATCTCTCCGAGGTGGTCCGAGCCCGGGGGCCTCGCGGCTCAGTCGGCGAGTTACTATGGCGGCACGATGACAAGTCGGTCACCCGAGTTGAAGTGGCCGATTCCGAAGCTGCCCCCACGCCCAAACTGGCTCGACAATCCTCTTCTGTCAGCATTCCGTGAGACCGCAGAGGGTGTGCCTACCTTCCGAGGCTCCACTCTGGATCGGCCAGCTTTGCGAGAAGGGCGAGGAAGCCAAGCAGGCCGTCGAACAAGCCGAATTCGAGAGGGCAGCTCTTTTGCCCTCTATGCTGAATGTGATCTTCACCGGAGAGGGCGATGACTAAGCAACGATTTGACCGCCCGAGCGAAGACGAGTTCGAGCTTGAGATCAAGACAAGGGCATCGAAGATCGAGAATTGTGAATGCTCGCAGAGTGCGATCATCACGAAGGGGCCAAAAACCTACAAGGTGGCGAGTGTTCTCCAGTTCCGAAATACTCGATCGGGTGAAATCTCTCATAAGGAGGTTCACTTCAACGACTACCCCTTCCGCAGAGGGACGGGAATACAGTGGGAAGTGAAAGACCGACTCAAACACTGGTCTTGTAAAGACGACGAAATCGATCGCGTCATCGCGTTCTTGACAGCAATCGACGGGACGACATCGCCGAGCCATTACACTGTCATCGACGGGCGGTCAGATCCGAAGGCGTCAGAACTGCTCGGCCTCCTCCGTGATTTCGATGCTGACAATCTCAGTGGCCTTATCTCGGCACTGGCAGATCGTGCTCAAGATCTCCGGGATTTGCCCAACCTGGGAGAGACCGACCACCGCAGAATGGTCGCATCTGCTTTAGAAGCCAACGGAAAACCGTCTGCGCGGGTTCGGCACGGCGTTTGCGCCAGGACGGGACTTGAGGTTTTCAAGTCCTGTTCCAGGAGCGCGTCATGGCCGAGTGTCGGATGCCGGAGGAGTTTTACGAAGTCGCGTCTCGTCATCTGCCGCCGGACGAGCCGGTCGGACGGCAGGG
>JACCRE010000284.1 GCA_013813775.1 Planctomycetaceae bacterium
CTCCTGGACGATGAGCGACCCGCCGTCACTCGAGAGCTGCGCCGCCGACGCCTCCACCACCACCGGCCGCTCGGGATGAAACCCCAGGACGATCCGCCGCGCACCCTGTACGCTCATGCCACGCCTCCTTGCTGCCGTCGAACGTGCGGTGACTCAACACGTTAGACGCTCTCGGAGGCGTACTTATTGCAATGCCGACGAATGATCCGGGTTAGACTTTTGGGGCAAAACCCTCACACCCACAAACTGCGCAATTCAAGTAATTTAAGGGGATTGTCGGAACGATGTTCCAGAGCCTCTTGGAAATATTGGTGGGCTATTGCATACATGTGCTCGATTGGTAAAATCGGACATAACATCAGGAGCTGCCAATGCGACCAAGGCTTTTCCTCCTGTTTGCGTGGATCTCATTCTCCATCGCAGTAATTGCTTGGGCAGCAGGTGTCCTGCTTGCTGAGGGTGAGGACCGGCCGATGCTCTTGGTCGATCCGCAGTTCCACGATTTCGGCCGCGTGCCGTCTACTTTTCCGCTGACTGCATCAGTGCATCTGGAGAATTGTTCCGACTCAACTGTGACGGGGGCTACGAGCCCATACCTCGTGCGACTGCGTTGCAACTGGGATGGATGTCGACGAGCTTGGCCCGGGGGAATCGACGAAGGTGAACGTAGAAATCAACCCGGCTGGCCAGTCCGGCGTTTTTGAGAGAACTGTAACCTTTGAGTTTAGAGTGCACGGAGCCGGCATCCGACGGTTGGCGACGGTGAAATTTCGCGCCGATGTGTTGTCGAAGCAGGGCGATTCTCAAGTGTCACATGAAGACGTAAGGAGCTGGAGCGAATGTCAAGACATCATTGGGTTACCGGATTTCTCTGTTTTACTTTGCCTGTAATTGCTGGATTGCTCTCTCAGGCAACCTGGGCTGGCTGTGATCAAGGAATACGTGCTGAGAAATGCGGCCCGGCAGGCCTCGAGGAGATGTGTTCTTTGGAAGAGGACGAAGAAGGCTGCAACGGCAGTGGCGGAGGGATGCGCAACACCGTAAACAAATGTTACAGTTCTAACGGAGGAACATGCGGTTCAGATCCAAATCGACTTGCGCTCTGTTACAGTGCCCATGCCTGTTACTGGAATGATTTCACGGAGGAGTGCGAGCTAAGTGGTGCCGTTTCCAATCATTTTGATCCGGCCGCTCTTTACGAACCTTGCCTCATTGCGGACTCGCGAGACGCAGACGATTCCTGGGCGATCGCCTCTATCGAGTGAGACGCATTGTGCGGATAGCAGAAGCCGGGCGCTGCAGGTGAAGTCGGAGGATTTTTTATGTTGAGTGGAGCCTACTCCTCCTCGCGGAGTACACGTTGATGCACCCGCTCGTTTCAGTTCTTATCATTACCGCCGGGGCCGTTCCTGAAACGACGGATTTGGAGAAGGCGGTTATCTCGGCACGCGACGCCATTCATTCTGGCGATATCGTTTTTTCCGCCGAGACCGAGTTGGCGAGCCCTCCGGCGGGAGCCCTGGGACGGAACCAGATCGATTTTCATGTTGTATTCGACGGAGCCCGTGTCCTGTTCGAGAGAACAATGGATGCTCCGCCGACTTTCGTGCGGAAGCCCTCCGGAGAGCAAGTCGAGGCATTTGTCGTCGGAGGCCGTACCACCGAACGTATCCTGCTTACGGAAAATCGCTTCTACCACTACATTCCCGACAGGCTCAGTAGTGGTGCTGCTTTCATTATCAGCTCGGGTTCTCGAGATGCCGCAAGTGACGACGGGAATACCCTAATCAGATCCGTGTTCGACCCTCGGCTTCTTGGAACAATCCCAACGCCAATCAGTCATTATTCCAGCAACACCAAGTTTTCGCTTGCTGTATCCGCCCGCGAAAATGTACTCGTTGAAAGTGACACGATCACTCTGCAGGGCGGAGGGGAGGCGAAAACGCAAAAGATTTCATATACTCGCGACAGCGGTACAAAAATGGCGATTTGGATCGCCGAAAAAATGGGGAATAGTTTGCTGAGGGCGGAGATTGAGCCATTCGTGCGCCAAGGAGCGCCATCGCGGCTTGTTACCTATTCAAGTGACGTAAAGCAATACGATGGCATCTGGTTTCCTTCTCGCACCGTTTATGAAGCGATTCGAGGCGGGGCGATCGATAAGCGCGAGGTGGTTATAGTGAGGGAAGCACGCTTCAACATTGACGTTCCCGACAACCAGTTTGCGATTGACGCGCTCGATCCGGCTCCAGGAACGATCATGAATGATGAGCCGGGAATTCCTAGCCAAGTCTTTAGAGATGGCGAGTTCTATCCAGTTGCGGTCCACGGCGACGCGACCGTGCGACCGATCGCGGCGGCACAGTCGCCCCGTCTGTTCGTCTTTGCTTTGGCGTCGATAGTTCTCGCCATCCTCTTATTCGCCTTCTACTATCTCAGCAAACGCCAGCTACGGCAGTAGTGGTCTGGTGGCATGTCCGGACCGATTCTTACTTCTCGTCGGGGCTGACCGAGAAACATCGGCCCGCATGCCTTACAATGGCCCGCATGCCCAGGTTCGCCGTGATTCTCCCCGCCGCCGGCAAGAGCAGTCGCTTCGTCCATCAGCGGCGCAAGAAACCGTTCGCCGAGCTAAAGGGACGGGCCGTCTGGCTGCGAAGCGTCGATCTGTTCGTCAATCGCGACGACGTCGTGCAGACGCTGCTCTGTCTTGCGCCGGACGACATCGATTGGTTCAAGGAGACCTTCCGCGCGGATCTCGCGTTTCGGAATGTCGAGATCGTCGAGGGCGGGGCCGAACGGGCCGACAGCGTCGAGAAGGCGTTGGCGCAGGTGCGCGATGATGCCGACTTCGTCGCGGTGCATGACGCCGCCCGTCCGTTGCTCGTCGATGCATGGATCACCGCCGTGTTCGACGCCGCGGCGAAATCGGGGGCGGCGATTCCCGCAGTCCGCACCGCCAGCACGGTCAAGCGCGTGAAAGGGAACACCATCGTCGAAACAGTTCCTCGTGAAGAGCTCTGGCAGGCGCAAACGCCTCAGGTGGTACGGACGGACCTGCTGCGCGAGGCCTTCGCGAAGCGTGACGGCTTCATCGCGACCGACGAAGCCCAACTCGTCGAGCGGATCGGGCACCCGGTGCAGGTCGTCGAAGGCTCGCCGATGAACTTCAAGATCACGACGAGCGACGACTTCAAGATGGCGGAAGCCGTTCTCGACGCATTGCCGAAGCCGCGCACGCTGCGAGCATTGCATCCCTTCGCCGATGAAGAGCCGGGCGGCTTTCGATGAGCGGGAGCCGAACATCTCTCCACTGATAGAATCAGATTTCAGCCCGCCGTAGGATGTCGTCGCGGGCCGTTTGGGAGTCGCCCCCTGCGCGGGCGGAACACTGGTCATGATGTTGCAGATCCCCTGCCCCGAATGCGGGTCGGTCTTGAAGCTGCCCGACCGGTCGCTGCTGGGCCGAAAAGGCAAGTGCCCGAAATGCGGCCATCGCTTCACGCTCGCCGAGCCGGACGACGTCGAGCTGGAGCTGGCGGACGCTGACGCGTCCCAACCGGTCGTGGTGCCGTCCGCTCGCCGCATCGCCGATGCGCGTCCCAGTGCCTCGGCAGCGACGAAAACGGCAACGGCCGAGATTCCGTCGTTCGAGGACGCGAGCCCGACCACGAGCGGCACCGCACGGCTGCATGATTTGAACCGCCGACGTCAGCGACAGCGCCGCAACGGCATCCTCGTCGGCGGCGTGTTCGCGGTGGCTGTGGCCGGACTGACGTGGGTCGGCGCGAGCTATCTGCGAAACCGTCCGACGGCCTCCGTTGCGACGGGTCGGCAGCCGCCCCAGATCGACGCGAACTACCTTTCCGAGCGCGACCGGCTCGAGCGTGTTGCTGAACTCATCGAAGCGGAAAGCCTGACGCACGGCACGCCGATCACGCTGCGGTACGTGCCGTCGGGTGCGTCGGTCGTCGTGCATCTCCGGCCCGCCGAGTTGTGGAAATCCGGCACGATCGGCGAGGAGACGCGATTCTGTCTCGGTGACGAGTTCAAGACGTGGTCGGAAGAGCGGATCAAAAAGTATTGCCTGTTGCCCGCGAGCGAGATCGAGGAGGCGACGATCTGCCTGATTCTCGGCGCACGCGGCAGCGAGCCTCAAGTCGCAACGGTGGTGCGACCGGTCGCCCCAGAGAAAACCTCGGACATGATCTTGCGCTTCGCAAGCCAGCCCGAGAGCTATGGCGGAACGCAGGTGTTCGTCGGCCCCGAGAGGGCTTTTCTCATCAGCCAGGAATTCGACAACGAAAAGCGACCGCTCCTGTTCGCGACCGCACCGGCGAGCATGGCCGAGGATCTCGCACTTTCAATTGGCTCAGCCGGCATTACCAGTGACGGAATTCGCCAGATCCTGAAGCACACGGATCGTCAGCGACACGCGACGTTCGTGTTCCAGCCGGCGGACCTGCGCATCCACGAAGAGACGCTCTTTCGGTCCGATCTGCGGCCGCTTGTCGCGACGGCGCTCGGCCGCATCGGCAAAGACGCCGAAGCCGTCGCTTGGAGTGCCCATTACGCCAAGGGAGAGTTCGAGTCGGAGTTGATCGTTCGCAACGATCCGGCGACGACGCCTGCGCAGCTCGTGAGAACGATCGCAACGCGAATGGACGCGCTGCCGGAAGAACTCTTGACAGCCGTGTCGCAACTGTCACCGGCCGATGTCGGCAATCGGAAGCTCATCGGGCGTTTGCCGGCGATGACTCAGCTCTTTGCCGCGGCCACTGTGGGCGGGATCGACGACCGTGCCGTCGTTTTCCAGACTCGGCTGCCCGATCGGGCCGGGCCGAACCTCGCGCTGGCGGGCCTGTTGACGTGGCACGAGTCATTGCAAGCGAAAACGCCGCCAGGAAAGACGCCGGAGAACTCGGACACTCCACCGGCCACGATCGCTGGCAAGTTGAAGAGGCCGGTGGAGGTCGATTTCCGCCGGACGCCGTTTGAAGACGCCTTCGCATTCATCGGTGAGGAAACGGGCATCACCTTTGAGGTTGACGGCGACGCGCTCAAGCTGGCGGGTTATACGCGGAACATGCCGCAAACGATCACGATCGGCCGGGTTTCCGGAGAACAGGCGGTCGCGGCGATCGCCGCTCAGTACGATAAGCTGGCCCTCGTCGTCGACGAGCCGAACGCGAAGATTGTGGTGACGACCATCGCCGCCGCGGCGGAAAAGGGCTTGACCCCCACGCCATTCACCCCATGAGCAAGGTCGCCATCTCCCACGCGCCGATCAAATTGTCTTGCCCGCGCTGCAAGACGGTGCTGCGGTTGCGCCGACGCCCTGGAGATCCGGGAGAGTTCGATTGTCCGGACTGTCGCGAGCGTCTGGAACTTGTTGAAGAGGGAGATGAGCTTCGTCTGCGAGTTCTTCCACCGACCGCTGAGACGAAGCCAAAGAAGCGGAAAACGCCGGTCATTCCGAGTGTCTCCTTTGGAGCATTGTCCGCACCACCGCGTCGCTGGTGGTCGCGGGCTCGGTCGACGACGGCTCGCTGGGCAGCCGAACCTCTCGTCGTAGTCTGGACCATAGCCGCGATGGCCGCCGTGGGGATCGGTGTCGCGTTCTGGCAGACTCGTGAAACGCCGGTCGGCGGAGCGAAGAATGCCGTCGTTGAGGCACGTGGCGTTCCGAACGGTGAAAGCGAATCAAGGGACGATGTCCCTGCGGATCAACAGCAGCGAAAAGTGATCCAGCAACCAGTCGAAGCGCCGCGTAGTCTGGCGACTCTCCGTCGGCCTGTCGAAGCGGCAAGACCACCCGCCAGCCCTCCGCCGGATCCGCGAGCGATGATCGCCGGGGCGCTCGCGATGAAAGTTCTGCGATTCGAGCAGCCGACGCCGGTGCCGTTCGACCTGCTGCGATTTCAGATCGAAGAAATGGCGGGAGTGGCGATCAACTACGATTCGTCAGCCGGCGGAGAGGCTCGTGAGCAGACTGTGACGGTTGCTTTGGACAACGTGACGCTCGGCGAGATCGTCGCCGAGGCCGCCCGCCAGGTCGGACTAAAGCCCATCATCGACACCGATGGAGTTCGCCTCGTTCTCGAGGCATTGCCGACGAACGAGTCGGCACCAATCGGCGACGACGTGATTGTCGGTCCATAAACACGTCAGGCGGCGATGGAACTCGACGACGAACTCTGCCTGTGCTTCCACGTTTCCAAACGGAAGGTTCTCAACTATCTGCGCGTGCACCAGCCGCGGGTCGCGAGCCAACTCACCGAGTGCGGCGGAGCGGGCACCGGTTGCGGCTGGTGCGTGCCATTCCTGAAGCGACTGCACCAGAAAGCACAGGCCGGCGATGCCGACGTCGGCCGCGAGACCTCCGCAGGCGATTACGCGAAGGCGCGGGCCGAATATATCCGCGCCGGCAAAGGAACACCGCCGCCGGGAGCGACCCCGATCGAGTAGCGACTTCCACGATCACATCTGCGGCGTGGGTGACGATGCGGTCGAGCATTCACCGGCCTGGACGCGAATCTTGCGACCGATTTCCGCCGCGACTTTTGGAAGTCGCACATGCAACACGCCGTTCTTAAGGTCGGCGTGCGCGGCGTCGGCATCGACCGTGCAGGGCAGCATGAAAGTGCGCTCGAACGTGCCGACGTGTCGTTCGCTGCGATGCAGCGTGCCGCCCTGTCCGATCAGCGGGGGCGACACGGTGCCGCGGACGCGCAACGTCAAACCCGTCACGTTCAGGTCCAGCAGATCTGGATCGACACCCGGCAGATCGGCGACGAGGTGAACCGCATCGTTCGTCTCGGTCACATCGACGGCCGGAAACTCCGCACGAGGCGGGTTCTTGATTCCGACCGCGTCGAGAGCGCGACCGCCACGATCGCGGGCCATCTCGACGAGACGATCCATTTCCGCCCGAACCCGGTCCATCGACAACTGCAACGGACCGGTCTCTTGTGGATTCGCCATCGAAAACTCCAGGACTGTTACGATGATTCGGGAGTGATCTGGATGCGACGTGCCGGAGCCTTTTTCGCCTTAGGCAGCCAGACTTTGAGCACGCCGCTGTTCAATGTCGCCGAGACGCGGTCATGATCGACCTCGTCGCTCAGGATGAAGGAACGCAAGAAGTCCCCGACCTGATATTCCTGATACCGTAGTTGCGCGTCGGCCGGCACCGGGGATTTCACCCGTCCGAGCAGGGTCAACTTGTTGTCCTGCACCTGCAACTCAAGCGAATCCAGTGACACGCCCGGGAGGTCGGCGAGCAGAACCAGCCCGTCGTCGGTTTCGTAGATATCGATCGGCGGCGTGAAGACGAGCCGCGGCGTCGGAACGGCCGGCACTTCGATGCCGTTGGTCGAGGTTTCCTGCGGCCGGCGGATGAGCTCATCCGACATGATCGGGGGCCTCCGATCGCGACGGGTCGTCATTGCCCTCGGTCACGGCGATCTGCCGCGCCGGCGTCTGCGCCCCTTTGGGCAGACGCACGCGCAACACGCCGTCGGTGAAGGTCGCCGTCAAATCCTCTTCCCGAATTCGTTCGGGCAGAGAAAGGGCTCGCTGCCAAGCCCCGCGAAAGCGTTCGCTCCGCCGGAAACGGTGTTCCGGAACATCTTCCGAATCGTCCCGGCACCCTTTCAGGGTCAGGATACCGCCGGCGAAGGTGAGTTCGAGATCTTCGATCTTTGTTCCCGGAAGTTCCGCCGTGAGCACGTATTCGTCTTCGAGTTCATAGAGGTTCACCGCCGGATATTGGCGTCCCATACGGATGCCGTGGAACGTCAGATCGACGCTGCGCAGCAGGCGATCGACCTCGCGCTCGAGGTCGCCGAAGGGATCCCAGTTCTGTCCGAAGCGGAAAAGCGGCATGAGGCGGATGAATCGAGCGGAAAGGGATCAGATGAGTCCAGCAAACGCCGTTCCTCCAATGACTGGCGGAGATTCGCGGAAATCTCTGAGCTTTTCTAGCACGAAGCGGGCTTCTGCGAGCCGTTGAGCAGATTCATGCCCACTCTCAGTTTGAGAAGGCGGCTCTGGCGTGCCATTTTGACGGAGATTCACCGCTTTCGCTGCCATCGCGACGGCTTCGAGCGGGACGCTGCGTTACAATCGGCGTCCGTAAGTGTCCCGTGTCTGGAAAAGTGAGAGGACAATGTCGAAGCCGCTCGATAGCCGTCATGCCGTGTGCGTCGGCAGCTTTGATCCGGTCACGCTGGGCCATGCCGACATTATCGCCCGTGGGGCACGGGTGTTTGACCGGCTGACGGTGGGCATCGGCATCAATCCCGACAAGCGGCCGCTCTTCAGCAGCGACGAGCGCATCGAGCTGATGCGACAGGTGCTGGAACCTCTTGAGAATGTCACCGTCGCGAGCTTCGACGGGCTGGCCGTGAACTTCGTGCGAGACTGCGGCGCAGCGGTGCTGCTGCGGGGCGTGCGAAGCCTGATGGACATCGAGTCGGAACTCACGATGTCACTCACGAACCGCAGTCTCGCCCCCGAGATCGAGACGGTCTTTCTCATGGCGAACGAGAACTACTCGCACGTGTCGAGTACGCTGATCAAGCAGATCGCCCGCTTCGGGAAGGACGACGCCGCCGATCGGCTTCGCAGTTTCGTTCCCGATCCGGTGGTCGCTCCCCTGATCGCGAAATACCGCGACGGTGCTTCATCCGCATAACTTCTGCGCCGCTCGCGGTAAGCATTCAACACTTCTGACGGAAAGCAGAAAAGAACATGGTTCGCACCGCCTCCACGATGCTGCCGCTTGGCACCGGGATTCCAGAGTTTTCACTGCCGAACGTGGTCGACGGCAAGACGGTGTCGCGGCGGGATTTCAAGGGCCAGCCGCTGCTGGTGATGTTCATCTGCAACCACTGCCCCTTCGTGAAACACCTGCGATCGGCGCTCGCCGAGTTCGGCAAGGAGTACACCGCGAAAGGTCTGTCGATCGTGGCGATCAGTTCGAACGACATCGTCGCGCATCCCGATGACAGCCCCGAACTGATGCAGGACGAAGCGAAGGCGGCCGGCTATACGTTTCCGTACCTCTACGATGAAACTCAAAAGGTCGCGAAGGACTTCCACGCCGCCTGCACGCCCGATTTTTTCCTGTTCGACCGGCAGGGAAAGCTCGTCTACCGTGGACAATTCGACGACAGCCGACCTTCGACGGGGGTGTCGGTCACGGGAGCCGATCTGCGGGCGACGACCGACGCAATGCTCGCCGATCGTCCGGTTCCCGAACCACAGAAACCCTCAATCGGCTGCAACATCAAGTGGAAGGAGGCCCCCGAGTATTTCACCGGGGAGCGGGCGGAAGGATAAAGGGTCTGGCGGGAGCGGTGAATGGGGAACGAGGCCTTAGAAACGATCTCGGAAGCCCGTGTTTGAGTTGACAAGGAGTCGTCTCCACCAGAGCAAATCCCAGGCGAGTTGGAGCGGGCCGAGGTGGTGGGTGGGCTTCTTGTCGTAGCGGACCAGCAGCGTTCGGCAGCGGTTGAGCCAGACCAGCATCGACCGCGAAGGACGCCTCGCACCCGACCGACTCGGAAGGTGATTTGCTTCTGTTTTCCGCAGGACTTTTTGCCTTTGGCTTGCCGCCGTTCATCGGAGCTCCCGGAGAACTCCCCCGCTACAAAACGCCACAAACGGGAGGTTCTGCGAGCCGGTCTGGAACCCGCCGACGCCGAACAGGTCCTTGAGCTCCTGCGGCACGTTCTCCCAACTCCTGCTTTGGCCCGAAGGTCCGTCGCAACAGCTGCGCGATCCGATGCTGTTGCTGCTCGATCGTTCGCTGCTGCGCTGCGACGGTTTGCTCGAGACACGCGATGGTGGCCGATTGCTGCTCGGAGCGTGCCCGCTCGGCTTGGAGCTGGTCTCGCTGCCGGAGCAACACGTCCCGCAGTGCCGCGGGATCACTGGGCAGCGAAAGATCGTGAGAAGAAGCGTCCTTGCTCTGCTGAAGAAACCTGCCGCAGGCCGGAAAGGTTCCGCCGAAACTGCGGAAAGTTTTCCAGAGAAGCGGGCTAAAATCCTGGAACGCTGCCGACGTGGCCGTAAGCAGCGCGCACGAGCCGGGGACGTGAGCGTGTTTGGTCGAGCACCGTTCGGTTTCCGCTATCTTGAGAAGCGGCGGTTTGGAACGGC
>JACCRE010000329.1 GCA_013813775.1 Planctomycetaceae bacterium
ACCATCATGTTCGCCGGCGGCGCCACATAAGCGTCGTGCCTTGGAACGGTCTGCTGGCCGTCGTAGGCACACCCCACGCAGACGACGACCGCCGTCGCCAGTGCGAACAGATAGTATCTCATCGCGACCCCTTCTTCCGTGTTCCTCGTGGGCGTGTGCCTGGTGCCTGGTGGTCTGGTGTCCGGTGGTCTGGTCCCAAGCGATCGCCTATGAACAGACGACCGGACACCAGACACTCGGCGGCAAGTCCGCCGAAACCGCCTCGACCCCGTCGCCGGGTTCTCCGTACAATCCACAGTGGCGAAGGGAACGGCCGTTCCGTGACCTTCGCCATGTCCGCGGCACTCGTGCGCGGCTTCAGTTCTTCTTTCGGATCGCCGCCCCCCGCCCCTTTGGCAAATTCCGCATTCCCGGAAGACAATGATCAATCGTCACAGCCGACACATCGCCTCTGCGCGGCACATTCCGACCACGCTTCGCATAGCAAGCATCGTGGTCATCGCCGCGTTTTCGTTGACTGCGAGCGCTCAGGAGCCGTCGGCGGCCTCTCCGCAAGCGAACCCCGCCCCGCCCAACGCTGACTCGAAGAGCCAGACCGTCGAACCGGCGGAGGTGCGACCGGTCGAAGGCGTCGATGCGGCGACGCTGCTCAAAGAGTCGCGTGAGAAGCTCGCGACCTACCGGACGCTCTCGGCACGTATGTCGGAAACGATCGAGTTTGGCCCTCGGCGGTTGAAGGCCGAAGGAAGGTACCTGCAAGGGGCCGGCAACCGGGTCCGCATCGAACTCGAAGTCGCCGTCGGCGAGAACAAGGGAACCCTGTTGCAGATCTCGGAGGGAGACGTCCTCTATACCGTCTACGGCACCGGTCCTACGCCGCGAATCACCCGTCGCGACGTGAAGCAAATCCTCGCCGCAGTCAAAGGCGATCAAGCGAAGTCGGCACTCTCCGCCGAGCTTGGGCTGGGAGGCCTGCCGGCGTTACTCGCGGCGATCGAACAGACGATCGACTTCGAGCCGCCGATGACGACCACGATCGACGGTCGCGAGTTCTTCGTGCTGGAAGGCACTTGGAAGGGGCCGATCGCTGCGCAGTTCCAACAGCAGGCCCAGCAGTTGCCGACACCGTCGACCGAGCCGAGACCGCTTCCGGCGCACATTCCGGAACTTGTCCGACTCTATCTCGATTCGGAAACCCGCTTCCCGTATCGCATTCGCTATCTCAAGCGATCGGCCTCCGCTGGCGAAGCGCCGATTCCGCTGCTGACCATCGACTTCAGCGACATCGTCGTGAATGCGTCGCTCGACCCGAGCGAGTTCCGCTACTCACAGCCGGCGGACGCCCAGGTCAACGACATCACCAAGATGTACCTCCAGCAGCTTCAGGGCGGACAACCGGCTCCCACGCCGCCCGTGGCCCCGCCGCAGTGACGTTAACTCCCCTCTCCCGAGAGGAGAGGGGTTTTTGAACGAGCTACGATATGTCCAGCGAGCTGACGATCACGCGAGAATCGACGCGCCATCTCAAGCGAGGCTTCTGGCCGAGTTGGATGGCGTCGATCTGGCTGCACGCGCTGTTGCTGGTCGTCGCGGCGCTCGGATTGCGCAGTTGCACGGGGACCGGCGATCGCGGTGAAGCCGACGTCGAGTGGCGAAGCGTCGGACTGGTGACGCGAATGAATTCTTCGGATGCGACTTCCGAGTCCACCGCGGACACTTCGGAAGCGACCGATCCCGCGGTCGATCCATCGCTTTCCGCGACCGAAATTCCCCTCGCCGAGAACTTGTCGAGCGATATCCCGCCGGTCGCTCTGCCGGAATCGCCGGCGAGCAAGCTTCCGACCGTCATCGGCCCCGGCTCTGCCGTGCCGCAATTTCCGCCCGCCTTCTCACCAGACGACCTGAGCGGCAGCGCGACGCAGCCCCCGCTGGCGCCCGGCGGTCTGGCGCAGGGCGAAACGCAAATGTTCGGCGTTCGCGACAAAGGCGAACGGATCGTTTACGTCATCGACGTATCGGGCAGCATGTCGAGCCCGCCCACCGCGATCGCGGCGGCGAAATCCGAGCTGATGTCGAGTCTCAACTCGCTGAACGCTGACCAGCAGTTTCAGATCATCTTCTACAACGAGCAGGCTTTCGTGTTGCGACTGCGGGGGCGCCCTCCCGAGAAGTTCTATTGGGCTTCGGACATCAACCGCACACTCGCCCGGCAAGAAGTGGCAGCCGTGCAGCCGAATCTCGGCACGAAGCACATGCCGGCCCTCTCGACGGCGCTCGAGCTGGAACCCGACGTCATCTTCTTCCTCACCGACGCCGAGAACCCCGCGCTCAACGCCAAGCAACTCGACGACCTGCGACGGCTCAATCGCAACGGCGCTCGCCTTCACGCGATCGAGTTCGGCAAAGGGGCCAAGCTCGACGCCCAGACCGCTCTTGAACGCCTCGCCGCCCAGAACCACGGTGCGTATCGGTATTGGGACGTGACTGGAAAAGGCCAGAGGTGAGAGGTGAGAGACAAATTCACATGATGGCGAATCTCCGAAGAGTGGTCAGTGGCCGATGGCGTATGGCCGTCTACCTCTGGCCTCTCGCCTTTGGCCTCGCGCCTCTCGCACCCGTCTCCGCCGAAGATCAGGTGACGGTGCGCACCTCGACCGGTGCGGGGCAGGCGATCCTGACGGGAGAGGTGCTGGAGTGGAATGGCGAACGTTTGCGGATGAAGGCGAGCGGCGACGTTCGCGAGTTCGACGCGACCAAAGTCACGAACGTCGAGTCGCCGCGTCTCGAAAAGCACATTGAGGGATTGAAAGCACTCGAAGCCGGCAAGCCGGATGAGGCACATGCGTCCCTCACCCAAGCGATCACCGAAGAGCCGCGCCAATGGATGCGGCGAGAAATTCTGACAGCGATCGTGCGAGCTGATCTCGCGCGAGAGGATCGCGCCTCTGCGGGCAAGAACTTTGTGGCGCTGCTCGAAAGCGATCCCTATACGAGACACTTCAAGCTGATCCCGCTCGACTGGCAGACCGCTCCACCCGACGCTGACTTGGCGTCTGCCGCTCGCGGGTGGGTGCGCAACAACGACAGCGACATCGCGAAATTGATGTCATCGTCGGTGCTGCTATTTGATCCCGCCGCTGGCAGCCAGGCGGCGGAGACGCTCGATCGACTCGCGCGGTCTCCCGATCGCAAAATCTTCACGCTGGCTCGCGCACAACTCTGGCGGAAGCAGGTCGCCGCACGTGATGTCCCCGCTGGCGAAATCGAGCGCTGGGAAGATCGCGTCAAAGACATCCCTGAGCCGCTCCGGGGCGGAGCGTACTTTCAGATCGCACGGGCGTGGTCCGGTCGGGGCGATCCGGAACGTGCGGCCGCGGCGTTCCTCTGGCTGCCGCTCGTCTACGACTCCGATGGAGGCCTCGCGGCCACCGCCGCCGTTGCTGCCGGCGACGAACTCTCGAACATCGGCCGCACCGCCGACGCCGTGCAGCTTTACCGCGAGGTACTCACCCGCTTCCCAAAAACGACGGCCGCAGGGCGGGCGAGGGAGCGGTTGGAGCGTTGAACCGCAGCGGGGATCGGGGGATCGGGAGAGGCGGGGGATCGGGGGACCGCCAAGTGGGCGAGAGAAAGAACGCCGACAATTAGCGATCGACGATCGCCAACCCTCGACCACTGATCATCGGTCACCGACCCTACCCCCAAACCCGCCTTCCCCCAGCCACGCCGGTTCGCCTAGATTTCCGGTGGATCGAACAGTCCGTGCGTCTGACTGAAAGCTGAACGTGCCTTTTTTGCACTTCGTCCTTCCCGCCGCCGCAATCGCCTGGCCGGTGCTCGCCGGCGAGGGTGAGGGGCGATTGTCGCTCAAGGACATTCTCGACGCCGGTGGCGTGATCGGCTATCTGATTATCGCACTGTCGATCCTGATGGCGGCGCTGATCGTGCAGCACCTGCTGACGGTTCGACGGGCGACGATGATGCCTCGCGGCCTCGCCGACGAGGTTCACGAGTTGCTCGCGCAAGGCAAAATCGCCGACGCTGAAGAAGCATGCCAGCGTCAGCCGAGCGTGCTGGCGCGGATGCTCTCATCGGGCCTCGCCGAAGTGCGGATCGGATACGCCGCCGTCGAGAAGGCGATGGAAGACGCCGCGACGGAGCAAGCGGCGCGATTGCTGCGTCGCGTCGAGTATCTCAGCACGATCGGCACCATCGCCCCGATGATCGGGCTGCTCGGAACCGTGTGGGGGATGATTCTCGCGTTCCTCGAGTTCGAATCGAAGGCGAACCCGCAAGTCTCGGAACTCGCTCCCGGCATCTATAAGGCGCTCGTCACGACCCTCCTGGGGCTGATGGTCGCCGTGCCTGCTCTGGCCGCCTACGCGATCTTTCGGAACCGCATCGACGAACGCATCGCCGAGACGGCTCTGCTCGCCGAGCATGTCTTCGCCGACTTCAAGCAGCGCGCGGCGCGTCGCAAAAGCGAGCCGCGGGTGTTGGCCCGTGGGACTGGTCCCAGTGACCCGGCGGCTCACGCCGGCGGCTCGCAAGGCTCACCGATACCGCCGGTAGCGGCCGTGCGGGAGCGGCGGTCGTGAGAATCCCTTCAGTCGCGGCGCAGCGGGGAGGCCTGCGGCTGAATCTCACGCCTCTGATCGACGTGATCTTCAACCTGATCATCTTCTTTCTCGCCGCGGCCCACTTCGCACGGAACGAACCCGTCACCGACGTCGACTTGCCCGCGGCGACTTCGCGTGACGTCGACTCGGAATCGCCGCGACGTCTGACCGTCACCGTGGCAACCGGTCCGACGTTTCTCATCGGTACCGAAGAGCAACCGCGCGACGTGATCCAAGCCATGATCGCGACGCAAGCCAAGGGGAACTCCGACCGCCCCCTCGAACTCCGCATCCGCGCCGACCGCGCCGTCCCCTTCGGGGAAGTCGAACCGCTGCTCGTCGCCGCTGCGGAGGCGGGGGTCAACGACGTGAAGTTCGCGATTTCACCGCTGGAAAAGTAGGGGTCAGGGGTCAGGGAAAGAAGCCTCGCGTGGGAGTAAAAGACAGTGATCAAATCCCATCGTGACCTCATCGTCTGGCAGAAGGCTATGGCCTTCGTGACAGCGTCTTATCAGGTCACGAAGCGCTTTCCCAAGGAGGAGCTTTACGGTCTGACATCTCAATTGCGTCGAGCCGCAGTCTCGGTTCCGGCCAACATCGCCGAAGGGCACGGCCGCGATACACGACCGGACTATGCGCGACACCTGAGCATTGCTTACGGCTCGCTGATGGAGGTCGAGACCCATCTCCAGATTGCCCGTAATCTCGAATATGTTTCGCCGAACGATTACGAGCGACTGCTTGAAGACGTCGCCGAGGTCGGCCGTTTGCTCAACGCCCTCAAACGCTCCCTCGCTCGCCCCACCAAACCCTGACCCCTGATCCCCGACCCCTTTAAAAATGCGCATTCCCACCAGCCATCGTCACGCCGACGCCGGCACGATCGATCAGGCGATGACGCCGATGATCGATGTGGTGTTTCTGCTGCTGATCTTTTTCGTGTGTGCGAGCGTCGGGCAGACAGCGGATGCGCTGCTGCCTACTGAACTCGCCGCAGGCGGCATCGCGGCGGAGCTTCCACCCATCGAGCCGCAAGAGATCGAGCGGTTGTGGATGAAGCTGTTGCGGCAAGGCGACCAGACCGTCGCCGAACTCAACGGCACCGTGCATCCGAATCTCGACGACGTGAGCGCGGTGCTCGTCGGTCTGCAAGACGCAGGCGTGACTGCCGAGATGCCCGTCGTGCTCGACGTGGGATCGGAAGTTCCGATGGGCGACGCCATCCGCGTCTACGACGAATGCCTCACCGCGGGATTCACGACGATCAACTTCGCGGCGGGGAAGTGATTGGGCAGTGGGCGATCGGGGGAGACGAGCGTCGGTCGACAGGCCAGCGAGTTCATCGAAAACCCGTTGGTTAGAGCCGGTTTGTGGCACGGCTCACTTGTTCCGGTTACATTCCGAGGCTTCCGCCCGGTTCGATGACCGTGAACGAACTGCCGGCTGGCGGTGTCAGAAATCGAGGGCCTGCGGAAGGCCGCCTCCCGCCTCTCCCATCTCCCTCGATCTCAACCCGTGCTGCCCGCCGCTTCCATCGTCGAGCATCTGACCGCCGCAGGCCTCGCCCCCTGGCTGGCGCTGACGGTTGCGATCGTTGTGCATGCGGCGTTCGTGCTGGCGTTCTTCGGCGCCGTGCCGGCGGTGGCGATCTGGCTCGAACGCAAGGTCAGCGGACGCATTCAGGACCGGCTCGGCCCGACCCGCGTCGGCGGCAAGTTCGGCTGGCTGCAAGGGCTGGCCGACGGCATCAAGGCGATCCAGAAGGAAGACATCATTCCCGCGGCGGCGGATTCGATGCTCTTCCGCATGGCTCCGTACATCGCGAATATCGCCGCGTTCGGCGGATTCATGCTGTTGCCCTTCTCGCGAGACTGGGTCGCAGTGGCGGCGGACATCGGGCTGTTCATTCTCCTCGCGATCCTGTCGCTCGAAGTCGTGGGGATCGTGATGGCGGGGTACGCGAGCGGCTCGAAGTGGTCGCTGTTCGGCGGCATCCGCGAGGCTGCGCAGATGGTGAGCTACGAGATTCCGCTGGCGCTCTGCGGACTCGTGCCGGTGCTCGCCGCCGGAAGCTTGAACCTCTCGGTGATCGGCGAGGCTCAACAGGGGTGGTTTCTGCCGAACTGGCTCATTTTCCATAGTCCGTTCGCCTTCGTCGCCTTCTTCGTCTACTTCACGGTGGCGACTGCCGGCTCGAAGCGGGCTCCGTTCGATCTGGCGGAAGCTGAAAGCGAACTCGTGGGCGGCTTCCACACCGAATACAGCACGATGCGCTGGGTCTACTTCATGCTGGCCGAGTATGGCCACATGTTCCTGATCAGCGGCGTCGCCGTGCTGCTGTTCCTGGGCGGCTGGTGGATCGGGTTGCCGTTCATCGATGGACCAGTGGCGGCGTTGCGGGCTGAGGACGGAAGAACTGTAGAACGGGAGTACGGAAGAATCGACGTAGTGGATCCCGTCGGTGAAACAGCGACTCCACTCCTCCACTCCTCCACTTCTTCCGTTCTTCCGTTCTCCCTTGGAAACTATATCGGCAACCTCATCGGCGCGATCGTCCTGACCTTCAAAGCCATGCTGCTCGTGATCGTGCAGATCTGGGTTCGCTGGACGCTGCCGCGGCTGCGGATCGATCAGGTGATGACGACCTGCCTCAAGTACCTCGTGCCGATCAGTTGCGCGCTGTTCCTCGGCGGGGTGCTGTGGCCGTTGACGCTGACGTCCACCATCGGCCGCACGACGTTGTTCGATTGGCCGGCCGCGTGGAGCGAGGCGACGCCGCTGCGGTTCGCGGCTGCGCAGGGGGCCGGTGCTGCGAGGGGGAGAGGGGGTGACTGGGAGAGTGGGAGTACGACGAGCTTGATCGCCCCCTCACCCACTCCCTCCCTCTCCCCCTCGTCGCCAGCCGCGGAGATCGCAAGATGACGACTTTCCTCTTTTGGCTCTTCGCCCTCGCCGCGTGCGGGGGCGCGCTCGCCGTGGTCATCGAGAAGAACGTCGTGAGGATGGCGTTCTGGCTGATCGTGTCGCTAGCGAGCGTCGCGGGGTTGTTCTTTCTGCTCGGGGCCGATTTCGTCGGTGCGACGCAACTGCTGATCTACGTCGGCGGCACGATCGTGCTGCTGATCTTCGGCGTGATGCTCACCGCCACGGGGCCGCTGAGCCGCACGATGACCGTGACTCGCGGCGAACATGTTCTCGCCGGCGTGATCGGGGTCTCGCTCCTATGCGTGTTCGGCGTGTCGGTGCTGGCGGTGGATTGGGAAGAGGTTGAGGGTGGAGAGTTGGGTGTTGAGGAACGTTACGCCGACGGCGGGACGACAAGGCCGCTGGGATTGAAACTGATCGGAATCGACGGTGAGAAGTTGAGATCGGAAGTCGGAGGTCGGAGGTCAGAGGCATCTCTCGACGCTCGACTTTCGACTCGCAAGTCCACCGGCTACCTGTTGCCGTTCGAGATCGCCAGCGTTCATCTGCTCGTCGTCCTGATCGGTGCGGCGTACCTCGCCCGAGCCAAGCGGCGGCCGCATGAGCGGAATCGTCACTGACCACCGACCACTGACCACTGACCACTGACCACTGACCACTGACC
>JACCRE010000379.1 GCA_013813775.1 Planctomycetaceae bacterium
CTCCTGTTGAGAGCACCTGATACGGCTTGCCGCCCGGCGGGTAAGGGAGCGTCTCCTCCAGCGCCTTCCCGGCCGTCTTCGGAGACAGCCGATTGAGCGTGTCCTTGCTCACCCCAGCCAGCCGGCAGAGCTGACTGAAGCTCCAGTCGTTGAGCCGGTAGTCAGGATTGTCTTCGAGCGGGAGTGTCAGGTCGTGGGTGAGCTTGAAGTCGTCGGGCGGAACCCAGTGGTCCCCGGACTCGTCGCGGACCGCCCGGCAGCGGCCGAGCAGCTCCTCGAATGAGCCGAACGACTCGTCCGGCGTCCTACGGAACAGCTCCTCGTGGGCCTTCATAAGCGTCGCCATCTCTCGCCTCCGGGAAAGGAGGATCTTGAACCGTTGACCCGGCCCCACGCCGCGTCGCTCGCCACCCGAGGAGGCAGCCAACGACACGACGAGAAGCTGTCAACGGCCAGAGACGACCGTCACCATAGAAAACCTGTCTTGGCACCACCGGCCTCGCACGCGGCGTCCGGGGGGGCGTCACGTGCGTAGGTCGGTAGCTACTCGTGATGTGTTCAAGGGAAAGATCCGCAGTGGGGTTCCGTAGCACGGCGGTGCGGAATTGTCACGCATTGCCGCCGGCCATGAGATCTCACGGGACTGCCGAGACAGGACCCGAATGAACGGCGCATGATATAAACTCGACGCGACGTATGAGCGGCACCGGCGCGCGATTCGCTGCCGTCATAGGTGGCTTATGACGTCGTTCAGGTTGCGGGCCCGCACGAACTTCGCGGGATTATCGCCCGTCTGGAGTGCCTTGAAGTGCGCTTCGCCACAGGCGATTTTCGCACTTTCGCGGTCCCAAGTCGACACACTAGAAAGGCAGGGCGTGTCTTCCGAGTTTGGATACTTCATACGCTGATCCGCTCGACGACGTTCCGGGTGACTCGCTTTTGTCTCCGGTCGTAGAGCCGCGTCGTCCGCGGGTCGGCGTGGCCCGCGAGGTGCTGCACCTCGTCGAGCGGAACGCCCTGCTCCAAGAGGTTCGTGATCGTGGTGACGCGGAAGGAGTGCGGCGAGAGGTGCCCCGGGAGGTCGGCTGCCCGAAGCCGCCGTTTCACCATCCGGCACATGTCGCCGCCGGTCATCGTGTTGCCCGTGAAGACACCCGTCCGGCGCACAGCGGTCCGGAAGAGCGGCCCGCCGGAGCGCGTCGGTTCCATATTCGCCGCCTCCAGGTATTCGAAAAGGAATCGCTCCAGGTCGTGGCGCACGGGGATCTCCCGCGACTTCCCGCCCTTCTCCGTGAACCGCAGGGTCCACTGCGTCCCGTCGTGACGGAGGTCGCGCAGGGTGAGACGCGCGATCGCGCCGACGCGGGCGGCTGTGTAGATGAGCACCCCGACGACAGCCCGGTCGCGGAGTCCGACGGCCGTTTTCGTGCCGATCGAACCAAGAAGCGTCCGGGCCTGTGGGACCGTGATTTCTGGCGTCTTCCCCTCAATGACCTGATAGCGCTCGGCCCGAACCGAGAGGGCCGGATTCAGGATGATGACGTGCCGCACGACGAGCCGGTCGAACAGCCGGCGGATCGCCGCGAGGTGCTGTTTCTTCGTCGGGATGCTGCCGGGATGCTCAGAAAGATACTTGCCGACGTGCCCGGGAGTGATACGACCTAACTCCAGCCCCAGCCCTTCGCACCAGCCGAGGAACCGTCGCACAGCCCGCAGGTAAGCTGTGCGGGTGTGGCAGTTCGCGAGTTCACCCTGGAAAAACTCCTCCCACGCGAACCGTGCCGCCGCCCCCGCAATTCCGACGATTTCGGGTACAACTTCGGGCCGTAGGTCAAGCGAGCCGACTTTCTCTGAGCGAAGCGTGATCAGGGCTTGGCCCGTTGCGCCGCCCATCATGCCCACCACGGATCGGCGGCCCAAGCCAGGAATATTTCTCGGTGCCGGAGGTCTCAGACCCGAAGGGCGCTCATCAGGTCGAAGTGACCAGCCTTCCATTCGGCGTCTTGGTCCCAGACTGCCAGAAGAAATCGAGCGGTGTGTTGCTCGCCGTGCGAAGCCGGGCCCGCGGCCCACTCGTCCAGGTCACCCGGTTGCCAGGGGTCGACCCCCGGGGCGCTTCGTAGCGAGGGAAACCGCCGGGCGAAGGCGGTCATTTTGGCTCGTAGCTGTTCGGCATCCATGCACCCTCCGTTTGTGCGCAATAACGTCCTTTATGTGTCATAAAAGTGCCAAAGACACAAACACATAATCGCACGCCGATTAGCAGAACTCATTGACAAGCCACCTTTTCCGTAAGCGCTTCCAAGAGAAAGGGTTCCGCATTGACAACCCTATCACGAGACGGTAGACATGCTGGCCACAGGAAACGAGAAATGCGCTACGAACAGTCGCTGGCAATCGCAAAACGTCATTCGCGGCTCGTCGCCCTCATTCGCTCCGGTAAGTACTCGTCGCCGTCACTTGCCGAAGCGCTGGAAGTATCCGAACAAACGATCTATCGCGACATCGAGTTCCTGAAGGCACAGGGCCTTCGCATCGGGTCCGTCAGACGTGCCAAGGGATGGGCGTATCAGCTGTTGAATGAATCCTCGCGGGTGTTGAGTCAAAAGAGGTCATCACCCCAATGACCACTGCCACTGAGAATTGGAAGAGCGAATTCGGGGTCAATGCAACGGTAGCGCCGCGTTTCTTCGCCGCCAAACAAGAACTGCGGCCGTCGACGCCTCAGGCGCATTTGCTTCGGCGCGCCTTCGACGACCTGAAAGTCGATGGCGTTCTTTGCGCGGATCACGCCCCCCTGATTTACTTCAAACAGACAAAGCGGCTGACCGCGAAGCGAGTCTATGAACTGCATAAGCAGTTCTGGAACCACGGCGGCGCGCCCGTGCTTGTTCTGATTTCTGACGAGCAGGTGCAGGTGTATTCCGGCATGACCGGTCCTACCGCCGACGTACCTGTCGACGGCGACCTGCCGAGCTTGGTCGAGACTCTTGATCGCGTCGCGTCCGGCTTGCGGGAGTTTTTGACCTCAGTGGAATCGGGCGAGTTTTTCCACAAGAACGCTCGCTACTTCAACCCGGCCGAGCGAGTCGACCGTGACCTGCTGAACAATCTCAAGGATGCCCGGGACAAACTTGGTACTGCCAGCCATTGTCGTATTCCCGAGACTGTGCTTGATGCCCTGCTCTGCCGACTCGTTTTCACATGCTATCTCTTCGACCGCAAAGTGATCGGCGAGAGCTATCTCAGTGGCCTTGGGATCAAGGGTGCGTCGCATCTCCGAGAGGTCTTGAATCGCCCTCCCAAGAATGAAGCGAAAGCGGCGTTATATGGCCTTTTCAAGAAACTAGGAGAGGATTTCAACGGCGATCTATTCAGCCACAATCTTGAGGCCGAAGCTCCGCTGATTCTTGACGAGCACGTTCAGATCCTGAGCGACTTCTTCCAGGGCACGACGATCCGAACCGGTCAAAAGTCGTTCTGGCCGTACGATTTCGCGTTCATCCCGATCGAGACGATCAGCGCCATCTACGAGCGATTTTTGAAGGCGTCCGATCAGCAAACGGGGGCCTTCTATACGCCCCGATTCCTGGCCGAAGTTGTGCTCGACATCGCGCTAAAAGATTGTCCTTCTCTGATCGGAAAGCGCTTCCTCGACCCGGCCTGCGGGTCTGGGATTTTTCTGGTCGGTCTATTCAACCGGATCGCGGAAGAGTGGAAGCAAGCCAATCCGTCGGCGCGAAACGACCGAAAGTCCCGCGAGTTGATGCAGCTCCTGCGGGAGAGCCTGTTCGGCGTGGACATTAGCGAGACCGCTTGCCGCATCGCCGCCTTCAGTTTGTATCTGGCGTATCTCGATCAACTTTCCCCCCGTGACATCCAGGAACTGCAACAGAAGGGTCGGGCACTACCGAAACTCATCGTGTCAGAGAATGATTCAGCGAGCGAAACGGACGCGGGAAACATCCGGCATGCGGACTTCTTTGATAAAAACGCCGGTGTTCCTTCGGACGTGGCATTCGTCATCGGCAACCCCCCTTGGGGAGGCATCGCGAAAGAAACCTCTCCCGCCGGAAAGTGGTGCGCCGCCCAAGGGAAGCGGCTGCCTGATAAGCAGATCGCCGCGGCCTTCGTCTGGAAGGGAGCGGAACACGTTGATGTTGACGGTCGCGTGTGTTTCGTGCTGCCCCACGGCGTCTTGTTCAATCACAGCACGACAGCGATTCCGTTTCAGAAGCAATGGGTGCAGTCGCACGCCATCGACCGCGTGTTGAATCTCGCGGATTTGCGTTTTCTGCTCTTCGAGAAAGTGATTCATCCTGCGGTCGTCGTCAGCTATCAACGAGCCGCTCCTGCGGATGCTTCCCATCGCATCGAATATTGGACCCCCAAGGGCGACTGGACGGTCACAAAGGCCGAAGTCATCACGGTCGCGCCACAAGATCGAACCAGCCTGACTGTGGGCGAACTGCTGCGGAATCTGGACGGCCCGGATGCCCCGCAGATTTGGAAGCAGCGCTATTGGGCCACCGCCCGCGACTGGCGATTGCTCGAACGGCTGTCTCTGTTCCCGCGTCTGCGAGATATGGTCCGTCAGCCCCGCGAGAAATCTTCGGAGAAACGCTGGCTGATCGCTGAAGGTTTCCAACCGCTAGGCGACAATGACGACCACGACAAAGCGCGAACGCTCTCGCTCCCCAGTGCCTCGTTCATACGCGCTTCAAGCGACGCAGTGAATCTGTTCCTACTTGCCGGCGACTGCGACCAACTTGCCTCGAATGAAGTCTCGGTTCGCAGCAGGTCAAATAAAAATATTCAGATCTTTCGCGCACCTCACGTGTTGGTGACAAAGGGTTTCGAGCATATCGCTTTCGCAGATTTCGATGTCTCGTTTCAACATGCATTACGGGGAATTACCGGCCCAGCTGAAGACAGAGAACTGCTGATGTTCCTGGCTGGTTATCTTCGGACCTCTCTCGCTCGATATTACATTTTTCACACCACCTCTAACTGGGGCATCTATCGTCCGGAAGTCCACGTCGAGGAAGTTCTTCGAGTTCCATTTCCGCTGCCGGACGATTTGCCGAATCCTTCTCGGGGTTGGCAGATCGTGCGTGAGGTGGCGACGTTGGTCGATGAAGCCGCGAAACAGACCACTGCCAACTTCCTCGATCGCAGGAACGCGATCCGCTACGCCAGCGCCGAAATTGAGTCGCTGGTCAACGAGTATTTCGACGTGCTGCCGATGGAGCAGGCTCTCATCGAGGATACAACGGACTATACGATTCCAAGCATTCAGCCCACATCGAGCAGGATGCCCGTCGAGACGGTCAAGCCGAGTTCCACAATTCAGCAGGAGGCTTATCGCAACAGACTTTGTGACATGCTCAATGGTTGGGCCAAACGCGGCCCCTTTGCAGTTTGTGGTGAGGTGTATGGCTCCGAGTCGCTGGGCATCGGCATGGCAGTTCTTGAAAAGGTCGAACGGACGGAGATCGCGTCACGAAAGAGCGGCAGAGACTCAGACCTCCTGAAGGCGATGGATCGGCTTCGTAAGGCGATGCCTCAGTCTCACGCCACACTGGACCTCGTACGCGGCGTCATGGTCTTCGACAAAAAACGCCTTTACATCGTAAAACCGCTTGGTCAGCGGCATTGGTCACGAACCGCAGCGATGAACGACGCCGACGAGATCGCGGGCACCCTTCTCATGCAGCCTCCAGGAGAGGACGCATGACCCATGTCGGCTCGCCCGAGGGGTGGATCAACCTGATCGAGTCCCAAGTGCCGGACATCCTCACTTTGGTGATCGATACTTGGGAGGCGATGCCTCCGCCGGCGGCGAACGTCAAGGAAGATGCGGTCTCGGAGTCGCTCTGTCGCCTGCTGCGACAATCGCGGAACCGTTGTGAACTACCGTTTCGCATCGATCCTCAGTTGGTGGAACTCGATCCGGCTGCCGGAGAGGACCAAGGCCGGATGGACATCGTGTTTTCTCCGACCATTCCCCGCGAAGACATTTACTTCTGTCTGGAATGCAAGCGAATCAACGTGAGGGGCAAAGGCGGTATTCGTCCGTACTTCGTCGAATACGTCCGGTTCGGCATGTTCCGCTTCGTTCGCGGTCAATATTCAAACGCAGTTCGTCATGGCGGAATGTTGGCGTTCGTGCTGAACGGTGACGTGACGGAAGCGATTGCAGGCGTCGAAACGAACATTCGAGCCTTGTACCAGGATCTCGGTATGGCCGCGCCGGCGGCGTTTCAGGCGTCAAGCATTCAGCCGGCCGACGCACGCCAGCGAGAAACGCACCATCGACGCCTAAGAAATCCAGCCCCGTTCGTTATCCACCACGTGTTCGTGGCAGGTGATCCGAACGCGCCGGCGCTACCAGAGCCCTCAGCAGCATCAGACAAAAATACAAGGAAATCCGCTCGCAGAAGATCACAATAGAAAGTGGCTCCGTCAAAACCCTTGAATGAACTGAACAACCGAATTCTTGTGAAATTCAGTGCATCGAAAAGCAAACGTTTTCGAGGTCTATCGGCATTGTCGCATCTTTCTATTACTGAACACTTTGAGGTTTTGACGGAGCCTCAAGTCAAACCGGTTCGGCCACTCGACATGCAAGATGGGAGAGATGAACCCGGGCGGCTGCCAGTTTAGTCGTGAAACGACCTACGATGTCCGATTTAGGGCGGGCAGTAAATCAAATTTTGAAAGCTGCGTGGTTCCAGTTGAATTCGATTTTTGCCGCTGACGAATAACGCTCGATCGCTGATGTGGAAAGGGAGCGAGCCTAAGACGCCTGCTCATGATGCAGAACCTGCCCAGCCCGCTCCCTACGGGCCACCTAATGCGTTATGTCGTCGCACTCTCGCCCGCGGTCGCGTGACATTCCCACAGGGGCTTGCGAAGGAACTCGAAAGCGATTTGGTGGGAGATGTTTGCGCCCAAAAGATTCCGGCTTCCCTCCCGAAGACCTTTCGTCTTTCCCTTCACCCCGGCCTTCATCCCCGCGGAGGCCGAGGTGACGGTGAAGACGGTAGTGGCGGCCCCTTCTGTCGAGTCAAAGCGGAGTGCATTCTACCACTGTGTTTCGGCAATAAACTCAGGCGGCACGGTGGTCGTACACCAGATAATCTCATTCGATGAGAAGAAGGCGGTGCCTTGCTTGTGAGCATCCTGCGCCCGCACGACCAACAAGACTGGCGCCTGCTCAGAGTGCGTGACCGCGACGGCACGGGCATACGGCTCGTCACTCGTCAGGTGCACGTGTTGGCGAAACTGAGGGAGCAAGCCGAACTCCCGAATGCCTGGCAGCCGGTGCTGCGTCGTTCCGTGATAGAGGACATTCGGCGGCACCTGAGCGACATTCATACTGCTCCGATGAATGCTGTGCTCGTCGACCGCGAGCTCTATCTCCCCAAGGACTGCGAACACGGACAAGGACTGCGAACACGGATCGCTGAGCATGTCGCCGCTTTCGGCAAGCGGATGTGGAAGCGGCTCTCCTGTGGAGCGGGGACCAAAGGGGAGAGACTTTACGAGTGGGCGATCGTCTCCTGACGAGTGGGCGATCGTCTCCTGGCCCGCACCCGTCGGAGACGGCTCGGTAACGAGGCCCTTCACGAAGAGCCTGCTCGTGCGGCGGAACCTGAGGGATCCAGACGAGAAGGCGTACTATTACAGCTACGCACCGACCGGCACGCCGCTCAAGACGCTCGTGGAGATCGCCGGCGTGCGCTGGGCCATCGAAGAGTGCTTCGAACAGGCGAAGCAGCTGACGGGTCTCGATGAGTACGAGG
>JACCRE010000118.1 GCA_013813775.1 Planctomycetaceae bacterium
GGCTCACGTTCCTCGTGAACACGGTCGCCGAACTCGTGCGTATTCGATTTCGACGACGGGTGGTGCAATTGTGACTTCGCCGCCGGTCGAACATGTCGCGAAGTCGCCGAATCGAGCGGCATCGTCGGGAGGATGGCGCCGTCGCGGCGGTCGCACGAGCCGACCGTCGACCGCCATGATCGCACGCGGCGAGCCGGTCGTCTGGCTCACCGCCGGTGCGCTCGCCATCGCGCTGTTCATGATCGTCGGCCTGATCGCGCTCGTCGTGATGACCGGCGGAAGCACTTTCTGGCCCAAGCGGCTCCATCGAATCGAGCTGCTCGACGGCCGAGTCCTACTCGGCGAACTGACGGACACGGAGGCTTACGAATTCTCTCGCGACCGGCTCGACGCCCTCCCGGAAGAGGTCCGCGGCGCCGCCGTGAACGCGCTGGGCGACCAATCGGCCGTCGAAGCCCACCGCACGCAGCTTCGAGTCGACAACAAGCAACTGACGGGCGAGTCCTACGTCTGGATCGATGACTTTCTACGGAAGCCCAATGGAACCTCATTGCCGGAATGGGCGTTGACGATCGAGCGGACGAGCTGGGGGCGCTTCCTCGGGCTGCCGGAGGCGTTCGTCGTCAATCACCGTCGCCTCCCTTCGGGCACCGAACGACAACTCGATCAGTTGATCGCCTTTCTTGAGGAACACGCTTCACGAGCCGACGACACCGGTCAACAGGCCATTGCAAAAGGAGTCGAAAAGCTTCGCGAGGAAAGGTCGGCGGTGCGTGAGAAGGGCACGGCGGAGTTTCTGCAAACGATCCGCGCCGACAAGGCGTCCGCGGAACGTGCAGCAGTGCTGGAAACCGGCGATGAGATCCCGCTCGCGCAGGTGAGGGCCTCGCAGCCGATCGTGGCGGTGCGTGCGATGTCGCCGGGATCGCAAGAGACTTGGAGTCGCTTCGAAAAGGTCCATCCGGAAGTGCTCGATCGCGTCGCGGCGATACACGACCTCGACCGGTCCGGGCTGGGCCGCCTCAGCGAGGGCCAGGAAGAGGCGCGCATGGACGTCGTGCGGGCCGCGCTCGATTCAGAACACGCCCTTGCTCCGTTGGCCCAACAGCTTGCCGAGCTCGACGCCGTCGTCGATGACCTCGAGTCCGCTGCGGAAACGCGAGACCAGCTTGCCGCGGCATTCACTCGTCGCTTCGGCGGCGATTCCGACGTCGTGCACGCGGTACGAGAGATCGTCGCTGAACTCGGTGCCGACAGCGCAGCGCAGCGTGCGCCGCTTCAATCGGAGATCGAAGCGCTCGTCGCGCCGCTCTCCGAAGACGAAAAGGCGGCGGTCGATCGTTACCGCAAAGTCGTCGCCGAGGCGCGGCGACAGACCGTCGAAATCAGCGCCGACATCGAAGCACTGCGGGCGGAGAACGAGCAGTATGTCCTCCGCGCCGTGACGGCCGACGGCCAGTCGCAGGACATTCCCGTCGCCGAAATCGTGCGAGGCTTCCCGGCGAACCGCTTGGGATTCGCGGAGCGTTTGAAGGTGTACTTATCGCGCTGGGCCGAGTTCCTGCTGGCGGAACCTCGCGAGGCGAATACCGAAGGCGGCGTCTTCCCCGCGATCTGGGGCACGGTCGCCATGACGCTCATCATGACGATCGCCGTGGTGCCCTTCGGCGTGCTGGCCGCGCTGTTCCTTCGGGAGTACGCGAAGGCCGGCGTCGTGGTGAGCGCCGTTCGCATCGCGGTCAACAACCTCGCGGGCGTGCCGAGCATCGTGTGGGGGGTCTTCGGGCTCGGGTTCTTCTGTTACGTCGTGGGCGCGGGCATCGACGAGGCCTTCTATCCGGCGTACGTCAGCGAGAACAAGCCGGTCTTCGGCACCGGGGGGCTGATGTGGGCGAGTCTCACGCTCGCGCTGTTGACGTTGCCGGTCGTGATTGTCGCCACCGAAGAGGCGCTTTCCGCCGTCCCGAACAGCATGCGCGAGGGGTCGTACGCCTGCGGGGCCAGCAAGTGGCAGACGATCCGTCGCATCGTGCTGCCGCGCGCCTTGCCGGGGATCATGACGGGCATGATCCTCGCGATGGCTCGCGGCGCGGGAGAGGTCGCCCCGCTGATGCTCGTCGGGGCGGTGAAGATCGCTCCCGAACTCCCGATCGACGGAGACGCCCCGTTCATACACCCCAGCCGCAGCTTCATGCATCTTGGCTTTCACATCTATGATCTTGGCTTCCAAAGCCCCGACAGCGAAGCCGCCAAGCCGATGGTGTTCACGACGACCCTGCTCTTGATCTCGCTGATTGCGATTCTGAACATTCTTGCGATCCGGTTGCGCAGCCGGCTTCGTAAGCGTTTCGGAGCGTCGCAGTTCTGAAAAGCGGCGGGGGTTGCAAGCCGTGGCCGTCCTCGTTCCGATGGGCTTTCCGATGTTGAACGCGACCCGCAACGTGCCGGCCGACCGCATGAGTTCTTCAGATCCCACCGCACCGCCGAATCCGATCGCTCCGGTTTCGAAGCCGGCCACGCGCGGCGAGATTCCTCGCGCGGAGCCGAATCGTCCGCCGCGCGGCAAGTCGTCGCGCATGGAGGCGATCGCCCGCGGCGAATCGGTCGCGGCCGATGTCCACAATGCGTTGAAGCACGAGGACCGGGTTCTCGACATCGAGAACTTTCGCCTGTGGTACGGCCAGAAGCAGGCGCTGTTCGACGTGTCGATGGGCGTGCCGCGCGGCAAGGTCACGGCGATCATCGGGCCTTCCGGCTGCGGCAAGAGCACGCTGTTGCGTTGCGTCAACCGCATGAACGACCTGCTCGACATCGTGCGCATCGAAGGCGACATGCGGCTCAACGGCGACTCGATCTACGATCGCAAGGTCGACGTCATCGAGCTGCGGAAGCGGATGGGCATGGTCTTTCAGAAGCCCAACCCGTTCCCCATGACGATCTTCGACAACGTCGTCTACCCGTTGCGGATCGACGGCGAGCGGAACCGCAACGTGCTCGCCGAAATCTGCGAGCGCAGCCTGCGCGGCGCCGCTTTATGGGACGAGGTCAAGGACCGCTTGAAGGAGAGCGCGCTGGGCCTCTCGGGCGGGCAACAACAGCGGCTGTGCATCGCCCGCGCGATCGCCGCCGAGCCGGAAGTGCTGCTGCTCGACGAACCGTGCAGTGCCCTTGATCCGATCGCGACCGGCAAGGTCGAAGACCTGATCCAGGAGCTCAAGGGCGATTACAGCGTGCTGATCGTCACGCACAACATGCAGCAGGCGTCTCGCATCAGCGACTACACCGCGTTCATGTACCTCGGCCGGCTCATGGAATACGGACCGACGGCCGACCTGTTCACGAACCCGCACCTGCCGGAAACTAACGCCTACGTGACGGGCCGCTTTGGGTGATGCGGCAAGCATGAAGGCGAGCGGCGGGTGTCAGCCCCGCCGAGTGCGTGCCGATCAGCGTTTCCCCGCCGGGCGCAGCCGACGGGCTTCAAAGAATGTCGCATGCGTCGCTTTAGGTGTCGCACTCGTCGAGAATTTGGGCGGTGCGGCTCGTGCCGATGCGATCGGCCCCGGCGTCGATCAGCGCGATCGCATCGGCGAGGGTGCGGATTCCGCCGGAGGCCTTGATCTTCACTTCCGCCGGCGAGTGCTCGCGCATCAGTCGCACGTCGTCGACCGTGGCGCCGCGCGGTCCGAACCCCGTGCTCGTCTTCACGAAATCGACGCCCGACTCTCCGCAGATTTCGCAGAGCCTGCGGATCTGTTCTTCATTCAGAAAGCCGGTCTCGAAGATCACTTTCAGCAATCCGCCGCGGCCGCGGGTGACGTCGAGAACGGCATGCAGCTCGTCGCGAACCGGACCCCAATCGCCCGAGACCACCCGGCCGACGTTGACGACCATGTCGAGCTCGATCGCCGGACCGGTCGGACCGAGCACGGATTGGGCGTCTTCGATCGCCTCGCGGGCCTCGACGGCCTTGATCGCGCGAGTTGATCCGCCGTGCGGGAAGCCGATCACGGTGCTCGCGGCGGTGCGGCTGTTGGCGACGGCCTCGGCCGTGCGGCGCAGGTCGCAGGGACGCACGCACACGCTGGCCACGCCCGCGTTGCGTGCGAATCGGCAACCTTCATCCAGGTCGCGTCTCAACGTGGCCGGGGAGAGCAGGGCGTGGTCGATGCGACTCGCCAGGTCGCGACGTGACATCACCATTGTTGTCGAACGAATGACATGCCGAAACCAGATGTCGGAAGCAACACGCTTCCGACCCGCAGTCGCAGTCGCATCACATTGTGGAGCGCCTTGCCTCAGACATTGGGTGGCACGGCCAGACCAACGGGAAGGGCGTGCCACACAGCGCAGTCGCGCGATCTAGGCGTCGCGCTTCACCTCGACCGTGCGGCCGCTACGAATCGACTCGTACACGGCTTCCAGCGCGATGAGATCCTTCAGGCCTTCCTCGCCCGGCGCTTTCGTCGGGCGATCTTCTTTGATGCACAACGCGAAGTCGTCGATCTCGGCCGCGAATTGATCGATGTCGGGTTTCTCGATCGGCTTTCCTTCCACCGTTCCGCGAATCCCGGAGTAGCTGTAGGCCGGTTCGAGGCCGAACGTGCCCCGGTCGGCATAAACCGTGAACTTGTTGACGCCGTTGTAGTTGTAGGTCGTCGAACAGGTGGCGACGGTTCCACTTGGAAACGTCATCGTCCACACGATCGTCTCGTCGACTTCCGCGAACTTCTCGGGATTCGTTTTGACTTCCTGAGCGACGATCGTCTTCGGCTCTTCGCCGGTGAGGTAACGGCACGCGTTGAGAGCGTGGATGCCGACGTCCATCAGGGCCCCGCCGCCGGCGAGTTTCTTTTCGAGCCGCCAGTGTTTCGGGTCGTCCTGCGGGAAGTCTTCGATGCGAATGCCGAATCCGGCGTCGATCTGACGGAGCGGCCCGAAGGCCTTTTCGTTCGCCAGACGAATGCATTCGAGATGATGCGGCTCGAACTGGCAGCGATAGCCGATGCCGAGCTTGCGATCCGCCTGCCGGCAGGTGTCGATCATCTCGCGGCATTCCTGCGACGAAACGGCCATCGGTTTCTCGCAGAAGACGTGCTTGCCCGCCTTCGCCGCGCGAACGGTGAACTCATGATGCATACCGTTCGGCAGCACGATGTTGATCACATCGATGTCGTCGTTCTCGGCGATCTTGTCGAAGGCCTCGTAGTTGTAGATGTGACTTTGCGGGATCGAGTGCTTCTCGGCCCAAAGTTTCTCTTTTTCTGGAGTGCCGGTGACGACGGCGACGAGCTTGGCGTGCTTGGTTTTCTGCAATGCCGGCGCAAGTTGGTTGGTGCTGAGTCGTCCCAAGCCCACCAACGCCCAGCCGAGCTTCTCTTTGGCCGCCGACTCCGCCGCGAAGAGCCGAGACGCGAACGCGGGCATCGAGGCTGCGGCACCGGCGAGGGCCGCCGATTGAAGAAAGCCACGGCGTGACGAAACCGCTTGGCCGGTTTTGGATGGATCGGACATGGTGCGATCGCTGAAGAGAAGAGGCTTGAGATTAAGGCGGCGATGAGCAAGTCGCCAATTCCAGCGTTCGACGCTCGGCTCCGCATCGGGACGAATCCCCGAGAGCCTTTGGGTACGCGCAGGAGGAGGGGTCGGGGTGCAGGAGCTGCCGAAGATGTTCTGTAGCGGTAGTACGCCATCCGCAGATCACCTCGGCAATTTCCTTATGAACGCCTAGCGGATGCCATCGCTGCCATTGTCCAAAGGCGGGAGCACGATTGTTTGACGCTGATTTAACCGCGCCGTGGGTGGAAAAGTATTGTGGTCCTTGCCGTCGGAGAGCGGCGTCCATAGCGTTGTCGTTGGTCGTCGCACGGAGTGACGCTCGAGTTTTCGCTCGGAGGTGTCGTCATGGCCCTGACGCGAGTGTCCGCGGTCGTCGTATGGTCCGTTTCCGCCGTCGTTGCGGCGCAGTCGTCGCCTGAGCCGGTCCCCACTCAAAGCGACGTGACCGAGCGTGAGATGCGGCGCACTGCGCCGCAGCCCGAAGACGCGGAGCGCGAGCGTTTGCGGGAGGTCTTCATCGAGGCGCGCAGCGAGTTCGCCGCCGTCACCGCTGCAGCGCTATCTTCGGAGGAACTCGCGAACTGGGTTCGAGGCCTCTCAACCCGTGTGCGTTTGCGCCGCCTCGACGAAGACCTGCGGGACGTTCGTGCGAGCTTGCGTTCACTCGAGCGATCGGGCGAGGTTGGAAGCGAACGTGCTCAACGCCTCGCCGAGCGTGCGGCTGCTCTTGAGAGCGAAGCCGACCGTTTACTATCGCCAGATGCGGCGACCGCCCCCGCCGCCGGCGGCCTGCTCGATCAGGAAACGGTCCGCCGCTGGCTTCAGAAAGAGATGGAGGAAGAAACGCATCATCTCGCCGACACGCTCACCGACCGCGAGTTGGAGAGGCGCACGAAACGGCTCCGGCGTCTCGCCGCGCTCGCCCGCCTCGCCGGCGGGTTACGCGAACAACAACGGAGGCCCGATCCGAAGGCAGACGGGGACGTTAACGTGATCCCGGCCGGCGGCGTGGAATCACCGGCCGCCGATGTCGTCGTTCCAGCCGATGCCAATGAAGCGGTCGGCGAGGAACTGCTCGAAGACGCATCGCTCGGCGAACCGACGAGCGTGCCGCCGGAATTTCGGGAACTGAAACCCGCTGACGACGAGGCCGTTGAAAGCGGAGATTAGACGGCTGGAACAGCGATGCGTTCCGCAGGCTCTCAGCAGCCGCGGTGCGTGACGACCCGGCGCGCAACAGCCCTCACGCGGCTTCGTTGCAGAGCTCCAGACCGCCGCCGGGCAGCGGCACCCACGGCCAAAGGTCGTCGGCATCCATAACTTCCGGCGGTGCAACCTCGGAGTTGTGCCCCCTTGCCTGTGCGGGCGATTGCAGATCCTTGGCGGTCCATGCGTGCGACGGCGCAGTCCATTCGTGTGCCGACAAAGAGATGATGGTGGACATGCGGGCTCCTCTGGCTCTTCAGCAGCCCACCAGACACGGGGGACACCGCGGCGGGTTCGGGCTTGCTGCGGGTTTTGCTTATCGCAAGACCCATGCCAGATCGGATTTTGATCGCGGAAAGCGACGGCATGAGCCGCAACACCGTCGATCGAGGGTTCCCGAACGCGCTTGGCGTCGTTCCGCGTTTGAGACGATGCCCGAGGGTTCGGCTCCCGTGCCGCCGATGCAGGCAGGCAACCGATCGGCCGACCAGTACCTAGAAAAAAGCGGCTCCTCGCCGGCGACCAGCGAAGAGCCGCTGTAATGTCAGCCGCAGATCAGCTTGCCTTCGCCTGTGCGGCCTTCTTTCGTTGCTCCGCGAGCCGGGCGTGCTTCGCCGTCGTCGCCCGCTTCTTCTTCAGCCGTGCTCCAGATCGGCTCGCGCCCATGTTGTTCATCCTGACGTTGGTTGAGTAGATCGGCCATCGATGCGAAGACCGCGACGTTCATCGTCCTGATTGTGATGGAAGAGAGCAAGACCTCACCCAATGTGGCGACCGAGAAGGCGTGGCCAGCGGCGGAAGCGTGATCGCGCGAGGTGTGTGGTGAGAGCCCACGGAAAACGAGACGGGCGTCTGGTGGCGCCGCCACGACGAGTACGAGCCGCGTCCTCATAACGCCGGCTCGTGTTGCCACACGCCGGACGTGCGCGCATGAATGCTCACCGCTGCCTCCGGGCCGCGACGTGTGATTGAGGCGGCGCTCGTCGCTAAAATGAGAAAGCCTTTTGACGTTCTCGCCGAAGGGCTTTTTCTAAGACGCGCTGGTCACCTGGAGCGACTTGAGACACATCTCGCGCAACGGAACGGATGACGACTGAGAGCATGGCGAAGCCGAAGCTCAGCGAGCGGTCGCTCTTGGGAATGCGCGCCGCGAGAATCGCGTCTCGCCGTCTGCCGGCCCGATGGAAGCAAGCCCGCCAATGTGCAACACCCGAAAATAGATCTGCAGATCTATCATGAAGAATGCCGCCAATACGTCTCGCGCCAGCAAGCCACGCCAGTCGGCCACCAGGCCCAAGTCCCCGAACGCGGGTGCGAAGGCCGAGCCAGGTGCGGAAGCGAAGCGCGCGACGGTGAAGGCGGCCTCTCGTCTCATCGACGAGCGGACCCGGTCTCTGAGTGACTGGCGCGGCGAGACCCTGGCGGAGGTTCGCCGCCTCATCCGCGAGGCGGACCCAGACATTGTCGAGGAGTGCAAATGGATCAAGCCCACGAATTGTAAGTGCGCAGTTTGAGCTAGATGATACCGAAATTGACCTCGCGTCTACAAATTTCGGGAATGCCAATCTCTCAGATTGGGAGAAGAGAACGCTAATGGCGAGCTGGCTCGATAATATTGATGCCCAGAAGAACTACGACTACGTTGTCTTTGATTGTCCTCCAGCGACTAAGATTGTGAGTCAAAACGCTCTCGCGGCAAGCGATAGCTATGTGATCCCCGTCATTCTCGGCGAGCGTGGAGACGCCAGAGCTGCTCCCTCTGCAAGCTCCCGTATTCTGCCGGCAATCAACGAGGCGGAATTGCGCAACGCGTCACTCGATGAGTTGGAAAAAATAGTGACCGACGCTGGGACCGCTCGAAAGGATTTAGAGTTCATCGCAATACAAAGATTTAGCGTACCTCGTGGGTCAATGCGCAGGTTTTCCGACAAGCAGATGCTCGTCGATAAACTTCGTAGAGGCAGTTTCAGAACTTATATATTCAGGCGTATCACACTGTGCGCATCGTTTCGTACTGTTGAAACCCCTGCATTTCGGGTCTTTCGACGATCGACGCAACTCCTTTGTTCGTCGTTCCTTCACGTTTTGAAACCACCTCTACACTCATTGGTAACGAACGGACGCATGAAACGATAAGTGCTGTGGCACGCGACCAAGAGAGAAGACCATAATTCCTAGGACCACGTCGCGTCGGACCCGCGTTGTGTTCTTCCTCTGTCTTTTCCCCAGGGCGATTGCGCCATGCTGGGTAATTTGCGATAACGGGGCGGCTGTGATTTCCCTCGCCTGTCGAGGACCGACAGGGAGTGAGGAAGTCGCGTCGAACTGAGAGCGCCCGCCGTGTCGCCATTGA
>JACCRE010000130.1 GCA_013813775.1 Planctomycetaceae bacterium
CCTCAACCGACGAAAGAGCGCCAACCCCATCCCCCGATCAACGCAGCTCGCCCACCGACGCGCCACCGCTCTGCGCGCCGACTTGGACCGTTCTGCCGTTCGGCATACGCTTGTTTAAGGACTAGGCTGTGAGTTTTTCGCCGAAGCAGGGAATTGAGATGGCCAGATTTCATTCTTGCGCCGTCTGATCGCACTGAGCACTAACTTGAAGGCCGAGAAAGGCCAATTCAAACAGTGAACAAACTGCTGCACACAGCGGTGAGCGAAAAACTCACAGCCTCTCCGTGTCGTGAAGCCACGACTCGGAAGAGTCGTGCCACTCTCGCCGAAACGCGATGTTTTACAGCGAAGCCGCGTTGGTGAAGCCCCCGTTCAGGCAACACACATTCGAGCTCACAACTGCGAAACTCGAACTAACCGCCGACGCGCTTGACCTTGTAGCCGATCTTCTCGAGCTCCTTCGCGAGCCGCTCGCGCTGGTCGCCCTGAATCTCGATGACGCCGTCTTTGACGGTGCCGCCGCAGCCGCAAAGACCCTTCAGCTTCGTCGCCAATGCGCTGAGACCCGTGGCGTCGAGCGGGACGTCGGAGATCGTCGTCACGCCTTTGCCGCGACGGCCTTTCGTTTCGCGACCGATCTTGATCGTGGCGATCTTCTTGTTCGGTGCCGGTTCCGGAGTCGCTTCCGGGATGTCCTCCCGCCCGGCGAGCAGATCGCCGAACGACACCGAGCGCCACCCACGTGAGTTCGCCGCGGATGGATCATTTGGGGAAAGGTCTGCCATCTGTCACGACGTGCGCGATGGAGAACGAAGAATGCCGTTTTCGATTCTCACTTCTTCCGTTCTCAAAATACCCCGAGCAGGATTCGAACCTGCGACCTACGGATTAGAAGTCCGTTGCTCTATCCAGCTGAGCTATCGGGGCGTGTCACGAAGTATCACGGCGATGGCGCGCCCTCGCAAGCGGTGACGACACTTGCCTACGCCGATTCGTTCGCAACCAGTTCCAGATCCTCCCAACGGGCGTACGCCTTCGCGAGGTCTTCGTCGAGAGTTTCGAGGCGAGCCGTCGCGGCGGCGATGGCGGTTCCGTCCTGACGGAAAAACGCGGGGTCTGACATGGCGTCGTGCAGTTCCTTCTGCTCGGCTTCAAGCTTCTGAATGCGCTCGGGTAAGGCTTCGAGTTCGCGTTGCTCTTTGAAGTTGAGCTTTTTCGGCTTGCTGGCGGTCTTGGCCGGCTCCGCAATCGGAGAAGCGGGAAGAGTTGCCGAGGCCGGCGCGTCACGTTTCGCACGTAGCCAGTCGTCGTAGCCGCCTTCGTACTCTTTGAAGGCGCCTTCCCCTTCAAATGCGAGGACGCTCGTGGCGACGTTGTCGAGGAAGGCGCGGTCGTGACTCACGAGCAGGACACTGCCGTTGTATTCGACGAGCAGGTTTTCGAGCAGCTCCAGCGTTTCGGTGTCGAGATCGTTCGTGGGTTCGTCGAGGACGAGCACGTTCGACGGCCTGGTGAAGAGCTTCGCGAGCAGCAGGCGATTTCGTTCTCCTCCCGACAGATATCTCGCCGGGCTGCGCGATCGCTCGGGCGTGAACAGAAAATCCTGAAGGTATCCGATGATGTGTCGCCGATTGCCGCCGACGAGCACGTGCTCGGCTCCGCCGCTCACGTTGTCCTGCACGGTCTTCTCTTCCTCGATCGTTTCACGAAGCTGGTCGAAGTAGGCGACTTCAAGATTGGTCCCGTGTCGCACGGTGCCGCTGGAAGGCTTCAGGTCGCCGAGCAGCAAGCGCAACAAGGTCGTCTTACCGCAGCCGTTCGGGCCGAGCACGCCGATCTTGTCGCCCCGCATGAGTGTGACGTCGAGATCCATCACGATCGGTCGATCTCCGTACGAGAAGTTGACTCTCTTGGCCTGAACGACCAGCCGGCCCGACTTTTCGGCCTCCTGCACCTGGACTTTCGCCGTGCCTGTCGCCTTACGTCGCGCCTGATGCTGCCGACGCAGCTCTTCGAGCGCCCGCACGCGGCCTTCGTTGCGCGTTCGGCGGGCCTTCACGCCCTGTCGAATCCAGACCTCTTCCTGCGCAAGCTTCTTGTCGAACTGGGCTTGTTGTTGCGCTTCGGCCTCGAGAGCAGCTTCTTTTCGCTTGAGAAACGTGTCGTAGTCGCAGGTCCAATCGAAGAGCCGGCCCCGTTCGAGCTCGATGAGACGGTTCGCGAGCTTCCGCATGAACACGCGATCGTGCGTGACGAAGATCAACGTGCCGGGAAAGCGGCCGAGGAAGCCTTCCAGCCAGGTGATCGATTCGATGTCGAGATGGTTCGTCGGTTCGTCGAGCAGCAGGATGTCGGGATCGGAGACAAGCGTGCGTGCCAGCAGCACCCGGCGCTTCAATCCCGACGACAGCGAGTCGAACGCCGCCTGCGGATCGAGGCTCATCTTCGACATCACGCGGTCGGCCTGCTGGTCGATCTGCCAATGCGTTTCCGGCTCGGCATCGTCTTTGGGAGCGCCTCCGGCCACGACGTCGCGCACGGAACCGGCCTCTCCCGAGGGCACTTCCTGAATGAGTCGCGCGATTTTCGCGCCCTTTTGGATTTTGACTTCGCCGCCGTCGGGAGCGACTTCGCCGTTGAGCAGCTTGAGCAGCGTCGATTTGCCGACGCCGTTCCGGCCCAGCAAGGCGATGCGTTCGCCGCGCTCGACGGAAAAGCTGATGTGCTCCATCAGCAGCGGCCCGCCGTGGCCGAACGTCACGTCCTCCAGACTCAAGAGCGCCATCGAGCAACCTTCACGAGAAAAACATCCATCAACGAATTCCGCGGGCCGGGAATGATAGTCGGACGGCATCGGCGAATCTAACCGGAGAGACCCTCAGAGCCGCGACCGTAAGGGAGCGATGCGAACCGATCATCCGCCATGAGCCGCTCCCTCACGGTCGCGGCTCCGATCGTGTTTTCATCGATGGAGCCTTATGATGGTCGCTTCGTCCACAGCAGGCGTGGAGCGTTCGATGGCGGTGTCGCAAATCGTTGAGGTTCCGAAGCCGTCTTCGGCAAGGCTTTCGTCTCTCGACGCCTATCGCGGACTGGCGATGGCGCTGATGCTCGGCGAAGCCTTGCATTTGCGGAAGGTGGCGAACGCCGTTCCCGACAGCGGCTTCTGGTCCTTCCTGGCGGACCACCAGACGCACGTCGAGTGGGCGGGGTGCTCGCTGCACGATCTGATTCAGCCGTCGTTCACCTTCATGGTCGGCGTGTCGCTGCCGTTCTCGCTCGCGGCTCGATCGGCTCGCGGCCAGTCGAAACTGCGGATGACCCTGCATGCGTTCTGGAGGGCGCTCATTCTCGTCGCGCTTGGGATCTTCCTGCGCTCGCTGGGAAAAGATCGCACGTATTTCACGTTCGAGGACACGCTCACGCAGATCGGCCTGGGCTACGGGTTGCTGTTTCTGCTCGGATTGCTGCGCTGGCCCTATCAACTCGCGGCACTCGTCGTGATCCTGGTCGGATATTGGGCGGCCTTTGCAGCCTATCCATCGCCGCCGTCGGATTTTGACCGCAGTGCCGTGGGGGTCTCCGCGGAGTGGTCTCAGGAGCACGATTACGAGGGCTTCGCGGCACACTGGAACAAGAACACGAACCTCGCCTGGAAGTTCGACACCTGGTTCCTGAACCTGTTCCGTCACACGACCGACGACGGATCGGGGCGCGAAGTTGAAGAACCGTTTCGCTTCAACGGCGGTGGTTATGCCACGCTCAGTTTCATTCCGACGCTCGGGACGATGATTCTGGGCCTGCTGGCGGGAGGAATCCTCAAAGCCGGAAATTCGCCGTCCAGGAAACTGGTCGCGCTGTTGCTCGCGTCGGCCCTCTGCTTTGGAATCGGCATCGCGCTCGACGTGACCGGCGTGTGTCCGATCGTCAAACGCATCTGGACGCCGAGTTGGACGCTGTTCAGCGGCGGCTGGTGCTTTCTCGCGATGGCGCTGCTCTATGGGATCATGGACGTCGCCGACTTCAAGGCGTGGGCGTTTCCGCTCGTCGTCGTCGGCGTGAATTCGATCGTCGCCTATTGCATGGAGTGGGTGGCGGTGGCGTTCGTCTCAAACGCCCTGATCCGGCACCTCGGGCCATCGCCTTTCGAGGCTTTTGGAAAGGCCTACGAGCCGTTCGTGCTCGGCGCGAGCATACTCGCGGTGCTGTGGCTCGTGCTGTACTGGATGCACCGCCACCGGATTTACGTCCGGATCTGAGCGCGATCCGTCAGCGCGGCAGCGAGCGCTCTCTGGTCCGCAGCACGCGGAAGAATGAGCTAGCGATGGGACTCGAACCCATAACCCCCGGTTTACAAAACCGGAGCTCTGCCAATTGAGCTACGCTAGCGAACGGCCCGGTTTTGCGCCGCGACCATCATCGCCACGACGCCCCGGCAATGCAATCCGCCGGAAGGGCGGCGGCCGACCATTCGGGACACGAATATTGCGGCCGGGGTTCGGTCGCCCGCCGCCTCGTGCGCGATGAGTTCAACAGGGCTCACGGCGAGAGCTGCCGGTAGTTCGACCAAGCGATGCGGGTGACGTCGTCGCCATCGGGCCGGCTGACGACCAGCGTCGTCGAGGATCGTTTTTCGTTGATGGCGATCACGTAGAGCTTCGACGAGCGGTCGCCGGAAACGTCCTGAATCAGCACCGCACGATTGATCGTGATTCGCTCGCCCTCCTGTTCGTCGAGGTTCCTGCCCTCGGCGTCGACATTGAGCTTCTTGCGGTAGAAGTCCATCACCTTCTCGGCCGAGTCCGGCGTCGTGAGCACCGCCTTGCTCTTGATCGCGACAACATCCCTCACAGCGGCGTCACTCGATTCGGCGCCGTTGAACTTCGAGCGGGATACCGCCATTCGAGCAGCATCCCCATCAGGGTGACTTGCTCGTCGCCTTTCGACGGAGTCTCATCGGCAGCAATGAGGCTGCACAGTAGCGGAATAACGAGCGTCACCTGAGTGCGACTTTGTGGTCGAACATTGCGGATCGCCTTCCAAGAGTGCGGCGGGGTGGTCGTCGTTCGACGCATTAAGCCGCCGGAAAGTTTCGCAAAGTTGGACGACCTCGCCCGTCAATCTTCGGCGGCGACGATGATGACGCGAGAGCGCTCCGGTAGCTTCACATCGGGGTCCAAGGGGCGGACCAAACCGTTCTCCACCACGCCGGCCATTGCCAGCGGGCGACGCGGCGCAGCGAAGTGAGCCTCGACGGGAACCGCGGACGCGTCGGCCGGCAGACTTGGCGGCGGGAGCGGCGGCTCCGCGGCGACTTGCTCGTCGCGAGATTGCCGTTGCGGACTGCGAAGTTCAGAGGTCGGAGTCGGCATGATGTCTCGTTCAATCCACGGTGATTCAGCAGGCCGTGACGGCCGGCTCGTTGGGTGCCACTGGTGGCGAGTGCATGAAGCAGCGACATGGGTGACGGTGAGTGCGGGGACATAGGTGGCGCGTAGCCGTGGTACGGTCGCTTCCGAAAGGAGGTGGCCGATGCCTTGGGAGACGTCGCCCGTGTCCGAGTTGCGA
>JACCRE010000139.1 GCA_013813775.1 Planctomycetaceae bacterium
GCCCAACGTCGTGCTGATCGTCATCGACGATCTCGGGCAGCGCGATCTCGGTTGTTACGGCAGCGGGTTCTATGAGACGCCGAACGTCGATCGGCTTGCCGAGAGCGGCATGCGGTTCACGCAGTACTACGCGGCGAATCCGGTCTGCTCGCCGACGCGGGCCAGCCTGCAAACGGGCCGGAATCCCGCGCGGCTGAACCTGACGAACTTCCTGAAGGGTGTCCGTCAGAAGAAAGACTCACCGATGCTGACGGCCGAGTACGTCGACCAGCTTCCGCTCGAAGAAGTCACGCTCGGCGAGATGTTCAAGACGGCGGGTTATCAGACGGCGTTCGTCGGCAAGTGGCACTTGGGCGGCGAGTCGTTCTACCCCGAGCCGCAGGGTTACGACGTGAACATCGGCGGGACGCACGCCGGGCATCCCAAGAGCTATTTCTGGCCGCAGTGGCAGAACAATCCTCCCGTCGAAGGCGAGCGTGAGGGTCAGTACCTGACCGACCTGCTGTCGGAGCGGGCCTGCGAGTGGATCGAGTCGGCGGCGAAGAATGAGCAGCCGTTCTTCCTGTCGCTGTGCCACTACACGGTCCACACGCCGATCCAGCCGCGCGAGGATCTGCTGAAGAAGTATGAAGACAAACTGTCCCGCATCCGCCTGAGGGAAGGCAGCCAGAGCAATCCTCACTACGCCGCGATGGTCGAAAGCATGGATACGAGCGTCGGCCGCGTTCTCGACACACTCGACCGGCTGAAGATCGCCGACGACACCCTCGTCATCTTCACGGCCGACAACGGCGGACTGAGCGTGCAGGAAGGCAAGCACACTCCCGCCACAACGAACGCTCCGCTGCGGATGGGCAAAGGCTATCTTTATGACGGAGGCATCCGGGTCGCGTTCATCGTGCGCTGGCCCGGCGTCACACCGGCCGGTTCGACCTGCGACGTGCCGGCGATCAGCGACGACGTGTTTCCGACCCTGTGCAGGGCCGCCGGCGTCGAGACGGAGAAGCTCCAGCTCGCGGGGCCGCTCGACGGTCGCGATCTCTCGAACGTCCTCAAAGGCGAGACCGACGCCGCGCTGAGCGACCGTCCACTCCACTGGCACTATCCGCACTTCGCGAATCAGGGTGGGCCGCCCGGCGGAGCGATCCGCGTTGGGGATTGGAAGCTCATCGAGTGGTTCGAAGACGGAACGCTGGAACTCTACAACCTCGCCGACGATCTTTCGGAGACGACCGACCTTGCCGCCGAGCAGCCGGACCGCATTCGTGACATGCGGGCCGCGTTGTCACAGTGGCGACGCGAGGTCCACGCGAACATGCCCACGGCGAATCCTGCATACGAAGGCGCGGCGACTCCGGTCATTGAACGCTGAGACGTACCGCTAGTGGTTCATCGCCCTTGATCTGAGGTGTGCCGCTGGCTCTGCCAGTGCCGCCGTCTACACGCTTGCACTGGCAAAGCCAGTGGCACCGACCCGGCAGTCGAACTGCGACGTACCGCCAGAGCAGCACACTCGTGGACCGACCTGGCTGAATTGACGCGTGGCCGCCGTTGGTCAGGCCGTGCCTGACATGCGATGCTGCACGACTGTGGAGACGCCGTTTTGCCGCGAGGAGTCGCAAGGAACGTAAAAGTCCAGGGGGTGCCGGCGTTCGAGTCCACCACGAAACACGCGAAAACACACGAAAGAGTCAACCACGGAAGACATGGAATGCACGGACAGGAATAGAGCGTCGTCGCGTTCGAGACATCAACGGAGGACGACTTCGGACCAGACCCTTTCGCGTCCTTCGTGCCTTTCGTAGTTTTGCTTTTCCGTCTGTTCCGTGTCTTCCGTGGTCCTCCACCTGCACGAGAAGCACCCGTCAAACTCGCTAGATCGGTCCACTCGATCGAATGATTCTGCCTCTCGTTACGCTTGATCTGTCGTGACATCCTTGAATCGATCGATCGTCAACGTCGCCGTCTACAAGTTCGCGGATCTCGCGAACCTGAAGGAGCTGCGCGCCGAACTCCGGGGTTTGACGAAGGCCCAGCGGCTGAAAGGCACGATTCTGCTCAGCCCGGAAGGCATCAACGTCTTCGCCGCCGGCGAACGTGACGGAATTGACGTGCTGCTCGCTCGCCTGGGACAGGTGCCGGGCCTCGAAAGGCTCGACGTCAAAGAGAGCCTCAGCAGCGAGCAACCGTTCAACCGCATGCTCGTGAAGATCAAGCGCGAGATCATCGCCTTCGGCGTCGAGGGGATCGAGCCGGGCCGTTACACGTCGCCCCGAATCACGCCGGCGGAACTCAAGCGATGGCTCGACGAGAAGCGCCCCGTCACGCTGCTCGACACCCGGAACAACTACGAAGTGCAGGCGGGCACGTTCGAGCACGCGGTCGCGGTCGGAGTCGATGACTTCCGCGACTTTCCCACGGCCGTCGAACACCTGCCGGAAGAGATCAAGGAGCGACCGGTCGTCACGTTTTGCACAGGGGGCGTTCGTTGCGAGAAGGCGGCGCCCTACCTCGAACGAGCGGGCTTCAAGAAGGTCTTCCAGCTCGACGGCGGTATTCTCAAGTACTTCGAGGAATGCGGCGGCGCGCATTACCGCGGTGAGTGCTTCGTGTTCGACAAGCGTGTCGCTGTCGATCCGACTCTGCGAGAAAGCGACCTGCGGCAATGCTTCGCGTGTCAGGCGATCCTGACTCCCGAGGATCGAGCATCACCGACGTTCGTTGAAGGCACTTCGTGCCCCGCGTGCTACGAAACGCCGCTGGAAACGATGGCGAAGCTCATCGAGGCACGTCACGCGGCCATTCGGAAAGCGACCTCGCCGCTGCCGGGCAGCGTTCCCTACGAAAACGTCCGTCCGCTGAACGTTCCCGCTCGTTTCGATCGTTTTGAGCTTCTCGAATGCCTCGAAGCGATGCGCACTCATCTGTCCCTGGAAGAATGGCGGACCGCATCGAGTGAAGGGCGTCTATTACGCTACGGCAAAGCCGTTCGCGCGGGCGACGTGGTTCGTGCGGGCGACCGGTTGCTTCTCACCATGCCGGCGACGCTCGAGCCCGATGTTTCGACGGCGATCGAGATCCTGCACGAAGACGAATCGATCGTGGTCGTCGACAAGCCGGCCCCGCTACCGATGCACCCCTGCGGCCGATTCAATCGCAACACGCTCACGTCGATCCTGAACGACGTCTACGCACCGCTGCGGTTACGCCCGGCACATCGTCTCGATGCCGACACCTCGGGAGTGGTCGTCCTTTCGAAGACGCGGGAGACGGCCCGGCGACTCCAGCCGCAATTCGAAACCGATCGCGTCGAGAAATCGTACGTCGCCCGGGTCCACGGACAGCCCAACGCGGAATTCTTCGAGTGCCGGCTCTCGCTGAGCGACGAGCCCGGCCCGTCGGGCGTGCGGTTGCCGGACGAGAACGGAAGTGCGTCGGCGACCCTCTTTCGACGCTTGCGAGTCATGGAGGACGGCACCTCGCTGCTCGACGTGCAACCGCTGACCGGCCGGACCAATCAGATCCGCGCGCACCTCTGGTCGCTCGGCCTGCCGATCGTCGGCGACCCGATCTACAAACGACGCGGCGAACTCGGGGCCGCGCAAACGCTCTCGATGTCCGATCCGCCTTTGTGCCTGCATGCCGCGCGGCTGAGCTTCCGTCATCCGCAGAGTGGTGAACTGGTGCGGCTTAAGGCACCCTCGCCGGCTTGGGCGGAGTTCTCGTCGTAGTTCCGTTGTCGCATGTTTTTGGCCGCGCCTGCGTCGAACGACGTCTTTAC
>JACCRE010000185.1 GCA_013813775.1 Planctomycetaceae bacterium
ACTCGCCGGACCTCAATCCGATCGAGCTGGCCTTCAGCAAGTTCAAGAAGCTGCTGCGCGACGCCGCCGCCCGCACGACCGAGACGCTGTGGGAACTCTGCGGCCGCGTGCTCGACCTGTTCCCCGAGCACGACGACGCCCACGAACCCAGCTTCGACTTCGGCCTGATGGACGCCACGAAGGAATTCCAACGCGAGTTCATCACCCGCGCCGTCAAGCGCGTGAAAGGCAACATGAGCGACGCCGCGAAGCTCCTCGGCCTCCACCGCAGCAACCTCTACCGCAAGATGCGGCAGTTGGATATGGAGGTGGTGGAGGATTGATGGGGGGGGGGCGACCATCGGGCCGATCAGCACGAAGTAGTAGCATCGCCGACCGGATGGGTGATCGTTGTACAGTCCAGATGCTCGTTTGCCCGGACCCTCAACCGATTTGCCCGTAGGCATCGACCTCGCCGATGATACGAGTGACGACCGAGATGCCATCGATGGTTCGAGGGACTCTTTTCGCGGCACCCGCATCGGTGACGCCAATCTCGATGGCGTCGTCGCCGAGCGTACCTTGACATTCACCCACGCTTCGCACTCCGTCGATCTCCAAGAGGCGAGCTTCATGCTTACGAAGGGTGGAAGAGACGCGTGACGATACTCGATCGGGGGCAGGCTCGTAGAAAACGGCACCACCGTCGGACGAAGGGCTGTCGAACGACGGCTCGTCAAATTGAAATTTTTTCGGCATAGTCTCCTCCAAGTGTTGCGTGCCGTCGGCGACGAACTTTCTGCGGACACGATCGAGTGATCCGCCGAGAGTCATTTATATCTCCGTCTTGGCCGCGGGAGAAGACGGCCAAGACGGAAGAAAGGCGATCGCTCGTCAGGTGTGTAGACTGATATCCAACGCACGCAGCACACGATCGATCCGGTTTGCAAAGGTCACTCCACCACCCCCTGCGAACAAGAGGCCGACAGGATTTCTCGCCGGATTCCAGGTCCAGATCAGGGATCCGGAATCGCCTCCCTGGCTAAAATCCCCGGCTGAGGTCGTGCTGACGATCGAGAACTGGTCGCGGAATGTGGCGACTCGTCCTGCCCCGAAGTTGACATTCACAGTGATCCCGACAGCGGTGATGCGTCCCTGCGTGAGTTGGGTTGTCCGACCGGATTTCCCGACGAGCAGCTGCATCTGCGGATTCACCGTCTGACTGCTCACGCGAAAGAAACGCTGCTGGCCGTTGACCAGATAAACGAACTCCCGTCTGACGAGACTGCTCACTACGTGCGCCGTCGCACAATCGACGTAGTTTGACGCACCCGCGCTGAAGTTGATCGGCACGAATCGCTCAAGGACTCCGATTCGGTCGCGGGGATTCACACCGCCGTCATACGATCCTGGCTGAAGGATCGGGGCGCCGACCGGGCCAGCGTTCGAGTTCGCCAGTACATGGTTGTTGCTCAGCACGAACAACCGATTTCGCCTGACGCCGCTGCGGCCGCGTGCGAGTACGCCCAATGTGCCGGCCGTAATCTGGTGATGGCCAACGGACACGCCGCATGGGGCCGGACGGGCCTTGAAGCGGTGTGCATACATATCGATCAAGCCCGTCTTGACGACGAGGACCCTCGTTACATCGAGATCTTCGTCGGTCGCTCCCGCGGCGTTCGCGATCTCGCCTTTGACTTCGTCCTCACTCGCCGGCTCGGCGGTGAAGACGACCAGCGAAGGCAGGCCGGGTTCCACGTTCCCCGAGAGATCGCCGAGCGTGTAACCGACGCCTTGGATGTTGCCCGCTCCTCCCAAACTGCTGGAAGTCGTCGCGACCCCTTCGACCCCCTTTTCCGCCTGTCGGAGGAGCAGGCCTTCGATCGCGGCCTTGACCTGCGACAGGCCGCTGTCGTTCGCGCTGAGCGGAATGGACAGCTCGCCTTCGCCGACGGAAAGCGATTGATCATCTGACTCGCCTTCCTGAACCCTTTCGGGGTCGTCGAATCCGGGATGTTCTTCTTCCTTCTCGGCTTCCGCCCGGACGGGATCTTCGAACTCGGGGGCGTTGGCAGATCGCGGGGGTTTCGCCATCGGAATACTCCTTGATGAGGGACGATGATTTTCACAACGCGTGGCCGCATTGCGGATGTCCGGCGCGGCTCGAGCCGGCTGTGGTCGCGATTCGTACATCGCCACCCCGCGATGCTTCTCCGGACTGCCAAGATCCGGACTGCCAAGAAACGTGTCGCGTAGGATCGGGCGATAGACCCGTCGTCACGCGTGCCCGTAAATGACTTGACAGGCCGCAGGCAAGTGCCGGCTCCAGTCGAGATTGAAGATGACTCGGCACTTCGTGCCGTTGTCGTAGAGTTGAACGCTGCTGGTGTAGAAGAACGCTCCGCCGGCGTGAGGCTTGTTGCCCGCAGACCATTCGGTCATCCACACGGTGATGCATCTGGTGTTGGCCGCAAGCCCGGAAATCGTAAGCGTGTTCCGGCCAGGCGCGGCGTCGGGGCTGATGCGGCTGAAGAAGCACGACAGACCGGTGGCAAGTATGTGGACCTCGGCTTTCGAAGCGTCCAAAGTGAGTTCGGTGACCGCAGGCTGCGCGGCGGTTTCGCCCGAGCCCATGGCCTCTTTTTCGTCGGCTTCTGCTGCGAACGCCACTCCCCCGGCGGCAGTGACGCCGAGAGCGACGGCGGCCGTTTTCAGTGCGTCTCGTCGATTCAAGTCGCTCATCGCTTCCCCTTCATTTGGCCCCGTTTGGTTCGGCTGCTCAGATCGTCGTTGGGGCAAACGTTCGGCTGAGAGGACACATTGACACCGATCTCAGTCTGTCGTGATCACGGCGAACTGCGAGGCGCACTGCGCGTACGACAAAGGCGAGATCAGATGCATGCTTAGTGCGTCCAATCCTTACGTGTAGCGGTAGCCGCGGTGTCGAAGATGGCTGCGGCATTCGTGTTCGGGGAACAGGTCGAGCACGCGGCCGCAGAGTTCCCACAGCGTCTCGGTCGTGCGGGCCGCGGCGGCGCGCAGCAGCTTCTTGAACTTGCTGAAGGCCAGTTCGATCGGATTGAGGTCCGGCGAGTAGGGCGGCAGGTACCGCACGCTGGCTCCGGCGGCCTCGATCGCCTCGACCACGCCTTTGATCTTGTGACTCGACAGGTTGTCCATCACGACCACGTCGCCGGGACGCAGTTCCCGCACGAGGTGCTGCTGTACCCAGGCCAGGAACACGCGGCCGTTGATCGGTCCGTCGACGCAGACCGGCGCGATGAAGCCGCTCGATCGCAACGCCCCCAGGAAGGTCGTCGTCTCCCAGCGGCCGCAGGGCACCGACTCGATCAGCCGCGTGCCGCATAAGCTGCGACCGTGCGGGCGGGTCATGTTCGTCTTGGCCCAGGTCTCGTCCAAGAAGACGACGTGCTCGGGATCGAGGTTCGGCTGCGCGGCGATCCAAGCTTCGCGGGCGGCGGCGACCTTCTCGCGCTCCCGCTCGGCGGCGACTTTCGTCTTTTTTTTCGCGTGAGCCGCAAGGCGCGACAGGCCCGCACGAAGGTCATGTCGCAGGTCGCCCAGCCGAGTTCGGCGACGGCGGCCGCTTGCAACTCCCACAGATAAATGTCGGGTTGCGCCGCGATCTTGGCGGCGATCCAGTCGGCGTGCCGCTCCCATTC
>JACCRE010000204.1 GCA_013813775.1 Planctomycetaceae bacterium
GCTCGCCCCCAAGGGGGTGTCCGACCGGCAAGGGCCGGTGTCGCCGCGTCGAAACGGGCGGGACAGGGGAGCGCGCTCCACTCTTTCCTTGGAGGGAAAGAGAAGGGAAGGACGGGAGAACGGAGGACGGGAGATGACAGAGACAGAAATCAGGAGACGGAATGAAAGCAGGCTGAAAGCGGACGGCTGAGAGCTGACGGCACGAAAGAATTGCTCGCAGTGGCTGCTTCCGTGCATCGTGTGCGCTGGGCGAAAGCGCGCCTATAATTTCGTCATCGCTTTCAAGTTGGAATCGTGTTCGAGGCCAGTTCGGCAATGACGACCGCGCTTGTGGTGGAGAAGCAATCGAAGCCCGGGTCGGTCTACGATCTCGTCGTGAAGCACGACGGGTGGTCGGCCGAAAGAACGTGCGATCCGGCGGCCGCGCTCGATCGTCTGGGTTCAGCGCACTTCGAGCTGCTCGTCGCCGATTCCGAAGCCCTTCGCGAACACGATGACTGGCTATCGACCGTGCGCGATCGATTTCCCGATCTGCCCGTCGTGATCGTCACGAGCCGCGGTCGCGATCATGAACAGACCGTCAAGGCGTTGATGCTCGGTGCGGCGACCTTCGTGCCGCGCGACCACCTGGCCCGCGATCTCGTCGCGACGATCGAGCGAATCGTCGCGATCTGCTGTCCCGATGAGACGCCGCCGGTCGGCGAAGTCCTGACCGAGACGGTGCATCGCTACGTGCTGCCGAACGACCGACAGGCGGTGACGCCGGTTCTGCGGCACGTGCAAGGCGAACTGGAACGCTTCGACGTGTGCAACAAGCCCGACCGGTTACGGGTCGCCGTCGCCCTGGAAGAGGCGATGATCAACGCCATCGTCCACGGCAATCTCGACGTCTCGTCGAAGCTTCGCGAACAGGGCGACGACGCTTTCGAGAAGGCGATCGCCATGAAGCGGGCCACAAGCCCTTATCGTGAAAGGCGTGCAAGCTTGGTGGCGACGTTTCATCCCGGTCATGCGACTTTCGTCATCACCGACGAAGGCACCGGCTTCGATCCCGGCGGCATTCCCGATCCGACCGATCCCGAAAATCTCATCAAGCCCTACGGGCGCGGCTTGCTGCTGATGCGAACGTTCATGAACACCGTCGACTACAACGCGACGGGAAACGAAGTCACGCTCGTCAAACGCAGGTCCAATTGACGCGACGGCGATTTACGGCGAATTCCGACGACGAAACGTTTGCGGCACGCTTCGGCGCGCCGTCGGCGGACCGATCAACCGTCGCTGCATGTGGAGGTGCCGCGCCTGTCGTGCCGAGCCTGCGGGAGCGAGTTCCGCCGCTTCGCCGAACTCCGCGGCGGCGTCGGTCGCTTCGCCGAGCTTTGCGAGCGTCGAGCCGAGTGCGGCATGTGCCGCTTCGGAATCGGGATTGAGAGACAAGCATCGCCGCAACAAGGCGGCGGCTTCCATTCGAAAATCCCGCACGCGGTCGAGGTCGGCGGCGATCTCGCCGGCGCGCTCGGCGGAGGCCAGTCCTTGGGACACCGCGTCGGCCGCCGCTGCGGCTCCGATCCGGTCCGACCACTTGAGCAGCGTCACCGCCAGGTGATAACACGGCTCCGGGACATCGGGCGACGCTTCCACGGCCTCACGCAAGCGACTCGCGGACGCTTCGAAATCGTCGAGATCGCGCAGCATCAATCCAAGTTCGACGAGTGCGGCGCCGTCATCGGGCGCATCTCGTACGGCGATTTCGAGTTGCTCGCGCGCTTCGTCGCGTCGTTCGAGATCCCACAGGATTCTCGCGTAGTTGGCTCGCAGCACGGTGTTGTCGGGCGTCAGGGCGATCGCGCGATCGTATTCGGCGATGGCGATCTCGGGCGGATAGCCCACGGCGTACATGTGCTCGCCGAGGTTCTCTCGCGTGACCGCCATCGCACGCTCGACGGGGTAGGGAAAGATGTTCGCCGGCACGGCGACGACCGCAGCGAGCGCCAACGCCGCCGTCAGACGAGGCATGGTGCTGTGCAGCATGCCTCGACGGTGGTTTACGCGAGACCCGACTTGAATCGACCGCTGTTTCGCGAGCCGAAATGCTTGCCAAAGACCCGCTGCTGCGAAGAGCATCAGCGGCGGCACGAGCGGGAATCGATACCGTCCCAGCACGAAGAACAGCAGCACGCTCGCCGTGTAACCGACGATCACGAAACACGGCCACGCGAGCCGCCGCCGCCACGTTCGCCGCGGCGACAGCAAGACGGCCCCGAACATCGCCAGCGGCAAGAGCACGCCCATGTGCCACACCGACATTAGCGACGAGAGCAGCCAGGAATACTCGGCGTAGGTGTACTGGTCCTCTGTGTCGATGATCTCCATCGCATTGCAGGCGAGCCACAGCTTGCGAAACAGCAGCGCGACCCATCCGGACGGGTCAGACCCGATGTCGCCGATCGCCTCACGCGTCCAATAACGCGAAACCTCTCGCGGCGTGAGCTTGCGGCCGAGATCTTCCTCGGCGAGTGAGATGGCGTCGGTCCGTTCGAAGAGTGGGTCGCCGCGTTCGGGCAACAGCGGCGTGTAGAGTCCGTCGGCCTCGGCGTAGTTGCCGATGAAGAAGTTCGGCCCGAATTGGCTCGTCGTCAAATGCCATTCGCCGCCGACGAGCCCGTTCCGCGCCGCCACCGGCGCCAGCATCGCCGCGACTCCCGCCGCGAAGGCGACGATCCAGGCGATCCGATTGATCCGCCGTTCTCGCCGAAAGCCGATCACGATCCAGATCGGCGCCAGCACAGCGAGAACGAGCGCGTTCTCGCGGACGAGCGACAACAGCCCCGTCAGCGCTCCCGCTACGCACCACCGCCGAAGCGAAGCGGGGCGTGTCGCCAGACCAGCCGTGACGGCGAGCAAAGCGCACAGAAAGAAAGACGTCAGCGTCGTCTTCTGAATGAGACCGTCGAAAAAAATCGCCGGCGGATAGACAGCGAGCAGCAGTCCGGCCGTCAGCCCGATCCGACGCGTGGCCAGTCTCGCTCCCGCAATCGCCAGCAGCACGCATCCCGTCGCGCCGAGCACGCATTGCACGACTCGCAACGTCCAAGGACCGTCACCAAGCGTCGCGTAAACCGCACCAATGAAGTACGGATAGAGCGGTGCCTGGTAGAACACTTCCTGGCCCAGCCAGTCGCCAGCGGTGAGCGCGCGTGCCCATGTGTCGTACGAGCGGGCGTCGCCCATCACGACCAGCCACAACGGCGAGTCGGAGACCTCGTAGAGATAGACGGCGCGCAACGCCAGCGCAAAGGCCCACAGCCCTCCCAGCCACAGCGGGAAACGGGCACGAAACCGATCGGCAGCCACGGCGACGGAACGGAGAACGGGAAAGGATCGTCCTCCGATTGTGCAGACCGCCCCGACCTCGCGGAAGTCACGCGGCGGTGGACGCCACCGCCAGCGGCCGGCCCGCCCGGAAGACCGATTCGACAAGCCCGCGCTCGTTGGCGACGCCGATCATCACTCCGTCTCGCGTGATGCCGCCGACCGAATCACCCGCGGTTCGCAAGGCGAGCAAGACTTCCAGCTTGGCCTGCCCCGCTTCGAATCGGGGCAGCGGACGTTTCAGCGTCGCCAACGGCCGATCCGAAACGGCGAGCTCGGCGACGCGAACATAGTGCGTCCACTCTCCCGGTTTCGATTTCGAGCCGAGAACGACCTCCGTCAGGGCGAGACGTCGTGCGTGCTCAAGAACTTCGTCGCGCGTGGCATCGCCGTGCAGGCCGAAGATGCGATCGGCAGGCGTCATCGTACGCTCGACGGCATCACCCGAGGCAGTCAGCAAGCCCGTCAGAAAGCGGCTTTGCGCGTCGCTCAGCAACCCGGCCTGGCGGCCCTGGCTGAAGACCTGCGTCAGGCGATTTCGCCCGAACACGAGATCGGCCGTCCCCGTCGCCGCGCCGGCGATGCGCTCCAGCAAATGCGAGATCATCGCCAGCGGCAATGTGATCGGCAGGAACAGAACATAGAACACGCGGAAAAGCGCCGAGCCGCGTCGCAGCAGCCATGACGGCGTGATATAGCAGATGTTCTTCGGAAGAAGCTCGCCGCACACGAAGACGAGCGGCGTGACCATCCACGTGCCGACGACTTCGGCGAGGCCTTCCGAGCGCACCACGAGCACCGTCGCCAATCCGGTGCCGATGCTCACCAGATAATTCGCGACGTTGTTGCCGACGAGCGTGGTCGCGACGAACCGTCCCGGCCGATGCGCGAACGCGAGCAATCGGCGCGAGATGCGATCGCCCGCGTTCGCCGCGATCATCAGCCGCACCGTGCTGACGCGATAGAACGCCGTTTCGGTGCCGCTGAAGAAAAACGACATCCCCAGCCCGAGCAGGAAGATCGCAATCGCGGCAAGGAGTTCGAGGAAGAAGGACACGGATGGAAATGGCGAACGGGGAACGGGGAACGGCTTCCTCGACGTGTGTCTTATCTCTGGTCTCTCACCTCTAGCCTCCTACCTCACTCACGCCTCCGCTTCCGTCCATTCGATTTCGGTTTCAGGCTCGGGAGCCTTCTCGACGAGCACGCGATGGACGGTGCGGTCGGTGACTTCGATGACTTTGAAATCGTAGCCGCGCCAGCGAATCGACTCGCCGATCTCGGGCACGTGTTCGAGCTCTTCGGCGAGCAACCCGGCGACGGTGATGTTCTCTTCTTCGTCGGGAACGTAATCCTGCAAGGCGAGCCGCGCGGCGAGATGCCGCAACGTCGTGATGCCTTCGACGTGCAGCACGCCGGGACTGATTTCCAAAACCGGATCGCGTCGCAACAGGCGTTTCGCGCGGTCGGCCTCCGGAATGAGCAACGCGTCGAGCAGATCTTCGCGCGTGGTGATGCCGATCGTTTCGCCATGCTCGTTGACGACGCTCACGGCCGCGGCTTTCTTGACGCGAATGATCTGCAACGCATCGGCGAGCGTCGCGCACCAGGGCAGATGCAACAGTTCGATCGCTTTCGACTCGAGGTGCTCGTCGGGCAGGAATGACAGGTCGAGCAGGGGGACGATCCGGTCGACGTCGTCACTGTCGGCCTCTCGAACGGCGATGAAGCCGCCGGGCGGCAGCGGGCCGCGCAGGTCGCTCAGCCGAATCGGCGGAGTCATCACCTGATAACTCCCGCGCGGCCGCATCGCCTCTTCGAGTCGAATCTCCGAGAGGTCGAGCACGTTGTGCAGAACGAGCTGTTCCATCTGCACGACTTCCCGGCTGGCGGTGCTCGCCTCGATCGCCCGTTCGAGATCGTCCGAATCGAGAAAGGACTCCGGCGTGAGGTGCGGCCAGAACGCCCGTCGCAACGCCGCCGTCAGCGTCGCCAGCGGCGGCGCGATCGGATCGACGACTCGCACCATCGCCGCCAGGGGCCAGGCGATCAACACCGAAAGTCGCTTGCGGAAGACGACGGCGACGCTCTTGGGAATGACTTCGCCGAACAGGATGATCGCCGCTAGGGAGACGACGCCGAACGTGCCCGCAGCGGTCCGTTCGCCGGCGTGCGCCATTCGGCCCGCGGCGACGACGCTCACCGCGAAGTAGGTCATGTTGACGAGCAGATTCCAGAAGAGCACCGCCGTCAGCAGGCGATCCGGGTTCGTCAGCAGCGACGCCGCGGCGCGCTCGCGTCCGTTGCCGAGCCGCATCGCCCGCAGTTCGTCGGGCGACAGATAGAACATCGCCGTCTCGCTGCCGGAAAAGAACGCCGACAGCAGCACCAGGACCAGCATCGCCAGCCCGGGCAACCAGAGCAGTGGAAGGAGGTCGGACATGGTTAGTTGAAAGTTGAGTGTTGAGTGTTGAGAGGCGCGATGCCTCTCTCGTCCCATGAAGCGACCCTCAACTCTGGACTCTCAACCCTCAACTCGTTCACCCTTTCTCCCCGCGGCTGCGGCCGAGCGCGACGTCGAAGTCGCTGACCGCGGGAACGAGCATGGCCACAGTCGTGAAGCCGTACGCCGCGACGATCGCCAGCGTGACGGCGAGCGGATCGCCCAACAGGAACGACGCGATCGCGAAGAAGGTGAGGAACGGCAGCAACGCCGCGCTCAGCCACAACGCGGGCGCGGGATTCTTTTGCGTCAGCGAAGCGCCCAGCACGATGCTGCCCGCCACGATGAACACCAGGAAGCTTTGCAGTTGCAGCGAGAAGCTCGATTGAGCTTCGACGAGCAACAGCAGAAACAATGCGATGCCGACGAACAGAAAGAACAGCGTGCCGAGGCTGTTGGCGATCGCCGTCCGCGAGACGTGAAACGTCACGGCCGAATGCAGTCCCAGCATCGCCGCGAAGGCGACGAGCACTAAGAAGCCGACCCCTGTGTAAAAGGCATTCTCGGCCGTGATCTCGCCGCGAAACGCGAGATAGGCCGCGAGCGACAACGGCACAAGGATCAGTTCCTTCGCGTTGTATAAAGCGCCCGCGAGCTTGCCGGTGACGAACTCTTTCGCGTCGATGTCGGTGACGAGCAACAGTTCGAGCGTGCGTGCGTCGCGCTCGCCCGTCAGCGACGTGACGCTTTGCGCGTTGACGAGCATCAGGCTCACGAACGCCAGGCCCACGAACGCCATTCCCCCCGGCGTCATCGAGCCGAGGATCGTATCGCCGGCGTCGCCGCGCATCAGGAACCAGACCGCCGCCGCGGCCAGGGCGATGTAGGCGGCCTTGATGACGGCGGTCTTGCGTCCATAGGCGCGCGTGCGGATCTCGCGCCACAGGATCGGCGCGTCCCACACGTCGCGACTCTTTGAGGCGGTGCGTTCGACGGTCGTCTCGCGCTCGATCGCTTTGGCGATCTCGTGAACGTGACGCGGCGGATTCCAGATCCGCAACCGCCACAGCGTGACGGCGTTGATGACCACCGCGAGGCCGAGCAAAGCCGGCACGGCGCCTGCCGCGATCCACCCGCCGACTTCGGAGAAGGGGTTGAGAACCGGCACGATGGCTCGATACGGGTTGAGCAATCCGACGGCCTGTCCTGCGTTGCCGCCGCCCAACAGGGCCACGATCGCTTCGACGATCGCGAGAAACGCCACGATACCGATCACGCCGATCGCCAGCGTCTGAAACGTCTTCTCACGCCAGTACGCGACGAGTGTGCCCCAGCTTCCAGCCGCCACCGCAGCGGCCGCGCAGATGGCGAGGGCCTGCCCGATCTGTCCCGCTGTCACGCCGCCGAGCAAAGGCAGCAGAAAGAACGCCGGGATCGATGTCACGAGCACTACGGCGACGGCGAGCAAGCCCGACGCCAGCTTGCCGACCACGAGTTCGGTGTTCTTCAGGTCGGTCATCAACAGCAGGATCAGCGTGCCGCGATCCTTTTCCTGCGAGACCGTGCCGGCTGCGAACAGCAGTCCGAAGAAGATGGACAGCGTGAGCTCGACCAGCGAGAAGATCTGAAAGAGCAACGCCCCAAAACGGGCCGAGGCTCCGAGACTTCCGGCCGCCCCGAAGCCCAACACGGCCTTGTCGGCCGTATACATCAGCACGAACAGCGCCAGCACCGAGCCGGACCGGATTGCGAAGTGCCGGAACGATCGGGGGGCGGTCAAAGCCTCGCGGCGAAAGATCGGTCCGGTCAGCACTGCTCTCGGGCGGAATAGGCTCGTGGAAGCGTCGCCACGAGTATAACGGCGACGTCACGCAAAAGAAGCCGAGGGGTTGCGACCCCTCGGCTTCGATCATCGCGAAAGCAGGCGAAAACGCGAAATCAATCGTCGCTCAGGCTCATCAGCAATCGAATCACGTACCAGAACAACGTCGCGACCGAGGCGAACAGCGCCAGCGACGCCGCGACGTGCTGATCGGTGCGATAGTGATGCAGCACGTTCGAGGTGTCGTACAGAATGTAGCCGCTCATCAGTCCGACCATCGCCGCCGAGAACCAGATGCCGAGGCCGAAACCGAAGAACAGATTCGCGAACACCGCCCCGACTGCGAGCAAGCTTGCGATGACGAGGGCACCACGCAGGAACGAGAAGTCGGCCCCCGTGATCATCACCGTCGCCGTCAGCCCACCGAAGATCAGCAGGGTCAGGAACGCCGCCGTTGGAATGAGCGTGTTCCCGCCCACCCGGCTCGCGAAGTAAAGCAACGGCACGAAAATGAGCGCTTCAGCAACCGTGTAGAGAGCAAGGCCCGCGTACTGCACGAGCGGACTGGCCCCGCTCGATGCCCACCAGCGAGCGACCCAGCTCACGACCATGAAGCCGATGAGCGCGATCCACCAGTTGCCCGCGACCGCCTGAATGACGGCGGCCTGCAACGGCTCGATGCTCATGAAGAGCGCTTCGATGCCCATGAACGCGATGATCGCGCCGAACAGATGCAGGTAGGTCCGGCGGATGAAGCCGGCCCGCGCGTCGGCCGCCGCGTCGGCGGCGAAAGGATCATAACGAAAGGATTCGTCGGCATAGCTCACAGGTCGGTCTCCGGTGGGCAGGTGTTGACTGCTTGTGGAAGGATTGTGGCATTGGAATCGGTCCCCGTCCAGCCGCTTCTGGCATCGCGTGACGACTTCTTCTCTCATCGGTAACGTGAGTCGAAGCTGAGGGATCGCATTGCGCGGTTTTCTCTCGGAGACTTCGACAAGCTCCCCTCTCCCTAGGGAGAGGGGCCGGGGGTGAGGGGAGTGGGTTGACGTTGAATGTCGCTTGCGTCCCGTCGCGAGACGGTCGTCGGAGCCGCAGCAGATCAAGAATTGCGCGGCAGGGCGTCCCCTCACCCCGGTCCCCTCTCCCGAGGGAGAGGGGGACCGGATTCGTGAGCGGCGTCTGCGGCATCGAAGTCTTATGAGAGCCTTTAGAGACTGGAAACGAGGGCGTTCATGTCGGCGTGGGAGTTCTGGATCGACGTCGGCGGCACGTTCACCGACTGCCTGGCAAGGTCGCCCGAGGCCGAGGGCACGCTGCGAACCCTCAAGGTGCTCAGCAGCGGCGTCACCAAAGGAATCATCGGCCACGCGGACGGCGATTCACTCGTCGATCCCGCTCGCGTCGGCGATCCCGACGACTTTTGGGCCGGATATGAGCTACGACTCGTCGCGTCCGACGGCTCGGTCGTCGAGCGGCGGACGGTGAGATCGTCGGAGTCTTCGACGGGACACCTCACGCTGTCGGCAGCATTTGATCGGGCACTCTCGGGCTTCCGCTACGAGCTTGCGTCCGATGAAGAGGCGCCGATTCTCGCGATTCGCACGGCTCTCGGATTGCGGCTGACGGACCCGATTCCGCCCGTCATCGTCAAGCTCGGCACGACGCGCGGCACGAACGCGCTGCTGACGCGCAACGGCGCGAGAACGGTGCTCGTCACGAACCGCGGCTTCGCCGATGTCCTTCGCATCGGGAATCAGGATCGTCCGCGACTCTTCGATCTCGCCGTCAGCCGGCCGGAACCACTCTACGAGTGCGCCGTCGAATTCGCCGGGCGCATCGATGCGAATGGAAACGTGGTCGAGCCGCTCGACGAGGCCGGCGTTCGTGTGTCTCTCGAACGGCTCAAGAAGCAGGGCGTCGAAGCGATCGCGATCTGCCTGATGAACGCCTACGCGAACGCGACACACGAAGCGGCGATCGCGCTGATCGCCCGCGACATCGGCTTCGCCGATGTGAGCGTCTCGTCCGAAGTCGCCCCCCGGATCAAGTTCGTGCCTCGCGGCGACACGACCGTCGTCGATGCGTATCTGAACCCGATTCTTCGCGCCTACGTCCGACGCCTGCAAGGTTCTTTGAGGAACGAGAAAAACGCATCGCTCAAGATCATGTCCTCCGCGGGCGGCTTGCTCGACGCTGATCGCTTCACCGGCAAAGACAGCATTCTTTCCGGCCCCGCGGGAGGCGTCGTGGGCTTCTCGCGCGTCGCTCAACGCGCGGGTTTCAGCCGCGCCATCGGCTTCGACATGGGAGGCACGAGCACCGACGTCTCTCGCTTCGACGGCACGTTCGATCTCGAGTTCGAAGGCACGAAAGCCGGCGTTCGACTCGCCACGCCGATGCTCGCGATCGAGACCGTCGCCGCGGGCGGAGGCAGTGTCTGCCGCTTCGACGGCGTGAAGCTCGCCGTCGGTCCGCAGAGCGCGGGGGCCGATCCCGGACCCGCCTGTTACGGTCGCGGCGGACCGCTGACGGTCACCGACGTGAACCTCTATCTCGGCCGCATTCTCGCTGAGCGTTTCCCGTTTCCGCTCGATCGTTCCGCCGTCGAACGCCGACTCGTCGCGTTGTGTGATGAAGTCGCGTCGTCGCCGCTCGGTCGCCGCTACACGCCGACGGAACTCGCCGAGGGCTTCCGCACGATCGCCGTCGAAGCGATGGCCCGCGCGATCCGCACCGTCTCGGTGGCGAAGGGTTTCGATCCCGCCGAATACACTCTCGTGACCTTCGGCGGAGCCGGCGGCCAGCATGCCTGTGAGCTTGCGGACGTGCTCGGCATGAAGACCGTGCTCGCACATCCCCATGCAGGCGTGTTGAGCGCCTACGGCATCGGCGTCGCCGACGTGCGCCGCTTCGGCGAGCGATCGGTGCTCGCGGCGCTGACGCCGGAACTCACGTCGCAGCTCGACGGCATGTTCGCTGAACTCGCCGAGAAAGTGACGAACGAACTCCTCGCCGACGGCGTCTCACGCGAGCAACTCGACGCGCCGCGCTATCTGCTCGATTTGCGATACGCCGGCACCGAGACGCCGATCACGGTGGAATGGGAGGAGAGCGGACCCTACGCCAGGACTCGAGTCATCGAAGCGTTTGAAGCCTCGCACAAGCGACAGTACGGCTATTTGCGCGCTGGTCGTGGCGTTGAGTGCGTGACGGCACGTGTCGAAGTCGTCGGACGCATGCCCGTCGCCGATGAACCCGCGCAGGAGCCGATTCCGCGCGAGATGGAACCCGTGGAGTGGACGAAGGCCGTCTTCCGCGGCGTCTCACAGCAGGTTCCGGTGTTCGATCGGACGAAGCTGCAACCGGGAGATTGTCTTTCCGGCCCGGCCGTCGTCTTCGAGCCGACTTCGACGCTGTTGATCGATCCAGGCTGGACCGCCGAGATGTCGGGCCGCGGCGACCTTGTGGCGACATCCAACAAGACCTCTTCGAGCCTCGGGCGTCAGCCCGGGAACCCGACAGCTCACGCCATCGGCTCGCGCAACGACGACGCCTCGATCGCGGACCCCGTGCGCCTCGAGCTCTTCAACAACCTCTTCGCGAGCATCGCCGAGCAAATGGGCGAAGTGCTGCGGCGCACGAGCGTCAGCACGAACGTCAAGGAACGCCTCGACTATAGCTGCGCGATCTTCGATGCCGCCGGCAATCTGGTGGTGAACGCACCGCACATTCCGGTGCACCTTGGTGCGATGGGAGAGACCGTCAAAGCGGTTCTCGCCGACAATCCCGCGCTTGCTCCCGGCGACGTGATCGTGACCAACGATCCGTATCGCGGCGGCTCTCATCTACCCGACGTCACCGTGGTGACGTCGGTGCATGATGACGCGACGGGCGAGCTGTTGTTCCTGACGGCGAGCCGGGCGCATCACGCCGAGATCGGCGGCATCGTTCCCGGCAGCATGCCGCCCTTCTCGAAGACCCTCGCCGAAGAAGGCGTGCTCATCCGCAACGTCAAGCTCATCGATCAGGGCGAATCGCGTGAGGAGGAATTGAAGTCGCTGCTGTCGTCAGGTCCGTACCCGAGCCGGAATGTCGCGGACAACCTCGCCGACATCACGGCTCAAGTGGCCGCGAACCGTCGTGGTTCGGATCTGCTTGGCGACCTCGTCGGACGTTTCGGTTTGCCGACCGTGACGGCCTACATGGGCCACATTCGGACGGCTGCCGCCGAGAAGGTGCGACTGGCACTAAGGGCTCGCCCGAACGGTGTACTGACCTTCTCCGACAATCTCGACGATGGTTCGCTCATCAAAGTGAAGATCACCATTCAGGACGGTGAAGCCACGGTCGATTTCACCGGCACCGGTCCCGTTCTGGCGACAAATCTGAACGCGAATCGAGCCATCGTCACGGCAGCCGTGCTGTACGTGTTTCGCTGCCTGATCGCGGAAGACATTCCGCTCAACGGGGGCGTGCTTGACCCGGTGACGATCGTGCTTCCCGAGTGTCTGTTGAATCCTCCTTCGCATGACGATCCCGCCAAGTGCGCTGCGATCGTCGGCGGGAACGTGGAAACCAGTCAACGCGTCGTCGATGTGCTACTCGGCGCGTTCGGCGTCGCCGCGGCAAGCCAGGGAACGATGAATAACCTGACCTTCGGTAACGCCAAGTTCGGGTACTACGAGACCATCTGCGGCGGAACGGGCGCGACGGCGCACGCCGACGGCTGTTCCGGCATTCACAGCCACATGACGAACACGCGGCTGACCGACGCCGAAGTCATGGAACGCCGCTACCCCGTCCGAGTGCGTCGGTTTGCACTTCGATCCGGCTCAGGCGGTGCAGGGCGGCATCGGGGCGGCGACGGCATTATTCGCGAAGTGGAGTTCCTCGAACCGCTGTCGGTTGCGATGCTTTCCGAACGACGGGGCCCGACCGCCCCCTTTGGGCTTGCGGGCGGACAAGCAGCGGAACTCGGCCGAAACCGTTTGCGAGCCGCCGATGGGACCGAACGAGACTTGGGGGGCAAGTTTCGGATCGACGCAACGGCCGGCGACGTGCTGATCATCGAAACCCCTGGGGGCGGCGGATTCGGTTCAACGACGAATCTCAACGCGGAGAATCTATAATGAGCAGGCACGCCCTCACGAAGGAGGGGCGTGCGACGCATCATGCCAACCCTCTACATCCGATTCGCCGCTTGTGGCATCACTGTACGCGTTACGATCGAATCAAGAGCTTAACTCCAAGATACAATGTCGATGCGAAAATAGAGCACATCACGACCAATGCTCCAATGTGCGGCGACACGGAGCCAGCGATTCCGATAAAAATCTCCCATGCCGACAGAAAGGACACGATCAGAAGAACCGCCGCGGTTGACCGTCGGATGGACCTAGACATGGGTCTCCCAAGCGAGAATTATGCCTCGTGAGTAAACACTACAGCCGCCCGCCTGGCCGATGAGGTCGTGTAGCATTTGGGCCTTCGTCCAAGTAGTTCGACGGGATGTCCGCCGGACAAAACCACCTATCCCTTCCGCCGAGCGCTCCAGCAAATTCCGAATAGGGACGCCCGTCGTCGAAGTAGAGCACGGTTCCGTCGGGATAGGTAACTTTGAATGCGGCATGATCCCCGTTCTGAGGCCCCCATCGGTCAATAAACCAATACACAGGAACAACGGTGATCTTGCTTTTATCCGGCCCTCCGTACTTAGGATCGTAGCGCGAAGGAAGATTAAAGCCGCTCGCCCAAGTGAAACACGGATCGATCCAAGGGACTTCCCGGCGGTCTCGGTACACCAACTCCACCAACTCTTCGAGATCTCTCTGAGCCCGCGGATCGCCAGGATCAGGTAGCCATCCCGGCCTCCTCGGTGTCCACTCAGCCGTTCCAGTAGGAGGATAAAAGGGTGGACCTGCGTTAGGCGGTACGACCGCTTGGTTGCCAGTCGGGTCTGTGTAATTCGTCGGGCTGTTGCCGACGTAACGGGTCAGGTTCGTGTCGCCGCCGGCGAAGCCCATCGGCCTGGTGCTCCGGAAGAGGTCAGCATTTCTCGAGATCATCCGTTGTGAATTGCCCGAAGAGGGCGTCAAGGTCGTCGGCATCGGGTTCCTCCGATTGAGAGTGCTTCCGCTTCCAAGGGGCAAGACGAACAACGTCTTGCAGCCAGCACGCGAGTTCGGTGGGATGGCCCCGCTCCCCCGGCTCGAACAGGTCCATGCTCACCTGCACGCTGATCTGGTTTTGGCCGAAATACAGATCCCGGCATTGTGGGAAGAGATACCGGGCGAGCAGGTAATCCCGCTCGGCCTCCGAGAATCGCTCGGTGTTGTCGTAGTGCCTCGCCCGCAGGCCGAAGAACAGGCCGAGCATTTCGCGGGGTGTGACCGCTCGCAGATCCGAGCCGCAGGCCGCAGCTTTGGCCGGGAGGCGTTTCTTCCTCATCAGTTCCTCGTCGGTCGGCGTCGCGAAGCCGCCCCGGCCGGTGTCTGTCGTCTCGATATTGATGATCTTCGTCCCGTCATCGAACCGGCAAACAAAATGGCTGCCGACGCAGGCGAGCGAGACCGGCCAGCCGAGCCGTCGGCCAAGGACGACGTGCAGGACGGAGAGATTGCCGCAGGTGCCGCGGCGAGTGTCCATCACGCCGTTCAGGAACAGGTCGGTCGGATCGGTGTAGAAAACGACCTTCGCCTCCCGCTGGTCCTCCCGGTAGGCGACCTTCAAGATGAGGTCGCAGTACCAGCAGATGATGCCGAGCCGGAAGAAGTCGAGGTCGTTGTTCCATTCCTGTGGTGTCGCGTGGAACTCGCGCTCCAACTCCGGCAGCCGCCGGGCGATGTCGGTCGCCCACTGGTCGGCCATGCGCCGATACCGTTCGATATCGAGATTGGCCTGAGACGGAATGCCCTTGGCGACGAGCAGGTTCATCACCAGCGGATCGACCGCTGTGAGTTCCTCATCGGAGAGCGAAAGCAGGTCTTCAGCCCGCTGAATGCGGCGAGAACGGAAAGACTGCACCGCGGACGCCGGAGAGTCGAGAATGGCCGCCATGCCACCGTCCGGAAGCGAAGAAATGGAGTTCGAGTGAACCGACGCTAACCAGCCGAACGAGTCACTTCAAGAAGTTTCTGCGAGAACTTTCGAGAAGTTGCTATCTTCTCGCTGCCAGACTCCGCGTGGGAACGAGTGGCTCGCCTATCTTCCTGTGGTTACGCTGCCACTGTTTGACGAACTTCGCACCGCCACGATCCCCCCCAGAACCACCGCGATCGCGATCAGCAGTGCCGCGAGTTGCCAGGCTCCGCGGGCCATCGTCGTGCCGCGGAGCGGTCGCACGTCGCCGCCGAGCGGTTCGCCCGTCGGAGGAGCAGGCGCGGGCACTCGCACATCGCGTTTCAGGTCGTTGGCGAGCGTGTCGCGCGCGACCGTTTCGTCGCTGGTGCCGCCGGGGAGCGGTCGCTTGAGGTGTCGTGCGTACGCCTCGCGAATGTCCCCCTTGAAGCCCATCGCGAGCGCGAGATACCACAACTCCGCGAGGTCCGGATGCGCCGCGCGGGCTTTCTCGGCATCGACGTAAAATTGATAGCCGCGCTCGCGAGTGCCGTAATACTCGCGCTCGAGAATCATCTCCGACCAGGCCGGCGAGGCCCGATTGAGGACTTCGTCGGCCCAGAACACCAGCCCGCGCTTCGCGAGGCGGAAGTGTTCGAGATTGACCGGATGATCGCGATCGGCGGCGGCGGTTTCAGCGCGTTCCAGCAACGCGCGAATCGTATTTCGCTCGCGATGCAGATCGACGGGCCGCGCTTCCGACAGCCGCTGGGCGAGGTCCAGCACGTGATGGAACACGGGATCGACGAGGGCGGCGAACTTCGGAGTCATCTAGAAGGCGCTCGGCAAACACCCCTCTCCTTGGGGAGAGGGGCCGGGGGTGAGGGGAGCGGGTTGACGTTCCATCTCGCTCGCGTCGATTCGCGAGAGGCTCGTCGAAGCTGAAAACACGAGAATGAAGCGGCAGTGAGACCCCTCACCCCTTTCCCCTCTCCCGAGAGGAGAGGAGGACAGGATTCGGGCATCATGTCAGCATGTTGGCGGTTACGTGAGAACCACTAGTGTTCTGAAAATGAGGGGAGAGCGCCACTGGCTCCGCCAGCGCTTCGCGGGGATGACGTCCCAATCCGCACTGGCGGAGCCAGTGGCACCCTAAAATCAAGGTCTGACAAAGCACTGGCGTCCGTGGGGTCACGCGGGCGCGGCGGAAATCGCGTACAACGCAAACGAGAGTTCGATCAGCCGGCCGTCGGGTTGCCGAATCCGCACAGGCTGCTCGCCGGCGAGATTGCCTTCGACCTGCGCCTGATTGAAGCGAATGCCCAGATCTCGAGTCTTCTTCTCGACGACTTCCCAGCGGAACGATCGTCGATCGACGCGCCAGTAGCACCAGCGGCGCGCACCGTTCGAACGTGGAAAGTCGCGCGGCGGCTGCGTTTCGAGAATCAGCGGGATGCCTTGCAAGGCGTCACGGAAGATCGCGTTGACTTCGTTCGAACTCGCGACCTTCAGGTCGAGTTCGGTCATCAACAGGCGATCGACGGCCTGATCGCCAAGCTCGCTCTCGACGCCGACATAGAACGCCCAGCGAGGGCCGAGCCAGTCCTCTTCCAGCAGCACTCGCAGGCGCTGTCCGTCGCCGATGAACGGCCGCTTGACGTAATCCTGCCCCTCGATCACCGAGAACATCGCCCGCAGAGGAAAGAACGTGTTCGCCAGATCGTCGTGGTCGTAGCGCGGCAGGTCGGGCAATCGCCGTTGAGGCCGGAACACCGCGAGATGACCCGCAGCGGCGCAGAGTTCGCGATATGCCGCGAACGGATGCACGCCGCGCGTGCCCGGCAGGCTCCAGACGGTCGCCAGCGCGGCGTTCACCGAGTGCAGCATCAGGATGCGTTCGAGATCCTCGCGATGGCCGCTTTCGAAGGCGACGCCGCGATCGATCATCTGCCGCGCGAGCTTCTCCGACTGACTGCCCAGATGGTCGCGCACGCCGCCGAGGAACTGATCGCGCAGCGGCGGCCACGCGTCGCAGGCGAGCAGCGGCGGAATGTAATCGGGATCGACCTCGGGTGCGGCCTCGGCGGTCTCCGCGAGCTTCAGCCGGAACAACGGCAGCGTCTCGAAGCCCGTCAGCCCCGCCTCGCCGACGATGATCCGCGCGTTCAATCGACGATACTCGACGACGTGCGGGCTGCCCGCCTGGTTCTCGTCTTCCGTCTCGGTCGCTTCGACGAGGTACCGCGTCGTCGATTCGGTTCCTGCCATCGAGGCGTTCGCGCGGCCCAGTTCCAGCCGAGGCACGGCGAGATACACCATCGGCCGATCCGACGGAGTGCGGAAGGCGTCGTCCGGCACCGCGGCCGGCGGCAGCGATGCGTCTTCCGGATACCGCAGATGCGTGCCGTCCTTCAACCTCGCATGACATCGCGGCAGCAGGATACGACGGTTCGACAGCGCGTCGCGGTCGATGTCGAGCGCCCGCAGCCCATACGAATAGCCGACGGTCCAATCCTCAGCCGTGCGCACGAAATCGCGCAGGCTGCGGTCGGCGGCTTGCAGGTGCTGCGGACCGAGGAACATTCCCTCGGCCCAATGGATCGGCGGGTGCGGCATCGCGTCGGAATCGGACGGAAATGTCTCAGCGAAGCAGTATCGTGCCGGCGTTGCACGTCAGAGACAAGGCCGCTTGGTGCGGAAGCCGGCCGAAGGCTTCTTGACGGCGGTCCAATCGTCACAGGCGACACGATTTACCGACCGGTGCAAGTCAGCGATCGCAAAGGCCGCCGAAGCATTGGAACCGAATTCAACTGTCTTCATAAAGAGAGAATGCCAAGGATCAGCCAAAGCAGGACGACCGAACCGAGGAGGCTGCGGCGAAAGTCGGGGCGACGGTAAGCGATGGCGACCAGGGCAAAACCGCCGACGACCATCACCAGCCAGGAGAACCAATAAAGAATGTCACCGACCAGCCACGGCAGCAAAGGACCGTACTGCGGCCATAAAACAGAGTCAGCCAGACAATCGCCGCGATCTGGAGCCAGCGAGCGACCACGACAACCACGCCCTCGACGCAGGCTTCCATGGTCATGGATGCCGTGGCTCCAACCGCTGCGGATCTGTCGCTCTGCATCTCACACACGCTCTTAGCGGCGTCTTGCACGCACTGGCAGCCTGATAGACAGCGTGCCCTTCACCGACCTAACGGCCGTGGCTTGAAATTGGCGGCTGGGCCGCTGTTTCGCACCGGTCGCGGCGTGAACGTTTCCGCCCGACGCGCGTCGCGGATCGGCTGCGGGACTACGGACGCCGTCGTCACTTCGCCGTTGTTCCACCGCGTGAGAAACGCCTTGATCGATGGCTGGTCCACGCACAGGCCGGCCTTGTTCTCGACGTCGTTGCCGTAGATCAAGCCGACGAGGCGACCGTTGGCGACGACGGCCCCGCCACTCTCGCCCTGCTTGAAGGTGACGTTCACGAAGTGCGTATGCGGCGCGATCGCCTGCTTGCCGTCGGCAAGCGCGATCGTGTGCCGCAGCGTCGCGGTGCGGGTCGTCCATTTCGTGCCGGCCGCGAAGGCGCGGGTCATGACTTTGGAACCGTCGGAAGGCGCCGCAGCGGCAAGATTCATCGCCCGCAGCTTCAGCGATGATTTCACATGCACCAGGGCGAGATCGGCCTTGGCGTCGGTGCCCAGCACTCGCCCCGTGCGCCAATCGCCGTCGAGGTAAACGCTCGGAACGGGAACGAGCCCCTTCCGTTCAGGTGCGACGACGTGATTGTTCGTGAGGACGAACCATCCGCCCGATTTGCTCGCACCGATCACGACGCCCGAGCCGCGTCGTTCCAGGTAGCTCGGGCTCGCCACGAGTTCCGACCCCTTGCCGGAGGCGACCGAATCGCGGATGCGCAGGCCCACATAGGGCCCCAGCGAATCGCCCGCCGACACCGGCGTCGCCGCGCCAATGGCCAGCAGAATGGAAAGAGAGATCGATCGCGACATGGCGTGGCTCGGCCCAATGATCGCTTGCGGATCGCGCCAGCATAGCCCGCTGTGGCAGCCGAGTCAGCGGGGATGTTTGCATCCCGAGCCGGAATCGAAAAAAATGCGGCGTGTCGAGACGCCGGCGGAGGAAGACGGCCTCTCTCAGCAATCACTCTTCATGGTGCCTAAAGAGTGGTCGCCTGCAGAGGCAGGGGGTTTTAACGAGTGAGTCGTCGCCTTCCACCCGCCGGCGTCAAGACACGCCGCGAGTATTAAGTGCGTGGGTCAAACCAAGAACCGCGTCAATCGAACCCCCCTCTCCACTGGGAGAGGGGTCGGGGGTGAGGAGAGGTCTCACGCTCGGTTCGTGTGATTGAAGCGTTTTCCGGCGTTACTGGAGCCGAGGTGCTACGGCCTGAAAGTCGTTGCCGCCGCTGCACCCCCTCACCCCTGCCCCTCTCCCGAGTGAGAGGGGTCTCTGGCGGCTTCATGCCGTGAGTTCACGGAACAGCCCGCTGAAGCTCGGCATCTCCTGACGCAACGTGTCGAGCCAGGCTTCCGGCTTCCAGATTTCGACGCAGACCACCGCTCCGACGACCATCACGTCGCCGCCGGCGGGCACGTCGAGAAACTCGCGGAAGCCTTCCGGAATCAACAGTCGCGAGCGGTTCGCGAGCTTCACGGTTCGCGATCGGGTCGAGAGCATGCGGCCCAGCCGCTGCACGTCGTCCCAACGCTGCTCCATGCGGCCGGCAAGAATCTTCTGTCGCATCAAGGCGACGCCGGCCTGTTCGCGTGACTGCCACTCTTGGGAAGGCCACAGGCTCAGGCAGCCGTAGCGTTCCTTCGTGAGGATGCAATCGCCCTCGGCGTCGGCGGAGGCTTCGGCCATCTCCGCCGGCAGGGTCAAACGGTACCGCTCGTCGAGCGTGCGTTTGATCTCGCCGGTGATGAAGGTTTCGACAGCCATTCCGCCGCGGCGTCCTTAGCGGCCGCCGTGCCGTTTGGGTTTGTTTCCCACGCAATCCGTATGTCAAAGATCATTCTGGGCGTGTTTCCCACGCGAGCAAGTGAGAATACCGGCGACGTTCCCGCTTGGCAAACAGAAAACCCGCTTCCGCCGGAAGAATCGGGCAAGTTTCCCACGGCCGAAGCCCGCCGGCTGCGTCCGGCGGGGCGAATTTCCCACGGCCGCGTGACTACGAGTCCGGCCAAAACCAACGAATGACTCGAATGAGGGCGAAGGGAGACGGCCCGCGAATCACGCGAATGGACGCGAATGAAATTGGAAAGAACCGCCAAGAGCACAAAGATCGCTAAGAGAACGAGTGCCGGAACGAGTGCCGGAATGATTACGGCGAGTCAGTTCCGAATGCATCGCAAGCTTCGCCTGGTGTGATTCGCGTCCATTCGCGTGATTCGCGGGCGCTGACTTCAACTCCTACCCTTCTGCCCAGCGGAGAAGGGGGCTGGGGCCCTGCAGCACCTTGTTCGCTCCGCCGATACGCCACACAATCGTGATCGCTCGCAGAGCCGCTGGTCTGCGTCAGAGGAACTCCACATGCCATCCCGACGATCTTTTCTCGCGTCCGCGTCCGCAGCCGCGCTGCCTCTCGCAGCGGGTTTCGCTCCCTCGCGTGGCGACGCCGCTCCCGCCAAGCCCAGCCTTACCGGGGGTGGCCAAATCGGTCTCAGCTTGAATTCAAACTGAAGGCAGGGGGAGATGCTCCATGATTCAGCTTGCTCGTATAAATGCACAACTTCAACGTAGACCGCAGGGTGGCCCGGCCGGTTCGTTGAGAACCGGCCGGGTTGCGTCAGCAACAAGATGCCGCGCCGTCGACGTTCGAATTTCACTTCCTGTTGCAAAATGAGCGTCGGCTTCCGAGCCTGACAGTCTTCTGTCGATTGAAGACGCATGATGAAGCATCTTGTTGCTCACGCAACCCGGCCAGTCTGATTGCAGACTGGCCGGGCCACCCTGCGGGACATAGTTACGGAGTAGTTTGGGGAACTGGACAGACGGGAGTAGACTCTTGCCAAAGGAGAAAGCCGATGCCCATCCCATCGCGTGTTGCCGAACGTCTCTCGTTAGGCCTGAAGCGCTTCCAGCCGATTTTGACCGCGGCTAAGTCGCGCGATGTCAATGAGTCCGACACGTCCATGATTGTCACGGACGTTCTGGCGGAGATATTTGGATACGACAAATACAGCGAGGTCACTCGCGAGTTATGTATTCGCGGCACGTATTGTGATTTGGCTACGCGAATCGACGGCAAGTTCCAGATGCTTATCGAGGTAAAGGCGATCGGGTTAGAAACGAAAGACGCACATATAAAGCAGGCGGTCGACTACGCAGCGAACCAAGGCATCGAATGGGTTGCCCTTACAAACGGCAATCTTTGGAAAGTCTTCCGCGTCATCTTCGCGAAACCAATCGACGCAGAGTTGGTGCTCGACATCGATCTCCTCTCGCTCAACCCAAAGAACAGCAGTGATCTTGAGAGCGTGTATCTTCTCACGCGGGAGAGCATGCTCAAGTCGGGGCTGTACGCTTACCACGATCACCTTCAGGCGACCAACAAGTTCTACTTGGCCGCGGTTCTTCTCAGCGATGCGGTGCTTGAGACCGTTCGCCGTGAGCTGCGCCGCCTTTCCGATGCAAAGCTCGACGTGGAAGACCTCCGCGAAGCGCTCAAGCAAGAAGTCATCAAGAGAGAAGTACTCGAAGGCGAAAAGGCCGCCTCCGCGACTAAGAAGGTTACGAAATCGGCAGGCAAGTTGCTCCGTGCCCGCAAGGGTAAGGAGGACGAAGAGGACACCACTTCCGATTCCGAATCGCCGTCGACCCCGTGTGAAGATTGAACAGCGTGCGAAGCTAACGGATTCACAACAATACGCAGGGTGGCCCGGCCGGTTCGTCGAGAACCGGCCGGGTTGCGTCAGCAACGAGATGCTGCGCCATCGACGTTCGATCTCATGTTCCTATTGCAAGATCATCGTCTGCTTCCAAGCCCGAAGGTCTTCCGTCCATTGAAGACGCATGATGAAGCATCTTGTGGCTCACGCAACCCGGCCAGTCTGACGACAGACTGCCCGGGCCACCCTTTCGGCGGCCTATCAGCCTGTTGAAGTAATCGACGGCACCGGCCGACGAACCAGCCAAATGTCGAGAAATGCAGGGAATTCGGCTCATGACTCAGACGCGTCGCGAGGCATTTTGAATACTTCAACGGGCTGCTAT
>JACCRE010000215.1 GCA_013813775.1 Planctomycetaceae bacterium
CGTATTGATTGACGACCGTGTGCCACTGGCTTTGCCAGTGCCGCGGTCTGGCTGTTGGCACTGGCAGAGCCAGTGGCACCCAGGCAGCCGCTCTTCAGGTGATCGTCGGAATTCGAGCACCCGCGGGCTTCGGCCCGCGGTTCGCTTTTGCGCCACGCCCTTTCGTGCCATGTCTGATCGTATCACGCTCGACCGCGCCGCGGGACGGCCTTAGAATGCGAAGTTCCCCGCCTTCAGCAAGGAGGCTTCGCGTTCCGCCTGCCTCGGCCGTCCGATGGAACCGCTTTCGATCGTCAAATACCCGCACCCCGCGCTGCGTTGGGAAAGCAAGCCCGTGGTCGAGATCGACGATCGGCTGCGCGACGCCGTGAAGCAGATGTTCGCCCTGATGTACGAGGCGAAGGGCATCGGTCTCGCCGCGAATCAGGTCGCCCTGCCCTGGCGGATGTTCGTGATCAATCCCAGCGGCGACCCCGAGCGAACCGACGAGGAGTTCGTGTTCCTCAACCCCGACATCCTCCGTCGCAAGGGGAGCGATGAAGGCGAGGAAGGCTGTCTGAGCCTCCCGGAACTCTATGGCCCCGTTCGTCGCTCGACATCACTCGTCATCGAGGCCTACGACCTCGAGGGGCGGGCCTTCCGGATGGACCTCGACGACTTCCCGGCCCGGGTCGTGCAGCACGAGTACGATCACATCGACGGCGTGCTGTTCATCGACCGCATGAGCGACCTCAAACGCCGCGAATACGACGACCGCCTCGCCGACTTCGATGCTGAGTTTCGCAAAGAGCAACAGACGGGAGCGATCGTGAGCGACGACGAGTTGAAGCGAAGGCTGAAAGAGTTGGAACCGCGGGAGTGAGGAGTCAGGAAGTAGGATTCAGGATGTAGTCCTCTGTCGTCGCCCTCGTTACTAAACTACATCCTGTCCCCTGTATCCTCCCTCCTCCCCATGCGCCTCGTCTTCTTCGGCACCGGTGCGTTCGCGTTGCCGACGCTCCAAGCGTTGTTCGCGAGCCGGCATAAAATCCAGGCGATCGTGACGCAGCCCGACAAGACCGGCCGCGGGCATCACTCGCACGTCAACCCGATCAAAGTCGAGGCGGAGCAGCGCACACGGCCGCTCTTGCAGCCGGAGAACGTCAACGAACCGGGCGTGCTGAAGCAACTGCGCGAACACCGCGCCGAAATCTTCGTGACCGCGGCGTACGGTCAGTTGCTCAAGAAGGAACTGCTCGAAATTCCGCCTCACGGAGCGATCAACCTGCACGCGTCGATCCTGCCCAAGTATCGAGGTGCGGCCCCGATTCACGCCGCCGTCGCCGCAGGTGAAACAGAGACCGGCATCACGATCTTCCGCATCGTTCCGAAGCTCGACGCCGGTCCGGTCCTCGCCCTCGAGAAGACGCCGATCGGACCCACGGAAACGACCGGCGAACTGCACGATCGGCTCGCGGAACTCGCCGCACCGATGACGATTCGATTACTCGACTCGCTCGAACAAGGCGGCGTGGCCGAGACCAAGCAGGATGATCTGCTGTCGTCGTACGCCCCGCAGCTTCGCAAGGAACAGGGAGAGATCGATTGGACGAAACTGGCGGCGCAGATCGTGAATCACGTTCGTGCGATGCAGCCGTGGCCCGGCTCGTTCTCGACGCTGCACATCGGCGACCGACCTCCGCTACGGGTGTCGATTCTGGCGGTCGAACCGACCGAAGAACCCGCCGATGGCGAGGCGACTCCCGGGACAATCCTGCAAACGGAAGGTGAACTCGTCGTGCAATCGACGGGCGGACCGCTACGGATCGCGAAGCTCAAGCCCGCCGGCAAGCGTGAGATGTCGGGTGCTGAGTTTCGCCGTGGGTATACGCTCCCGGCAGGCTCACGCTTCGGCGTTTAGCAGCGATTCCGAGCGCAAAAGCGAGCGGCGGCATTGACTGCCGCCGCTTTCATGACGCCGTCGGTCTGAATCAAGTCGCAAACCGCGCCTACTCGTCCCGCGGCGGGCGTCGGTCGTCGCGATCGTCCGGACGCGGGCCACCCGGTCCACCCGGTCCACCTTCGCCGCGCGGCGGGCCGCCGGGACCACCCGGTCGGCGCTCGCGCATCTCCTTCAGTCGATCGCGTTGCCGCTCGTTCAACAGCCGTTCGAGCCGGGCATCAACGTCTTTCTGCAGATCGGCAAGCTGCTCTCTCTGCTCGGGAGATAGCTCCAGCATGTCCTGAAGCCGCGGCGGCAACACCTCGCCCGGTCGCGGCGGCAACATCATGCCACCGGGAGGGCCGAAACCGTCGCGTGGCGGGCCGAATCCATCTCGGGGCGGTCCACCAGGACCACGCCCTTCTGGCCCGCCGGGGTTGCGGCCTTCGGGTGGTCCGCCCGGTCCGCGTCGGTCGTAGGTTTCGGCTTCCGCCGTTTCCAAGGCCTTCAGTTCGTCGGCGGTCACGACATCGTCCTTATCGGCGTCGGCACGGGCGAACAGACGAGTGATGCGTTCGTCCGCGAGTTCGTCTTTCGAGATTTTGCCGTCGCCGTTCTTGTCGAGACGCATCATGCGTTCGACGAAGTCTTCACGATTGCCAACCCGCCGGCCTTCAGGGTCACCATCGCGCGAACCTTCCCGACGCTCACCATCGCGTGGGCCATCACGCCGATCACCGTCGCGCGGTCCTTCGCGGCGTTCGCCGTCGCGCGGGCTGTCGCGTCGTGGTCCTTCGCCGTCGCGCGGCTGGCCATACGTCACGGCACAGCACAATACGGCGGCTGCCCAGCAAGCTGCCTTCAGAGAGCGCATAGTGTCCTCACAGGTGCGAAAACGAACAGAGGGACATCGGCCGCGAATGCGTCCGATCGAAAGGCGTCGCGGTTTGGTCCGCCGAGCGAATTATCGCTCGAAGGTGCGTTCATCCGGGGTGCGCCCGACGACGATGTCGAACTTCGCGGCGAGTTCGCCGCTCTTGGAATCGGCGATCGGCTTGAACTCGGTGCTGCACAGCGCTCGGTCGAGCGGGTCACGCAGGCCGGCGAACACGCCGTCCGTTCGGTTGCCTTCGTGGCCTTCGATGAAGATCTGGCTCGTCAGCAACTCACGACCGCCGCGAGTGATCTTGTAGTGGATGTGCGGCGACGGGCGTCCTGGGTACGGCACCGGCTTGATCGTGCGGAATCGAAAACCGCCGTCCGATGCCGTTTCGAACGTGCCGTAGCCCTGGAAGTGCTTGTCCTGCTGAGACTGCTTCCGCGAGCTGTCGGACGTATGCAGGTAGACGGCGTTGGCGTCACACTGCCAGATTTCGATGAGTGCGTCTTTGATCGGCGCCCCGGTGGCGTCGAGCACGCGGCCCGTGAGTTGCGTGATTTCGCCCACGGCGGGCGTCAGGCTGTCGCTCAAAATGATCAGGTCGTTGTCGGTGTCGAGCGGCAGCTTGTCGGGATAGAACGGACCTTCCGTCATGGCCGGGGTGCGGGCGAGTTCCTCGGCGAACAGGCCGCGCGTCGTGAAGTACGCCGCACCGAGAGTCCCGAGGAACACGCGACGACTCGTCGTGAAACGATGCAAATCCATTGTCTCTCACCACGATTCAAGAAGGGTCGGGCACAGGGATACAAACTCCGGAACTCTCCGGAAGTGTCGCGAGTCTTCGTGCGAGTCGCAAAAACCTGTGAGGGACGATGATCGCCGCGCGGCACTTCATCACGCCCTTCAAGCTACAATACCGGCGGAATACCGCGACCGGAAGAACTCCCTCGATGCAGACGATCACGATCACGCGCGACGGCCCGTTGCTCGAAACTCTGGCCGAAGTGACGAAGAACCGCACGCAGGTCAAGCAGTGGCTGAAGCTCCGCCGCATCCTCGTGAACGGCGAAACCGCCCAGCGACATGATCAGCCGTTGAAGCCGGGGGACGTCGTCTCGATCGGCCCGGTGCAGCACACGCCCGTGTCGGTGTCGCCGCGCGGCCTGCGAATCGTGTTCGAAGACGACGCGATCCTCGTGATCGACAAACCCGCCGGGCTGCTCACGATCGCGACCGATTCGGAACGAGCGCAAACGGCGTACTACAAGGCGACCGAGCACGTCAAACAGAACTCGCACGATCCTGGGGCGCGGGTTTTCATCGTGCATCGACTCGATCGCGAAACCTCGGGCTTGCTGGTCTTCGCCAAGACCGAAAATGCGAAGCAGGCGTTGCAGGATCAATGGAACGAGGTCGAAAAGCGGTATCTCGCGGTGGTGCAGGGGCGTCTCGATCAACCGAGCGGCACGATCGAAAGCCACCTCACCGAGACGAAGGCCTTCCAAGTCTTTTCCGGCCGGCAGACGCAGTATTCCAAGCACGCCGTCACGCACTACACCGTGCTCGAATCGGGCGACGGCATCTCGCTGCTCGAAATCCGCACGGCCACGGGCCGCAAGCACCAGATCCGCGTGCATCTGGCCGACCTGGGACACCCGATCGTCGGCGACGACCGCTACGGCAAGAAATCGACCGCCAGCCGCCTGGGCCTGCACGCCTCGCTGCTACGGTTCCTGCACCCGACGACCGGCAAGACGGTCGAGTTCAAAAGCCCGCTGCCGGGGCCGCTGGGAGTGGAGTTCAAGTACGGGAAGACGAAGCCATGCAAGGTGAAGCCCGAGCCGAAACGCTGACGAATCGGAGGCGGGGGATCGAGCGACGCAACGCGACGGCACTTCAAGCCGTCACGCTCTCGAGATCGGGGCGGGCTGCTTCACCGGCAAGCCGTTCGGATGCGATCGTGATCGTCGCGCGTAGCGGCGCCCGTCCTCCTGATGTCGCTCTGTCGAACCGCTCTTCATAGCTCGCGTGATTCGTGCCGAGCCACCTGTCCCACACGTTGAAGTAGAGCGAATAGTTGCTGCGGAAGTTTTCGTGATGCAGGGCGTGGTGCGTCGGCGAGTTCATGAACTTGCCGATGGGACTGCGGAGGAACGAGTTCGGAAAGATCTCGTAGCCGCAGTGGCCCAGCACGTTGAACGTGATCTGCCAAAGCATGAACGGCAGATAGGCGCTGGGATGGATCGGGATCGCGAGTGCGATCACGAGACCGATGCCGCCTTGCACGAAGGCTTCGAGCGGGCTGAAGGCGTAGGCGGCCCAGGGCGTGGGGCTCGTCGAAAGATGATGCGTGCGGTGGAAGAGCTTGAACAGCCGCCGATGATGCATCAGGCGATGCGTCCAATAGAAATAGGCGTCGTGCAGCACGACCATCAGCACGATGCTGACGAAGTAGTACGGCCAGCCGTGCTTGTCGATCGGCTGATAGAACTGGGTCCAGCCGTTCATCGCGGCGATGTAAATCATGCCGCCGACGACGCCGAAGATCGCGAGGCTGCGAACCGAGTGCAGAATCTCACGTCTGATCTGCCGCGAGCTCGCAGATTTCGATGAAATCCTCCGGTGACGCAGCGCCGACTTGAAGACGACGTGAAAGAAGAGGTACGCCGCCCCCGCGAGGATCGCGTACCACATCGCATCGCCGACCGACATGCCGGGAACGGCTTTGAGCGCCTTGATGAGCTTTTCGGTGGTCGTCACGAGATCCCTTTCGTGGCGGGCGACAGCTGGATGCGGAGGTCTACCGATGACACTGCATGAAGCTCTTCCAGCAGAGTCACGCTTGAAATTCTAGATTATGCGGATGCCATGTCGGGGATGTAAAACCCCCAGACGTTCGCAGAGAGTTCGCCAGCCGCGAACACCACCTGATTCCCATTGGCGTCGATCTCGTACACGTTCAAGCGGTGTCGCTGGTGCGGATAACTTGGATGAGGCAGTTCAACAGTTCGATGTTGCGACGCCCACTTGAAGTCCCATGGATTTACACCACGGACATCGATGCGATCTCCCTCGATCACAACGCCACAGACGATCCAATCGGCCATAACTAACATCCCCGGTCCGTCAGCGTTTTCTGTTGCGTGACCCGTGCCTTGTATTGCTCCTCGATCTTACGACCGATCGCCTCGACATCGTTCCCGAAGCGTGCCGCAAAGGCATCTCGAAATCGGCGGAGCTCGTCGATGTGTGGATCACCGGTTGGAACGGCTAAATCGTCTGGCAACGGACGATGAGAGAAATTCGGCTTCGACATCACAAGCTCCGGCCATTACCCGATCAGCGTCACCAGCAGTCCCTTCGCGAGGTGCATGCGGTTCTCGGCCTGTTCGTAGACGAGGCTTTGCGGGCCGTCCATCACGCCGTCGGTGACTTCGTCGCCGCGGTGGGCGGGCAGACAGTGCAGGAAGCGGCAGCTCTGCGGGGCCGCCGCCATGATCTGCTCGGTGATCTGATAAGCGGCGAACGCCTGCTTGCGGGCCGACGATTCCGACTCCTGTCCCATGCTCGCCCAGACGTCGGTGTAGATGATGTCGGCGTTCTTGATCGCCGCTTTTAGATCCTTCGTCAGCGTGATGTTCAGTTGCGGAACGGTCTTCTTCAGGCCCTTGGCGAAGGTGTCGTCGAACGAGAAGCCGTCGGGGGCGCACAGAGTCATCGCGACGCCGACCTTGCCGCTGGCGACGGCGAGGCTGCGGGCGACGTTGTTGCCGTCGCCGACGAACACGAGCCGCACGCCGTCGAGCGTGCCGCAGGCTTCGCGAATCGTGAGCAGGTCGGCGAGCGCCTGACAGGGATGGCGTTCGTCCGACAGGCCGTTGATGACGGGGCAGGCCGCGTAGGCGGCGACGTCTTCGATGAGCTGCTGCGAGAAGGTGCGAATCACGATCGCATCGACCATGCGACCCAGCACCGCGGCGACGTCGGGCAACGACTCGCGGCCCAGCAATCCGGCCTCTTTGCTCGTCATGAACGTGCTGCTGCCGCCCAGACGAGCCATCGCCGCCTCGAAGCTGACCCGCGTGCGCAGGCTCGGCTTGTCGTAGACCTGCGCGAGCATCTTGCCGGCGAGCAGCGGCGGACGCTCGCCGAACTTCGCCTTGCGCTTCAAGTCGCGGGCCAGCGCCAAGACCTGCTCGATCTCGTCGGCGGTCCAGTCGTCGAGCGTCAGCAGATGGCGAGGCGGCTTGGGCGTCGCGGAACTGGTCATGGATCGGCCCTCAAAAATAGAACCGCCCCGGACACCCGGGGCGGACTTCCATACGTCGTATTGTAAGGAATCGTCAACGTAAATCAGCGGCGACCTCGACGAGACGATGTCTGGCCATATCGACTGTGACGGGGATCTGTTCGAGCGGCGTGTAACCTAGCATCGGTTCGTAACGACCGTCGGTCGGGTGCATATTTATGAACATCACCTCGGTGAATATCGGACCGAACCCTTCGACTTCAAGCCGGATAGGTCCGCAGATCTCACCGCGAACCGTCTCTTGAGTCGCGGTTTCGGGATAGAGTATCCGTACCGTTTCCAGCTTCCCGAGCCGCGGCTTCCACGCGGCCGGCAGCACGAGATGCGATGCCCCTGTGTCGACCAGAGCCTCGCAGTCAAGGGTCATCGATGGATCGGTGGCATTGCTTACCGTGACGTTCACGAGCAGTCGGCCCATTTCGGGCGGTCTCGGCAGGACTTTGCGGAACATGTGAAGCTCGCTCGTGGCAGTTCCTTCCATCATACCTGCTCCGCCGCCTCACGCAGCGCAGTTGTCAGAATCTCGCAGCCTTCGTCGACCTGTTCGGCGGTCACGTTGAGGGCCGGCAGGAGTCGTACGACGACGTCTTGCGTGCCGTTGATGATGAGGCCGCGCTCGAAGCACTTCGCCACGATCTCTTTCGACGGGATCGTGAGTTCGAGGCCGATCATCAGGCCGCAGGTGCGCAGCTCGCGGACGATCGGCAGCTCGTCGACGAGCGGTTCGAGGTGCGCGCGGAATCGGTCCGACATCTCGCGGCAGTTGTCGAGCAGCCCGTCCTCCTCAATCGTGCGGCCCGTAGCGAGACCGGCGGCCATTGCAAGCGGATTGCCGCCGAAGGTGCTGGCGTGCATGCCGGGTCGCAGACTGGGGGCAACGGCGTCGGTCGCGATTAACGCCCCGCAGGGCACGCCGCCGGCGAGACCTTTGGCGAGCGTCATGATGTCGGGCTGCACGCCGAAGTGCTGATAGCCGAACCACGTACCGAGCCGGCCCATGCCGGTCTGCACTTCATCGAAGATCAGCAGCGCGCCGGCCTCGTCGCAGATCTCGCGCAGACCTTGCAGGAAGCCGTCCGCCGGAACATTGATGCCGCCTTCCCCCTGCACCGGTTCAATGATGACCGCGCAGGTTTCGTCATCGACCAGTTCGCGGACGGCGTCGAGATCGCCGAGCGGTGCGTAACGAAAGCCCGGCATCAGCGGCTGAATGCCTTGGTGATACTTCGGCTGCGCCGTCGCCGTGACCGCGGCCATCGTGCGACCGTGGAAGCTCTTTTCGAAGCTGATGATCTTGTACTTCTTCTCGGACGTGGCGAGGCGCGCGAGTTTGAACGCCGCCTCGTTGGCTTCGGCTCCGCTGTTGCAGAAGAAGGCCTTGCCGAAGCCGCGCGTGCACAGGAATTCGGCGAACTCTCCCTGACCTTCGATATGCCACGTGTTCGGCACATGAATGAGCCTTGCCGCCTGCTCCTGAATCGCGCGCACAAGCCGCGGCGGAGTATAGCCGATGATGTCACAGCCCCAACCGGGAAACAGATCGAGATAACGATTGCCCTCGGCATCCCACACGTACGAACCCTCGCCGCGCACGAGGCTGATCGGCGTGCGGGTGTAGTTGGGGATCACATACTGCTTGAAGAGCGAGATCGTCTCTTCACTGCTGCGGGCTTCGGCGGTGGTGGGCATGGGATTCGATGCAGCTAGTGATTCCGATGAGGTCACAGACGAACTTGCACGCTTAGTACGTCAAGTGATCCTGCCATTTGTTCAACGAAAAGAAAGAACTGGCCGCTTCTTTGAGTTCCCTAGCTGCATGATCCCAGAAGGCAACGCTTACCGTGAACCCATCCGAAACGAGATCCTGGACAGCCGGCACGAAATCTTTATCGCCTGCGACGAGAGTGATTTCACTTGAAGCCTTGTCAATGTTCGCGGAATCCTTCGCCATCTGATAAGCAATCGCAACGTCGACTTTCTTCTCTTTGCCGAAACTTTTCTCATAAGTGGTCACCTTCCAGCCCTTAGTCTCAACCATCTTCCAAAATGAGTCTTTTGGCGGCGGAGAGCCCCAAAGCTTAGCGCAACCAATTTCGTGCTTTTCGCCGCAGATGAATTGATGCAGTTTTCCATAATCCAGTTGTCATGAGGTGGTTTCAAAACATGAAAGAACAGCGGACAAAGGAGTTACGTCGATCGTCGGACGGTCAGAAAATGCGAGGATTTCGATCTAATCGGAGAATGCGCACAGAACGATACGCCTGAATACATAAGTTTTGAAACTGGCTCATGTGAAATCGAATATTCTTCGAGAAATCGCATCTTCAATGTCTTGCGCAGTACCCTTTGAAACAGCCGCCACGCGCTGCCCTTCGATGTACACGTTTGAGTTGTCGACGTAGGTGTAAGTTTTGATTGCCACGAAGCAGCCTTTCACATTTCAGACAAGAGCTTTGACAAAACCATCCGAATCAAAAAGGTAATTGACAGCGCGAATGGCTTCTCGGTTCGCAGGGGGCCGAACGCAATGCGACCGTCATTTCATGTCAGCCGCAGTTCATCTCGAGAGCTTCATCCAACGCCTCGCGGAGATTGCCGAGTAGCTCCTCCCGCGTCCTGCCCTGCGAATTGACTCCCGGCACTTCCTCGATCCAGCCGATCCACCATTCGTCGTGCTGTTGGACGACCGCGGTGTATGTCGAAGGCATTGATGCTCTCTCAAAGGTATCACGGCCTGATCTCACGTCGTCACGCCACATCAGCCTTCCGCTGCCGTTGCTTCTCGATCAGCCGTTCGGCGGCAGCGATGAGCTCACGGTCCTCTGCGTCCCAGATCGCTTCGACTTCGGCTCCCCGCGCCAGCGTGGCGAGATTCGCGATGAGCTGCCCGAAGCGGAGATCCGGCGTCTCATCGCTCAGTTCAGCCAGGACATGCAGCAGGTGCTCTCGATCGTCGTCTTTCATGGCAGCACTTCTCCCACAGTCGGCAAATGGCCGGCGGGTGAGGGTAAATCGTCGATCAATTCAACCGTGACGAACTGTTCCGGCAAAAGTTTGGCGATCCTCGTGGCCCGCGTGACTCCGTCGAAAATCATGAACGCACCATCGGTTCCGCTATAGACTTCGATCGGAGGCATTCCCTCGGTCGTCTTTCCGTACCGAGCAATCTGTCGGTGCAGTTTCGCCGGGTCGGCACCAGAGAGTCGCGTCGTCGGCAGATGCAACGTCCGCGGATCGACATTGAAGAAGACTCGCGGATTCATCGTTCAATTCTATCTGCCGTTCCCCAATTAATATGTGCTAAACCCTTAATCCGGCACGATCTCCGTCCCCACGCCCTTATCCGAATAGATCTCCAGCAGTACCGAGTGCGGCATCCGTCCGTCCACGAGGTGCACCTTGCCGACGCCGACTTCCAGTGCTTCGAGCGATGCCTCGATCTTGGGGATCATGCCCGCCGTGATGATGCCGTCAGTGAGCAAGCGGCGACAGCGGCTCGCGGAGACGTGCGGCAGCAGGCTCGACGGCTCTTTCGGATCGAGGAACAGGCCCGGCACGTCCGACAGGAACACCAGCTTCTCGGCCTTGAGGAACCGCGCGACCGCGGCGGCGGCCGTGTCGGCGTTCACGTTCAGTTTGTTCCCGGAGGCATCCAGCGCAACGCTCGGCAGGATCGGAATCGCATTTTGCGCGAGTGCCGCTTCGATCGGTGCGGGGTCGAGACCCGTCACATGCCCCACGAGGCCCAGATCGAGCGGCTGGCCCTTTTCGTCGGGGAGTTGCAGCTTCTCCCCCGTCAGCACCGGCGTCGTCGCATAATGCAGAGGAGCCGCCTTGCCGCCCTGTAATTCGATCTCGTGCGCGAGACCGCCGCAGATTTCATGAGCGAGCGTCTTGGCGACGATCTCCATCGTCGCGTCGTCGGTGTGGCGACGGCCCTGAACCCAGCGTGGCTCGAGTCCTGCGACCGACATCGCCGCGGTGATCGCCTTGCCACCGCCGTGGATCAGGATCGGCTTCATGCCGACCGCTTCCATGAAGATGACGTCGGTCAACAGGCTGCGAACGGCCTCCTGCTCTTCGAGGGCGCTGCCGCCGAGCTTGATGACGACGTACTTGCCCCGGAACGCGCGAATCCAACCGAGGGCCTCGATGAGCACGCTCGCCTTACGGATCGCATCGAGCACCGGCGGGTCGGACAAGGGCGGAGAATCGGCTTAAGGTCTGGCGGGAAAGAAACTTCCGATTTTAGGACGCGGCCGAATCGTGTCAATCGAACCGCCCACACGTCGGGGCGTGGCCCCGAAGTGGGCCGCATAGCACACAACCGCCGATTCTTGACGAGAGCGCCTCGAAAATCGGGTTTAGCGAGCGATGAATCGCGCGCGAGCCTCCCCCGTCGTTACGCGCGGACGAACAGGCTGCCAGATGGCCGGCGGAGCAATCCTGAGACGATTCGGCTTCGGGTCCGGTGCCTGACGGACCGATTCCATATGCGACCGAACTCTTCTGCCGCCAAGTAAACCGGAACGATCCGCCGCCGCCGATGCCCCACGCGCACCTGACGGTCAATCATTTGTTGAAGCAGCTCGAAACTCACCGTGAGCGCAAGGCGGCCCGAGAGCGTCGGCCCGGCTGGTTGACCGACCTGATTCACGCCGCCGCCGACCTGTTCGACCCCGCGAACGATCTCGGCCGGGTCGGCTATCAAAGCCATCCGACCGAATTCGGCTGGGTCGCGCTGCTGTATCTGGGAGGAGAAGAGTACGTCGGAGGGGCCAAAGACGGGCGGACGCAGCCCGCCGACTTCCGCTTCGACGTGCTGGGTGTCACACGGCTGTTCGAGACGGTGACGGAAGTCGCCTTCGACGCCTTTCCGTCGATCGCCGCCGAGACTGATCTCGACGATCCGACGATGTTGCCTCTGCCCGCATCGGCCGGGGTGCGTCTCACAGTCCGCGGCACCGTCGCCGGCAATCCGCTAACGATGCACGTGCACGCCACGCCCCCCGAAACCGCCGGTCCCGGCTTTCGACGCTATCCGAACGGCCGTCGCGAGGTCAGCGAATAGTTTCTCTGTCGCCGATGAAGGGATCGCCCGTCACAACAACTTGCATGTCGCGAAGTCCACCATCAGAGCCGCGACCGTGAGGGAGCGGTTTCTCGGGGAAGACGAACTCGAACCGCTTCCTGACGGGCGCGGCTCTGATTGCCGTCTCTGTGAAACTTCGGTGAAGTGCGTCGCCGCGACGCGATCGGCGGCTGGCATCTTGACGAGATTCACTCTGGCTCCGTACCGTTAAGCCGGGCGGCAACGACGCCGCCAGATGGTCCAGCACATGCCAGCCGCGACGGGCCGGAGCTGCCGGTCGCCTGGTCGGAGACCCGCATGATCGATCAGGCGTTGCACGCCGGTTCGGGTACTTCTCCTTCCTCTCACATCACAAGCGACGCGACAAGTTCGACGGCTTCCACGGTTGCTCCCAAACGTTTACCGCATCACGGCGTTCCCAAAGTCTTCGTTCTCGACACGAACGTCATCCTGCACGACCCCCGCTGCATTCGGAACTTCGAAGAGCACGACGTCGCGCTGCCCATCACGGTGCTTGAAGAACTCGATCGCTTCAAGAAGGGCCACGAAGACATCCATGTCCATGCCCGCGAGTTCCTCCGCGATCTCGACGACCTGACGGGCGACCTGCTCGGCGAGAACGGCGTTCCGCTGGGCGAAGGCCTCGGACGCATCCGCGTCGTGTTGACCGGAAAGCCGCACCGCCGCATCGGCGACACGTTTCTGTCCGACGGTCCCGATCATCGCATCCTCGACGCCGCATTGACGGTGCAGGAAGGCGCGAAGGATCGGATGACGGTGCTCGTCACCAAAGACACGAACCTGCGGATGAAGGCCAAAGCCCTCGGCCTGATCTCGCAGGACTACGAGACCGACAAGGTCGAGAGCCTCGAAACGCTCTACAGCGGCAAGCGTCTTGTCGCCGACATGCCCAGCGACGTCGTCGATCTCTTCTATCAGCACGGCGGACGCGTCGAAGCCGCAGCGGTGCCGCAGGTCGTCGAGCCGATCGCCAACGAGAACTTCATTCTGCGCAACGGCTCGAAGTCGGCGCTGGCGACCTACAGCCCGAAAGAGAATCTTTATCACCGCATTGAAAAAGTCGCGGCGTACGGGATTTCGCCTCGTAACGCCGAGCAATCGTTCGCTCTGAAAGCCTTGCTCAACGACGACGTCAAGCTGGTGACGCTCGTCGGCAAGGCGGGCAGCGGCAAGACGCTGCTCGCCCTCGCCGCGGCTCTCGAATGCCGCAGCGATTATCGCCAGATCCTGCTCGCCCGGCCGATCGTGCCGCTGAGCAATCGCGACATCGGCTACCTGCCGGGCGACATCAGCGCGAAGCTCGACCCGTACATGCAGCCGCTGTACGACAATCTCAACGTGATCCGCCACAACCTCGGCGAGAACAGCGAAGCCGCCAAGCGCATCGCCACGATGCGCGAGGGGAACAAGCTCGAGATCACGCCGCTGGCCTACATCCGCGGCCGCACGCTGCAGCGCGTCTACTTCATCGTCGACGAAGCCCAGAACCTCACGCCGCACGAGGTGAAAACGATCATCAGCCGCGCGGGCGAGGGGACCAAGATCATCCTCACCGGCGACATCCACCAGATCGACCACCCCTACCTCGATAGTTTGAGCAACGGCCTCTCCTACGTCATCAATCGCATGAAGGGGCAACCGCTGTATGCCCATGTGATGCTGGAGAAGGGTGAGCGGAGCGAACTCGCGGAGTTAGCGAGCGACTTGTTGTGAGCGAGCCGGGAGCGTCAGCGACCGGAGCCTCCAACTGGTCACGATCACTGGCCTGAACCGGTGAGGGAGTTGGTGTGACGGCGGAGAAGTCCCAGGGTGGCCCGACCAGTCTGCGTTCAGACTGGTTGGGTTGCGCCAGCAACAAGATGCTGCTCCATTCGGGCTCAATCAGTGTGACGACTCTCAGCGGCAAGGCTGACGCATGACGAAGCGGAGAGTCTTCGACGACGAGAAGCACGTCCATTTCGTCACCTTCTCTTGCTACAAGCGTCGTAAGTTCCTCCAGCCGGATCAGGCGAAGCGAATCGTGGTCGGGCAGCTCGGCAGCCGATTGGCCAAACACGACGGTCTCTGCGTCGGCTTCGTGATCATGCCCGACCATGTGCATGCCTTGGTCTGGTTTCCAGAGCCGGGGCAATTGAGCGGCTTCATGAACACGTGGAAGGACCAGTCGTCACACGAGCTCAAGAAACTCTACCGCTCCAGGTTCCCCACCTACTGGAATCGACTCGACGACGCCGACCCGATCTGGCAGCCACGCTATTACGGCTTCAACATCTGGTCGCGTCGGAAAGTCGAAGAGAAACTGGACTACATGCATCTCAATCCCGTGCGCGCCGGGTTCACGGAAAGAGCCATCGACTACCGATGGAGCTCGGCACCGTGGTATCT
>JACCRE010000232.1 GCA_013813775.1 Planctomycetaceae bacterium
GTCGACCACCATAACGCGAATCCGAAAACGTTCGTCTGGACCAAGAAAGCCGAAGACATCCTGCGGAAAGTCGCCCGCGCTCGTGCCGTCCTCGATAAGCTCCCAACTGATTGAAGCACTACGCTAGATGAGTTACAGGACCGCTTCGACATGGTGATGAAGCGGCTCCGGCGGAAGTTCCCACAGCCGCCCGGTCTGCCGGCCCCTCCGCCTCAGTGATCGCCCAAGACGCCGAAAGCCGCCCAACTAGGCGGCTTTCTTTTTTGCGAGGTCGCCCCTCCGCTTCGCGGTCGGTTAGACTGTGGAATTGGGAGGCCGCCATGCGCGACGATCGCCGATTTCCGCACTTCTCCGCCCTCTGCCCACGGTGCGGCTATCTCAACCGATGCCGCCTCGTCGAGGGGATTCACCCGCCGTCGCACACGCAGGCGGAGTACGACTGCCGTTCGTGCGGTCAGAGGAGCGTGACCGACATCGCGGCCGTCCACCCCGGGTTCGGCTGCCTTTCCGGCATGTGGGTCGAGTCCGTCCCGGCGACGGTCCACAACCCCGAGCGGTTGCGGCGATTGCTGGCGTCGGACTGACTCGCGCTTTCGGGCAGGTTTTTTCAAACTGTACCACTACCCGCCTCTGGCTCGGGCAGTGGTAACCGAGGGCGCCGCCGATCGCCTGTTACGAGGCTCGCCCAAGGCGCCGCTCCCTTGGCAATGTTTTCGTCACTTTGAACCCTCGGCCCCCTTGGTACCTATTTCGTCGTCGTTCCCCAAAAGCCGATCCGCCAAAGCATCTCCGGCCATACGAACGAACTCGGCCAGTGTCACACCCCTATCGCCGACGTGTGCTGCCGCTTGCTGCCAACGGGCTTTGCGGCCAGCCGCAATCCTCATGTTCAGGTGATCGAATTCGCCCTCGCCGCGGACAGGGCGCCCTTTCCGACCCAGCTTTCGCGCCACTTTTTTCTTCGCCATGATAAATAGGTGTAGACGTTATTGACTGGACGGAGGCGGCAGACTAAAGTGTAGACGTATTTTCTAGAATCGACCACGTCGGAGTCGTTGAATGCGTCACGCCGGGCCACAGTTCGATGCCGATCGACCGGCAACTGCCGCCAAGATGAGCTGTCGCCACCTGGCGGGCACCGCCTTGCCGATGACTAGAGGTGGTTTCAAAACATAAAGGAACGGCGAACAAAGGAGTTACGTCGATCGTCGGACGATCAGAAATGCAGGAGTTTCAACAAAACTAGACGATGCGCGCAGAACGATACACCTGGATATATAAGTTCTGAAACTGCCTCTAAGGCACCGATCTTCCGCGCGGGCGCTTTCATGGAAGCCGCGCGGCTAATGGCCGCTGCCGACGGCGTGACGCTGAACACCCTCAAGCTTGCCGCGCTCGCCCTGAAACGCGGCGACGAAGCGGAAGCGCGGCGACTGCTCGTGCCAATCTGTCGGAGCGAGTGCGCCGAGGCCGCTCATTCGCCGTGATGCCGCCAAGATCACCACCTATCTGCATCTCTCCAAAGGAAAGCAACTTGAAAGTCACTTGCCTCTCCGTTCGCCAGCCCTGGGCTTCGTTGATCATCCACAGTGCCAAGTGGTGCGAAAATCGGTCGAAGCCGCTTCGCTACCGCGGTGAGATCTGGATCCACGCTGCGCTCGGTTGGGATCTCGCGAATCCGAAGCCGAGAACTGAGGCTGACGCGATGGAGCTGATCGGAAACCCGATGCCATTCGGGGCGATCATCGGCCGCGCCAACCTGATCGGCGCGTTCCCGGTCGATCAGGTTCGCGACACTCTCGAAGGCATTGAGCCCGAGGATCCGGAGTGCCTGCGAGCAATGCGTGAGGTCTCAAGGGAGCCGCTCAACTTTTTCGGCCAGAGCTATGTCGAGGGGCCGTGGTGCTACCTGCTCACAGAGCGACGGGCGATTCTGAAGCCGATCCCACTCAAGGGACGTCTTGGACTCTGGAGCGCCGAGCTCTCAGAAGAGCAACTTGGAAAGGGAGCCGTTTGCCGTCATGGGTTCAAATCGGAGGAGGTCGGAATCGGCCAATCAAGCCATGCCCCCGCCTGATCGTTGCGACTGGACCCGCTGCGGCCATTGCCGCCCGAGGAGCGGCACGGCCCCGAAGCCGTGGCAGGTCGAACAGTTCAAGCTCTCGGGTCCGATGCGGTAGCATGGAAAGGATCGGAACTTACTTCCCCGCGATCTTGGCTTCTGCCGCACGGGCGGCGAGCGTCCTCGGGTGATCGCTGATCACCTTCCGGAATCGAGGAGTCGCGTCCCGCTGCGAACTTTCTGCAAAAACAAAGGCGAGACGGAGGGCCGTCAGTGCCTCGTTCTCGGCTTTGGCCTTCTCCGCTACAGCAGTGCCGGCGTGCGAGTCTGAGAAGGCACTCAGGTTTTCTCTGATGGCATCAATTGACTTGGCGGATTTCAGTTCTTCGGGTGCTGAAAGTATCTCGTCAAGCTCGGTTTGTAATTGTGCCTTCAGCGCTGCCTCTTCCTCACGCTCTTGATTCATCTCTTGTCGCCGCCGGGCCTCCTCTTTGGCTTCAGCCACCGGATCTATGATGACACCGGTCAGCATTGGACGCGATTCAGGGGTGACTGTTGCCTCGGCCTCTTGTCGCGACTTCTCAACGTTGAGGGGCGATGGGCCGGAAGGCAGGCCGAACTGCGCTCGCGATACTAGCCGGTCATTCTGAAACATTACGTTCGCGTTGGTTCCGTTCCTGTTCTGCCAGGCGAACATAACAGTTTCGTGGCCGGCGATTTTGTTCCGTGACATCTCCTTTCCGTGATACCCGATGACCTCATAAACCTCGTCGTACGTCATCCCATCGTTGAGCTGATTATATTCCGCCGTCGTGATAACGGTGGCTTTGTCCACCTTGCGACTACCTGGTGCGGTGACCGTACGGTCCGTCTCTTCGGTTGGAGTTTCTTCCGCCGGTACGGCGAGGGGAGGACGATTAGCGGCAACCCGCTCCGCCTCTCGTCGCGACTCTTCGACGGCAGTGGTGCCGACGACTGTAGCCGTCGCGCAACCACCACATAAAAAAAGCATTCCGATGGCCGGAAGAATCACGACGGCCGCGATGATGCCAAGGACAAGGCCCATGCCGGCGCCGCGACGAACTTCATTCATAACAGATACCACCTATCGAAAGTAAATCGGGTTCGACACCAGTAGACCGAGTACGAGGGGAGCAATGCCACTATGAAACGGGCGGAAGTCTGACGCGTCTTGCAAACACCAGGCCCCCGGTGGCTCTGCTGCCGAGGCGTTTTCGTCCGCTTTCACGGACGCCTCACGCCGGGAACCAGGCCATCGAACTCTTGGAGCTCGATCGCACTGCTTTCGAGGTTTCGCCGGACGAAGAGCTGTGATGGCGATGGCGTTTGAATGAAAGTAGTCATCAGCTGGCACTGTGCGTGATGCGGACGGTCTGCATAACCAGGCACAGCAGCAACGATTCAGAGTTTTCCGGCATCCTCCCGCGTGTTACGCGACCGAGTAAAATCGTGACAGAGGTTTAGGTTATTTGCTGTTTCTATTTGGGCTTCTCGAAAGGTCGCGTCGGATCCTTCAGCTTCTCAATGACAAACACGGTGTTTGTGCCCCCAGGAGCGGTTTCGTACGTTTCCGTCCCTGCGTCGCTGCTTGCCGACGGCGTCGACGCCGCTTGCAACTGCCGATAGTGTGACGGTCACTTCGATGCCGGCCCTTTTGTGCAGACTACTGCTTTCTCACTCGACGCGTACTGGAGACTCTGGGTTACCGCCGTCCGTTCGCGACGGCGTTCGCACATAACGCGGCGTCACGCCGCGTCCTCGAAAAATCCGGCTATCGCTGCGAAGGCGTGCTGCGGCGATCCGCCGTCAAGCACGGAGTCGTCCTCGACCAGGCGTTGTATGCATTCGTCGGGGATGAACCTTAAGCCGCTGTCGGTTCGACAGACCTGCTGTTCAAGAGGGCGAGTCATCGGGCGACTCTGAGCCATTGAGGAGGAGTCTCCCCGATCCCCGACGCACGCGCTGTGTGAAATGCTGTTGTCAAGAGACGCATTCCTTCGGCCGGAGCGATCGACGAGACTTCGAAATGCGAGAGACTTCGATGCAGGCACGAACACGAGGGCGCGTCGTCGCGGTCATGCCGCCGATGACGCACGCCGTCCTGATGACATGTGTGCGTCTTTCGTTGATCGTCGCCGCGATCGGCGTGATCGCCGTTGCCCTGTTCCAGCTCCCCGAAACAGCGACGACGCATGGCGAACTGGTGATCGGAGCGGTGCTCGCGACGGCCGTCGGGCTGCAAATGCTCGTGGCCGCGTTCTTCTTTCCGATGTCGCGAGCAGCACGTTAGCGTGTTGCGCTCGTCCGTCCCGCTTGGGGATTTGTCACAGCTTGGTTTTGGATGCCGCTGGCTCCGCCAGTGCCGATGACGGACGACGTTCCCGAGAAGCACGGGCAAAGCCAGTGGCACTCAAGCTGCATTCTTGATTCTTGGCAGTGACAAAGCACTCACTCGCGAATGAGGACGTCGGGGCGAGAGATCGGCTCGCCTCGGACGCTCACGACGATCTGGGGCCATTCGTCGCTGGGAGTGATCAATTCGGGCGAGCCGTTGCGCACCAGGATCGTGTCGCCCGTGAGCGAAGGGCCGACGGCCGGATGCCAGTGCACCGCCATGCCCTCGGCCAGCGTGAACTCGTTGCCGGGAACCACTCGCGATTCGCAGAGAGCATAGCCAGTGACCTCGCCCTGGTCGGCGAGCTGCCATTCATCGGGACAGCCGAACTTCTCATAGATCCGGCGAACCTTGCCCCAGACGTCGCTGAGGGGCACGCCATGCCTCGAGAAGAACAGCCCCGTCGTCTGCATCAAAGTCGCGGTGTGATGCGCGTCCCGAAAGGCCTTGTCCTCGCCGAACAGCACGGCTCGACAACAGGCCACGTGCAGTCCGCTGCGACGGGCGACGGCTGCGATCACGCAGTTCGCTTCGACTCGCGCGTTGCCGAACGGGTAATGCGGATAGCGCCGAAAGCGTCCGTCGGCGCACACCTGCAATCGCACCGGCACGATTTCATGCTTGATGAGCCGGTGGGCCAGCTCGGCCGCGATCTCGGCCTCGGTCTCGCCGGCCTGGCAACCGCGCGCCGTCGCCTCGACCGCATGCACCACCTCGCGGCCGAGCTGCCGCACCGTCTTTCGTTCGCGTTCCGTCAGCGGCAATCGCAACCTGGACAGCGCCGCTGAAAGATCGAGGCTTCCGCCGAATCCGTCGTCGCTGCCGATCTTCCGTCCGCGACACAGATCGTTCGCGAGCTGATCGTGCGGCTCGAACCAGGGTCGCTCCTTGAGCTGAAAACCAAGGCCGGGCAGCTCGCGATCGAAGAGATACTGACTCTCGACGTTGTTCGTGACGAGCAGCCGCGCTTCCGGAGTGACGAACAGCCGGGCGGCCGGCTCCGCGGTCGCCGAGCGTGTCGCATCGGCCCCCACCGTCAGCCAGGCGAAGTTCTCGGGCCGCGACAAGAGCAGAGCATCGACGCCGTGCTCACGAATGAGATCCGCCAGCAGCCTTTGCCGGTCGGCGACGTCGTCGACCCGTTCGAGGTCGAGGATGTCGAACTCGCCCGACGAGAGAATTTCGGCCACGCCGGTCACGCTCGCCATGCGTTCTTTCCTTCGGAAGCTGGATTCCGCTCCGAAAGTCTACATCGAAAGCCGATCAGGTTTGCAAGAATCGTTGCCGAAATGCGACATTCTAAGAGGAATTCCGATCTGACCGCCTGTTCCGATGGCTCGCCGCGAATCCGACCGCGAAGATCTGTTCGCCGAAGCGACCGCGCTCGTTCGAAGAGCCGAGTTGGCCGGCCTTGGCTTTTCCGAGCCGATTGTCGCAGGCTTCAAGCGCGACGGTTCCCTAAGCGTGTACCTCGGCCGCGATCCGGTCTATCACTTCGATGCGAGCTATCGGCTGAAGCGAGCCTTTCGGCGCGGAAGGCTCTACAGGACGCAGGGCGAGACGCTCGCCGAGTTGAGTCGCGAACGAACCGATATAGCGACCGTGCTCCGCCGCCGTGATTTGCCACCTACCGAGTGCGAGGCTGTGCTGTCGGAAATGCGGCAACTGCTGCAAGCCCTTTGGGCGCAGATCGACCGTGGCAAGAGTAAGGTCTTGCGTCAGTTCCCGGCCGACGACAAAGCGCTGGTCGACGGTGCACTCGTTTCGGCCCTCCAGATCGCCTCTGGCGTTATGGAGGAGCCGATTTCGCTGGCGCCGCGCTTCAAAGGCAAACGATGAGAGCGCTCGTCGTCGGCTGTGGCTACCTTGGCCGGCGTGTCGCCGAGCGCTGGTGCGCGGCGGGCCACGAAGTGACGGCACTGACCCGCTCGTCGGCAAACGCGGAGTCGTTGAAAGATGCCGGCGTCACCCCGGTGCTCGGCGACGTCACCAGCGCGGCTTCGCTGACGTCGCTGCCCACCGTCGATCTCGTGCTGTACGCCGTGGGTTACGACCGTTCCAGCGGTGATCGACGAGCGGTCGTCGTTGGCGGATTGCAGAACGTGTTCAGAAACCTGCGTGGCAAGGCCGCGCACGTCGTGTTCATTTCGACGACGAGCGTGTACGGGCAACAGAACGGGGAATGGGTCGATGTGACCAGCCCGGCGGAGCCGGATTCCGAAGCGGGAAGGATGGCGCTGGCGGCCGAGAAACTCGTGAGAACGGCCGACATGGCCAACTCCGCGATTCTACGTCTCACGGGCCTCTACGGACCCGATCGACTGCTGCGCCGAGTCGAACAGATGCGCGCCGGCGAGCCGCTTGCAGGGAACGGCGACGCCTGGCTGAATCTCATCCACGTCGATGACGCGGCGACGGCTGTGACACGCGCCGCCGAGCGATTGCGAACGTACTCACTCCCCTCTCCCTCGGGAGAGGGGCCGGGGGTGAGGGGCCAGACCACGCCCTCACTCATCTATCTCGTCACCGATGACCGCCCCGTCCGTCGCCGAGAGTACTACAAGCACCTCGCAAAGCTCACCGACTCACCGCCACCGGTATTCGACGAAGCCGCGCCGACCCGCGTCGCCGGTCTCGGCAAGCGCTGCCGGAACGACGCCGCGACGCACCAACTGGAGCTCACGCTCGCCTTCCCGACCTTCATCGAAGGACTGCCGGACGCATGGCGACGCTCCGCGGCGAGCCTCTGAACTCACGTTGACCTCCAGAAATGGACGTTCTACGGTTTCCGTCCATTGAGAATCTGCCGGTGGTACTGCAGGCGGACGCCGAAGACGATCCGCATTCCGACATCTATTACAACGCTGCCACGATTTATCCGTGGGCACAGGACATCTACCTGATGTTCCCGACTCACTTCCGACACTTCTCGCCGCAGCGGAACCCGTTCATCCGGCCGCGCACGCCGGGCGGGTGGGAAGACTTTGGCATGCTGGAAGTGCAGCTGGCGTGAGCCGTGATGGCATCGATTGGCAGCGACCAAGTCGCGAACCGTACTTCCCGACGGGATTGGCCGGTGAATGGGATCGCTGGTACGCGGTGATGGGGCCGGGCATCGTCCGCCGGGGGAATTATCTCTACCAGTACTATTATTCCAGCGGGCGGCTGCACGACTCGGTGATCCTGCGAGCCGAGTAATGATGACGCGGCGAAGCAAGAAGGCGGGGTGGGTGTCGTCCGTCAACGATTGGATGGCTTCGTGTCATTGGACGCGGATCATCATGGCGGCTGGTTCACGACGCCAGTCATGACCTTCCGCGGCAATCGCCTCCGGCTGAATCTCGACACCGGCTCGATGGGCACAGCTTTCGTCGAGCTGCGGGACGACGAGAGGCACCCGATTCCGGGTTTCACGATCGCCGACTGCGAAGAGATCGGCGGCGACTTTATAGATCAGCAGGTCTATTGGCAGTCGAACGGCCGACGTCTCATCGCTCGCGGGTCGGCCGATTCGAGTGCACTTCAAGCTCAAGAGAGCGAAGCTCTGGCGTGGCTTAGACGGCCCGCCCTCGGGGGGCGGACGAGCCGAGTCAGTGATTTTGTTCTTCCTGTGCGGCGGTGCATCGCACATCGACACATGGGACATGAAGCCTGAGGCTCCCGTGGAGTACCGCGGGCTGTTCTCACCGATCGAGACGACAGCCCCTGGCGTGCGGCTCTGCGAGCATCTGCCGTTGCTCGCTAAGCAGGCGCATCACCTCGCCGTCGTCAACTCGGTATCCGGCAGCGTGAACACCAACGATCATCACGCCGGTTACTACTACCAGTTGACCGGCCATGTGCCGGATGCGACGTTTCTCTCGCTCGGCAACGATCGCCGCCCCTATAGCAACGACTGGCCGTTCATTGGCTCCGTCGTCGGCGAGCGTGCGCCGCGGAGGTCACCGTTGCCCGGGGCCATCACACTGCCGCACAAGCCGAGCAAAGCACCTTATACTCGGCCGGGCCAGTTTGCTGCGCGGCTCGGAGTCGAGTTCGATCCGCTGTCTGTGAACGGTAACGTGGAAGACCGCTGAAGTTCCACGCGCCGTCGCTGATGCTCACCGGCGATGTAACTCCGGCGCAGCTTCTAAGTCGCCGGCAACTGCTCGAACAACTCGACGGCGTGCGCCGCGGCTTCGAGAAGGCTCCGGCGGAGCAGACTTGGAGACGGCACCAGGAGCGGACCTTCGAGCTGTTGCTCTCGGCGGGAACGACGGAGGCCTTCGACGTCACGCGCGAACCGGAATCCATCCGTGCCCGGTACGGCACGACCGTCAACTCCATGAGCTTGTTGCTCGCACGACGACTGGTCGAAGCGCGGGTTCCTTTCATCACCGTGTTCTGGAAGGAAAATGAAGCGATCGCCTCAAAGTGCAACAGCGCTGGCGGGTGGGACACGCACGGCAACAATTTCGGCTGCTTGAAGGAACACCTGCTCCCGGAGTTTGACCGGGCCTTTTCGGCTCTGGTAGAAGATCTGCACCAGCGAGGATTGCTGAACCGCACATTGCTTCTTGTGACGAGCGAGATGGGGCGAATGCCGAAGGTCGGCGATCCCCGCTCTGGCGGTCCGGGTGGAGCGGGACGGGATCATTGGACGCATTGCCTCAGTGCGCTGTTCGCCGGGGGTGGCATCAGCGGCGGCCAAGTGTACGGGACGAGCGACCGCTTTGCTGAGTATCCGTCGAGTCATCCCGTCACGCCTGCCGATGTCGCCAAGACGGTCTACCACGCAATGGGGATTCACGACCTCTACGCGCAGGATTCCCAGGGTCGGCCGTACAACCTGCTCGACGAAGGGCAGCCGATCACGCGGCTGCTCTCATGATCCGCGGCGCTAGGGTTTGGCGGTCCAAGCGCGGACGAGAGCTCCATCGGCAGCGTTCCAGAGTCGCACTTCGCCATCGCGAGAAGCGCTGGCGAAAAGCGTTCCATCGTTGTTCAAGGCGGCGGACAGCGTCCAATCTTGGTGCCCGGCTAAAGTGCGCGAGACGGCGTTGCTGGTCAGATCGATCTGTCGCACGAGTGCGTCAGCGCAGGGTATGAGGAGAAAGCCATTTCCGCGCGTGATGTGAAACGAGTCTCCACCGACGCCGACTTCGGCTACCTTGGCCGCCCCTTCGACATTCCAACGATGAAGCTTGCCATCCGCACCCGTCGAGAGCGCCTGCTTTCCATCCGGCGTAAAGGCGACACCGCGGACGGCGGCCGCGTGACCTTGGTAGTTCGCCAGCAGGTCTCCTGTGTCACCGCCATAGAGCTTGGCGGACTTATCTCGGCTGGCAGATGCGAGCAGGGTTCCATCGTCGCTCCAGGCGACCGCAGTGACCCAGTCGGCATGGCTGGCGATCGTATGCACGGTGGCTGAAGCTTCAGGATCGACGATCCGGATCAATCCGTCCGCAGCAGCGACCGCCAACTGATCGTTCTGAGGCCGAACGGCCAGATCGAGGGCAACATCGGCAGAGCGGGCGAGAACCGCTTGGACGATGCCGGTTTCGAAATCGACCAGCCGCACTTCACCGCTCCGTCCCGGTTCGCCGCCAGCCACTGCAAGCCGGCGGCCCTCGTGTAGAAAAGCGAGCGCGAAGATGCGCTGCGGCAAATCTTTGATACGCCGAATCAATGCTCCGTCTTCAACGTTCCAGATTGAGATCTCGTGGTAACCGCCGACCAGGAGCTGCTTGCCATCGGGCGAGAACGCCATCGCCGTGATCGGAACCGGCAGTGCGTAAGACGCCGGCGGCTCGGGATATCGCCGCGGTGGAATGATAAGAAATAACGGATCCCCACTCTGCTCACCGTCGAAGGCGGCTCCGGCGACGATCCAACGGCGGACAACGTCGATCTGCGCTGCCGGAAGGGGTTCGCTGTCGGCCGGCATGCGTTCAGTCGAATCGGTGGACGTCAGGCGTCGCAGGAGTTCGCCGCCATCGTCTTTGTCCCCCGGCAGTGGGGCCTCACCGGAATCGCCCGCGTTCCCGAGTTCTTCAAAGGTGTCGACGCGGTATCCGCCTTCGGCTTTCTTGGGACCATGGCATGCCAGGCAATTGTCCAACAGGATCGGTGCCACATCAGCGCGGAAGCTCACTATCTCCTCCGCCGAACTCGAGCCGAGAAGGCAAAGGACCGCCGCATACGTGATGAACGCTGATCTTGGCATAGGATCGAATGCTCGGCTCGGGAAGCGCGATCAGTGCTGGAACAGGAACTCGTCCGTGTTGAACAATGCCCAACACACATCCTCCAATGCCGACGCGAGGTCGTCGCGCTGCTGGCAATGCCTAAGCGCGGCCCGCAGTTCGGTATCCGCCGGCGGACGGCATACCGTTGCCAGGTACTTGCGGCGGTCTGCTCGTGCTCAGCGGGCTGGTGCTCGTCGTCAGCGGTCTCACCGCAGGGGGGCGGCGGGCAGGGGAGGTCGGCGGGGGCTGTACGGAGTGGGGCTGGTGGGCTTTGGCGTAGCGATGCTGGCGCTCGCCTACCGGCAGTCTCGCAACCGGGCTGAACGGCCGCCGGAAAGTTGACAAGGCATCACTACCGTGATTCGCGGGCCTCCCGAAGTCAGGTCGCGTCGGAGTGCAGTCCGATGCCCGAGTAGTAAAACCCGCGCTTGCGGAGCTTCACTGGGTCGTAGAGATTCCGGCCGTCGAAGACGACGGGGGCCTTCATCTTGTACTTGAGGTAATCGAAGTCGGGGGCGCGGAACTCGTTCCACTCCGTCACGACAGCGAGGCAGTCGGCCTGTTCGATCGCGTCGTAATGATGGGGGCAGTAGGTCAACTTGTCGCCGAACTTCGCGCGCACGTTCTCCATCGCCACGGGATCATGCACCCGCACGGTCGCCCCGGCGGCGAGCAGCGACTCGATGAGCACGAGCGCGGGAGCCTCGCGGATGTCGTCGGTCTTGGGTTTGAAGGCCAGGCCCCAGACCGCGATCGTCTTGCCGGCGAGATCGCTGCCGAAATAGCTGTCGATCTTGTCGAACAGCACCGACTTCTGCCGATCGTTGACCTCGTCGACGGCGTACAACAGCCGCGGTTCCAGGCCGTGGTCCTCAGCGACCCGGATCAACGCCCGCACGTCCTTCGGGAAGCAGCTTCCGCCGTACCCGGCTCCCGGAAACAGGAATTGGAAGCCGATGCGGGCGTCGTGGCCGATGCCCCGGCGGACGTCGTTGACGTCGGCGGCGACCCGCTCGCAGAGGTTCGCCATCTCGTTGATGAAGCTGATCTTCGTCGCGAGCATGCAGTTCGCGACGTACTTGGTCATCTCGGCGCTTTCGAGTCCCATCGAGAGGAAGGGCCGCTCGGTGCGCAGGAACGGCTTGTAAAGCTCGTGCAGCGCGTCGGCGACTTCCTCGTTCGTGACACCCACGACGACGCGGTCGGGTTTCGTGAAGTCATCGATCGCCGCCCCTTCCTTGAGGAACTCGGGATTCAACGCGACGTTGACCTCGCGGCCGGTCAACTCGTTGAGCCGGTTCAGCGTCTTGCGGTTCGTGCCGACCGGCACCGTGCTCTTGATGACGACGACCGCGCGCTCATTCAGCAGCGGCGCGATCGTATCGACGACCGCCCACAGTCCGTTCAGGTTCGCCGCGCCGTCGTCGCCCTGGGGCGTGCCCACGGCGATGAACACGCAGTCGGCCTGCGGCACGGCGTCTGGATAGCTCGTCGAGAACTTCAGCCGGCCGGCCTTGCTGTTCCGCTCGACGAGCTCGGTCAATCCCGGCTCGTAGATCGGCACCACGCCCTTCTTGAGGCCTTCGATCTTGCGGGCATCGATGTCGAGGCAGGTGACGTCGTTGCCGCTCTCGGCGAAGCAGGTTCCGGTGACGAGGCCGACATAGCCCGTCCCGATCATCGTGATTTTCACGGGGGAAACCCTCGCGGGAAATGGTGCTCAAAAAGCTACGGTATTAGGGCGTCGGAAGCCGGTGGGTTGCAACCCGCCGGCTTGGCCGAACGACGCCGTTCGCGATCTGGCGACCTCTGCCGATTATTCCGCCGGGACGGCAATCGTCTCGTCGGCTTCCCCGGCCAGTTCGCCCGGGATGCGCGCCAGCGCGGCGACACGGTCCAATTCGTCGAGACGAATCAAACGCACGCCTTGGGTGTTCCGGCCGACGACGCGGATGTCGCTCGCGCGGAATCGCTGAATCTTGCCCCCGGCGGTGATCATCAGGATTTCATCCGACTCGTGAACGGCGACGAGCGTGACGACCGGTCCGTTGCGGTCGCTGGTCTTGATGTCCTTCAGTCCTTTGCCGCCACGGCGCTGGCGTCGGTATCGCATATTCCCGGTGTAGGCGGCCGCGTCGTCGCCTTCCGGCTCTTCGGGTTCGACGGGCTCGACTTCGGCGGCTTCTACGACGTCGGTCTCGACCGCGCCATCGCCGTTCTCGATGACCGGCTCCGCCTCGACGGTTCCGAATGGGGTGCGTTTTCCGAAGCCCTTTTCACAAACGGTGAGCAGGGCCATCTCGGGGTCGGCGACGACCATGCCCACGACCGCATCGCCCTTCATGAGTTGCACGCCGCGGACGCCGCGGGTGTTGCGGCCCATCGGGCGGGCGTCGTGGTGCGAAAAGCGGATCGACATGCCCTGCCGCGTGCCGAGGACCACGTCGTCGTTGCCGCTGACGATGCGCACGTCGATGAGCTCGTCGCCGTCGTTGAGCTGGATGGCGATGATGCCGCCGCGCATCGGGCGGCTGTAGGCGGCGAGAGAGGTCTTCTTCACCAGCCCCAGCTTGGTCGCCATGATGAGATAGCGGTCCACCGGAAACTCACGGACGGCGAGACAGTCGGAGACCCGTTCGTCTTCGGCGAGCGACAGCAGATTGACGAGAGCCCGGCCCTTGGCGGTGCGGGCGAGCAGCGGCAGGTCGTAGACCTTCTGCCAGTAGACCTTGCCGCGATCACTGAAGAACAAGAGCCAGTCGTGAGTGCTCGACACGAACACGTGCTCGAGCGGATCTTCTTCGTCGAGCTTGGCCCCGCGCACGCCTTTGCCGCCGCGATTCTGGGCCTGATACGTCGACAACGCCGTGCGTTTGACGTAGCCGCGCTGGCTGATCGTGACGACCATCGGCTCTTCGGCGATCAGATCGCCGCGATCGACGTCGCCGACCTCCTCGTCGCTGATGTCGGTGCGTCGCTTGTCGCCGTACTTCTCTTTCAGCTCAAGCATGTCTTCGCGAATGACGGCCCGGATGTTCGCTTCGTCCGAGAGCAGCCGCAGGTGCCCGCCGATCTCTTCGAGCAGCTTGTGAAACTCGCCGCTCAATTGCTCGCGTTCCAGGCTGGCGAGCGAGCCGAGTTGCAACGAAACGATCGCCTCGGCTTGTCGCGGTGAGAGCGAAAACGTTTCCGGCACGTTCGCGGTCAGACCCTTTTCGTCGAGATACGCGCGAAAGCCGTCGTCGCCGAGCGCCCGCGCCACCAGTTCGGCGGGAACGCCGATTTGCTGAAGCCGCTCTTTCGCCTCGCTGCGGCTCGGCGACTCACGGATCGTGCGGATCACGAGGTCGATGTCGACCTGGGCGATCAACAGTCCCTCGACGGTGTGCTTGCGTTTGCGGGCCTCGGCGAGCAGAAACTCCGTCCGCCGGCGGATCACGCTCACGCGGTGACGAATGAACTCCAGCATTAACTCTTTGACCGACAGCGTTTGCGGCCGATTGCCGACGAGTCCCAGCAGGATCACGCTGACCGTCGTTTGCAGAGGGCTGTACTTGAAGAGCTGATTGAGGACGATCTCCTTGTCGGCGTCGCGTCGCAGATTGATGTGTAGCCGGACCTGCCACGGCGGACAGGTGCGATCCGTCAGATCAGTCACGCGGGCGATGCCGTCGATGCGTTCGTCTTTGACGAGCTGCTCGAGCTTCTCGCGAACCCGGTCGCGAGTCTCCTGATAAGGAATCTCGGTGACGACGATGACGTCGGAGTTCTTTTCCGTCTCGAAATGCGTTCGCGCCCGCAGCGTGATCGTCGCGCGACCTGTCAGGTAACCCTGCCGGATGCCCACGCGCCCCTGAATGATGCCGCCGGTCGGAAAATCAGGGCCGGAAAGATATTCCAGGAGTTCATCGACAGTGATCTGCGGATCGTCGATGACGGCGCCGATCGCGTCGCAGACCTCCGCGAGATTGTGCGGCGGAATGCTCGTGGCCATGCCGACCGCGATGCCGCTGGAGCCGTTGACCAGCAGATTCGGGAATCGAGCCGGCAAGACGGTCGGTTCCGTCATCCGCTGGTCGTAGGTCGGCACGAAATCGACCGAATCGCGATCGAGATCGAGCAGCATCTCTCGTGCGGCCGCCGAGAGTCTTGCCTCCGTATAGCGTTGTGCAGCCGGCGGGAGACCCGCCAATGAGCCGAAATTGCCCTGTTTATCGACGAGCGTCTCGCGCATGACCCAGTCCTGCGCGAGGCGGGCCAGCGTGAGATACAGGGCTTCACTGCCGTGCGGGTGATAATTGCCGCTGGTATCGCCCGTAATCTTCGCGCACTTGACCCGGCCCGAATTCGGCCCCAGGTTCAAGTCGTTCATCGCGACGAGAATTCGCCGCTGGGAGGGCTTCAGACCATCTCTCACGTCCGGCAGGGCGCGTGAAATGATCACGCTCATCGCATACGTGAGATAGCTCGATCGCATCTCGTCCTGGATATCCAGGCGGCGGACGCGATCATGGGATTCGTTCACCGACGAACTTCCGGTCGACACTCTGAGCGTCCCCTGCAAGGCCTCGAAGCCGCCGGCGCGGACCGGCGGAAAGAACGGTGAAACCGCCTGTGTTTTTTCAGCTTTCCAAGTCGTCCTTTTTACCAGAAAAGCGGCGAATTCTCAACGGCGGCGACGCTGATAGCCATACCGTGCCAACGGCCTTAGAATGCCTCCCGGCACAGCCTCCGAATCGTTCTCGCTGCCCTTCTGAAGGACCCGCGTCGTAAGGCGTGATCCGTAATCGCATGTCGGTTGACGCGGCTTCCCGAACCGCTGGTGAAACGCTGGACGACACGCTTCCGCAGTCGGAGGCGCATCGTCAGCGCACGGCGGAACTCAGTCGGGCCGACGGCATCCCACCGGGCGTCGCTCCCGGCTTCGATCTGATCCGTTCGATCGGTTTCGGCGCGTTCGGGTCGGTCTGGCTGGCGAAAGAGCGCAAGACCGGGCGCTTCGCGGCGGTGAAGTTCTTCTCACGACGGGGGCACGATTGGGCGCTGCTCGGCCGAGAGGTCGAGAAGCTCGCGGCTCTCGACTCGTCGCATCACATCGTGGGTTTGATCGACGTCGGCTGGGACGCCGAGCCGCCTTATTACGTGATGGAGTACCTGCCGAACGGTTCATTGGCCGGTCAGATCGCCAACGGTCCCATCGCGGCAAACGATGCGGTGGCGTTGGCCCGCGGCGTGCTTCGCGGCCTGATGCACGCGCACGGCAGCGGCATTCTGCACTGCGACCTGAAGCCGGCGAACGTCCTGCTCGATCAGGATTTCGTGCCGCGCCTTTGCGACTTCGGGCAAGCGCGACTTTCGGCGGAAGAACGTCCGGCGCTGGGCACGCTGTTTTACATGGCGCCCGAGCAGGCGGATTTCAAGGCTCTGCCAGACGTGCGGTGGGACGTTTATGCACTCGGCGCATTGCTCTATCACATGCTGACGGGGCGGCCGCCGCATCGATCGCCCGAAAGCGAACGCGAGATCGCAACCCACGGTTCGCTCGGCGAGCGACTGCACGCTTACCGTCAGATCATTTCACGCGAAGGTTCGCCGACGGATCATCGTAAAGTCGCGGGTGTCGATCGGGCCCTCGCCGAGATCGTCGAACGCTGCCTCGCCCCCGATCCCGCCGATCGATATCCGAACGCGCAGGCAGTTCTGGATGCCTTCGAATCACGAGAGCGGCAGCGCGGCCGCCGTCCGCTGGTCGCACTCGGGCTGATCGGGCCGCTGTTGCTCCTGGCGGCGATGACGCCGTTCTTTCTCACCACGATGAGGAACGCCGAGGCCACGGCCAAGTCGAATCTCGTCGATCGCGCGCTCGAAAGCGACGCTCTCGCCGCGAGCCTGCTGGCGAGCAATCTGACGACGCAGCTCTACGAGCGGACGGACGAGCTCGAACGGGTCGCGAGCGACATGCACTTTCGCGAGCTCGTCGAGAAGGCCGAGACCGAAAATTGGACGGACCGATCGGCTATCGGCAGCTATCTCAAGAAGTTTCGCGACGCCTCCGACGCGCGACGCGACAAGCTCGGCCTCACGCGCGACACAAGCTGGTTTCTCACCGACGCGCGCGGCCTGCAACGCTGGCGCGATCCATTCAACAAGGTGACGCATGACATGGACTTCTCGTGGAAAGACTACTTCCACGGGCTGGGGGTCGAGTTCGATGCCGACTCCGGCGGCGACAATCCGCCGCGGGCGGAACTCAAGCCGGTGCGCTCGCCACATATCTCGACGGTCTTCCGCAGCGACGCCACCGGCAAATACATGGTCGCGATCACGACGCCGATCTTTTCGAGCGACGACAACCGGGTGATCGGTTTGCTGGGCCGCACGCAGCATCTCTGGGAGTTGCTCGCCGATTACGAGCAGAACACGAGCCTCGGAATGGGCAAAGAAATGACCACCGATCAGGCCGCAATCGAAATGCGGCTGATGCAATCGAAGCAGCAGCTCAGCCTGGTCGATCTACGGAATATGCAACTCGTCGCGCATCCCTGGATGACTCTCGATCACGTCAAGGATCTCACCGAAACCGAGATCTCGCGGCTGCGCATTTCGTCGGACGTCGCCAAAGCCATCGAACGGAAGCTGGACCAGGATTCCGACGATCTCAATGAGGTCGCCGCGCGCTTGAGCGAGTACCGCGATCCTGTCGGTCAGGCTGGCTTTGCCCCGCGACTCTACGGCGGCCGCTGGCTGGCCGCGGCGCAGCCGGTCGTGGGCACCGAATGGCTCGTGCTGGTTCAGGAACGGTATGACTCAGCCATCGCACCCGCGGAGCGCATGCGATCGGATCTTCTGGTTTACGCGGTGGCGGCGCTCGCCGTGGGAGGCGGTCTCATCGTGATGTTCTGGTACTTCGTGACTCAGGCGCTGACCGAGAGATCGACGCATCCGAATTCGCGAGATCGAACCGCTGCGGTTGACGGCAAGGTCGTTTCGACGTAGCCATATCAGTCGAATCGGCATTCGTTCCCCCCCCACGCCGCCGCCGCATGCTCGAATTGATCGCCCAAGGCCCGCAGCCGGCCCAGCGATGGCGGCAGGATGTTCCCGTCGGCGGCCCCTACCTGCTCGGCCGCGGATTCGAGGCGGATTTTCCGGTTCCCTGGGATCGGGAAATCTCTCGGCGGCACCTGTTGATCCATGCCGAGCCGCTCTCGCTGACGATCGGCCCCGCCAGTGAGAAGGTGAATCCCGTGTTCGTGGCGGGAGAGCTGCAAACAACCTTCACCGTCTCGGACGGCGGTCGGTTCGCCATCGGCGAAACGAGCTTCAGCGTCCGACGCAAGGTCTCCGCCGCCACGGACCGTGCGCCGATCGAGCAAGCGAGCTTTGATTCGCAAGCGTTGCGGGGCGTGCGCTTCGACGACGCGGACAGACGAATCGAAGTTCTGACGCGATTGCCGGACGTGATTCTCGGCACCTCTTCAACCGAGGAAATCCACGGTCGCCTCGTCGATCTGATCCTGACGGGCGTGCCGCGAGCCGATGCCGCTGCGATCGTGACGGGTCAGCGTCCCGAGAACGTCGAGATTCTGCATCAGGACCGCCGCCGCCCCCTCGACGGCCGGCTGCAACCGAGCGGACGTCTCGTCGCGGAGTGCCTTCAGTCGAACCGCAGCGTGCTTCACGTTTGGGACGCCGCGACGGCGGACAGTCCATTCACGGTCGCCGCCGAGTCGGATTGGGCCTTTTGCACGCCGCTCACTCTCGCGGGTTCACAGACCGCCGGCCTCTACGTCGCCGGACGGATCGACGCGACCGCCCTCCTCTCGCAGCGTCACGTTCGGCATGCGCTGTCCGAGGCGTTGCAGGCCGACGTGAAGTTCGCCGAACTCGTCGCCGAGATCTTGAGGTCGGTGTTGCGTCTGAAGAGCCTCGAACGGCAGACGGCCGGTCTGAAGCAGTTTCTGGCGCCTCCGATTCTCGCCGCCCTCGGAGAAGGCTTCGACGCGAAGCTGCTCGAACCGCGGGAGTGCGACGCGACGGTGCTGTTCTGCGACCTGCGCGGCTTCAGCGCGAAGGCCGAGAAGGCGTCCGGCGACCTCGTGGGCCTGCTGGAGCGAGTGAGCCAGGCATTGGGCGTGATGACGAAGGAAATCCTCGCTCACAACGGAGTCACCGGCGACTTTCTAGGCGACGCGGCCCTTGGGTTCTGGGGATGGCCCTTCCGCTCCGACGAAGCACCGCTCGATGCCTGTCGAGCGGCCTTGGCGATCCGCAAGGCGTTCGCCGATGCCGCGTCCAATCCCGATCATCCTCTTCGCGACTTTCGCATGGGGATCGGCATCGCGCATGGTCCGGCGGTCGCGGGGAAGATCGGCACGCCCGAGCAGGTGAAGTTCACCGTCTTCGGACCCATCGTGAATCTCGCGAGCCGTCTCGAAGGCATGACGAAACAACTTCGCGTTCCGATCCTCATCGACGAAGCGACGGCGGAGATCGCGCGAACTCGCTTGCCGCGTTCCGTGGGCCGCACGCGGCAACTGGCGAGAGTTCTGCCTTACGGCAGCGAACGGCCGCTGACCGTGAGCGAGCTTTTGCCGTCGCAGGACGATCTGCCGGAACTCAGCGATGCCGATCTGGAGACGTATGAAGCGGCTTTCGCGGCGTTCTCGGCGGGCAAGTGGGACGACGCGTACCGGATGCTGCACCGCTTGCCGCCCGAGGATCGAGCGCCCGACTTCTTGAACCAACTCATCACGTCGCAGAACCGGATCCCTCCGCCGGGCTGGGACGGCGTCGTCAAGCTGCCGACGAAATAGCGGCTGGCGATGTCGGATACGCTGTTTTTGACGATGACGCGGTTTGGGCCGCGTCCGGCACCGGGAATTTCCGGGATCTCGCCTCGTGGCCGCGTCTTCGCTCACGCGGCGACCTAGGCTTTCCGACGGATTCGGCCGGTTCCTGCGAACCGGCGGCGCGGCAACACCTACTTGCCGCGCAGAACACCAGCCTTTGTGATTTCACGCCATGATCTCTTGCCACGACGTCACTCAACACGCCTGTTATGTGGTGGAATCCGAAGCGGCCTCGGCTCGCCAGATTGCGAGTCATAGGGCCGAAACCGCGCCGATGAGCGACGACGAACCGCGGATGGTCGAAATCCTGACCGTTCTCAACGACGTGTTCGATTCATTCTGCGCGCCGACCGAAAGCGCCATTCTGGCCGGTGCTCACTCGGGCTGATGGAACGCACAGGCGCTTTGCGAGGTGCTCTGGTTGATAGTCGTGCGGTCGGGGATCACAATCCGTCGGCACGAAACCACCAGAGCGCGCGGGCCCGATGGGCAGACGACGAACCACGACGACTCGCCGACCTGCGATCTACCGCCGCAGGCGTCTGCCCTGGTGGTTGATCATTATTGTGGCGGCTCTGATCGTCGCCTCACGATACCTGCCTGAGCATTTCGAGGAACGGGGCGTCGCTCCTCCCGTCGAGCCGAGCGTCGCCGATCAGGAATACGTCGTGCGTCGGGTGGTTGACGGCGACACGCTGCTGCTCGAGAACCGCGAGCGGGTGCGGCTGCTCGGCGTCGACACACCGGAAACCGTGGCACCCAATCGGCCGGTGGAGCCGTTCGGCGTCGCCGCGTCGGAGTTCACCAAGCGAAGGATCGAGGGCCGCCGCGTTCGGCTCGGCTTCGACAAGGAACGCATCGATCGCTACGGACGAATTCTTGCGTACGTCTATGCCGACGACGGCACGATGCTTAATGAAGAGCTGATTCGAGCCGGCTTGAGCAAAGCGCAGATCCAGTATCCCTACAGCAACGCGATGAAGCGAAGATTCCGCGAAGCGGAAGCCGAAGCCCGCGAGAACGAACGCGGCCTCTGGTCTCTCGCCGCAGAGCCGCGCCCGTGAGGGAGC
>JACCRE010000342.1 GCA_013813775.1 Planctomycetaceae bacterium
GTCCTCAGAAGCTCGGACACAACGCCCCTCTCCCTCGGGAGAGGGGCCGGGGGTGAGGGGCGAGGTGGACGTGCCACCTCGCTTGCATCCGCTCGCACGGTGGTCGTCGAAGCTGGAGAACACAAGCATGAGACCGCAAGACATCCCCTCACCCCTGATCCCTCTCCCCAGAGGAGGGGGGGACTGGATTCGTGAATCGCAGCGAAGAGAGGCTGGTTTTGTCCCGGCCTCTTAGGGGAACAACTCGCCTGACCCCTGACTTCCTCCCTTCTCTCTCTCACGACTGAAGCACGAACCGACTCCTATGGGCCTGCTGCTTGCCATCTTTCTTGCGTTCGCGCAAGTCGCGACCGTCTCGGCGGTGATTCTGCTGGGGATCGCCGCGGTGTCGCGCGCCCGGCGGGCGGCGCTCCTCTGGCTGCTCGCCGTGATCACCCGGCGCCGCCTGCCGCTCGCTCTCGAACTCGAAGCGCTCGGCGACGGCATGCTGAGACGCGACCGCGGCAAGTTGAACGCCGTCGTGGACCGTGTGCGCAGCGGCACGTCGCTTGCGCAGGCACTGGCGGTCTCACCGGGACTCATCTCGGACGACGCCATCCTGCTCGCGCATGTCGGCGAGCGTGCGGGGTGTCTCGGCGAAGCGTTCACCGCGGAAGCCGAACGACTGGCACGGGCGCGCGAAGAGGCCGTGACGTCGACGACCTCGCCGAGCCTCGCCTTCATGTACCTCGTCTTGGTGCCGCTCGTCATACCGATCATCCTGACGTTCCTGATGGTCTTCATCGTGCCGAAGCTCGAAAAGATCTTCGACGACTTCGGCGCCGAACTGCCTTGGGCGACCGAAAGACTCATCAAATCGAGTGATTTTCTGCTCCAGTATTGGTACATCGGTGCGGCGAGCCTCGTGGCCGGCGTTTCGTGCGCCGGCGTGCTGCTCGTGCTCGCGAACGCCTATGCCTGGGATCTGCGATTGCCGCGCTGGCTGACACCGGGCGGTCGCAGCCGCCGCGCGTCGCTCGCATTGCGGGCGCTCGCCTTGCCCGCGGCGGCGGGACGCCCTCTTTCCGACGCGCTCGATCCTATGGCGAACTCGGCGAGCGATGCGTCCGACCGCTGGCGGTTCGGGCGGCTGCGCGAGCGATTTCAGGCCGGCGGGAACCTCTGGCAAGGACTCGCGGACGAGCGGCTCATCACGTCCCGAGACGCCAGATTTCTTGGCGCCGCCGAAACGGCGGGCAATCTCGACTGGGCGCTCGCGCTGCTTTCCGATCGGATCGACGATCGACGCCGGCGACGCTTCGCGATGCTCATCGAGTTCGCTCAGCCGCTCATCGTGCTGATGCTCGGGGCGCTCATCCTCTTTATTTGCCTCGGCATCTTTCTGCCGCTCGTCAAACTGATCAACGACTTGTCCTGAACCCAATGCCGACTCGACAGCATTCCCTCAACGCCGGTTACACCGTGCTGGAGATCATCGTGTCGATGATTCTGCTCGGGGTCGTGCTGGGCATGGTGGCGCCCTTGGCGAAGCGCGTCGTCGATCAGCGCAAGCGAACCGAGTCGAGGCTGGCCGCCTTGTTCGAAGTGTCGAACGTGCTGGAACGGATGACGGAAGATCGCGCGGCATGGCCGAGCGAGGGCGAACGGCGAACGATGGACCTATCCGGGAATCTGCGATCCCGATTCCAGGAACCTGAACTCGTCGTCAGCAGCACCGTGCTCGACGAACCTCCCGGTCGACGATTCGATGCGACCTTTTCCTGGCGGGAACCGAACGGCAGACGCGCTTCACCGGTGACACTCTCGGCATTCTCATTCGATGCGAGCGAGGGAGGTTCACCGTGAGTCGCGGGATTTGTCGCACACGAGAGGGAAAGACGCTCATCGAGCTTCTGGTCGTCATCATTACGATGTCGGCGATCCTTTCGACTGCCGGGCAGATGCTGTATCGCCTGTCGCGGGCCGAGCGGGCTGTTCGCGATGCCGGCGCGATTGCGCGTGCCGAGATTCGGCTCTACCGGACCTTCCGGGAAGACGCCCGCGCCGCCGAAACCGCCATGCTCACCGAAGTCGATGGTCGACAGGCGATCGTCTTCTCCACGGCCACGAAGACCGTCACCTACCGGGCGACCGACGAAGCGATTTTGAGATCCGCGGAAGGCGACGGCGGGACTCGACGCGACAGTTACCGGCTGGGGGCGACGAACTCGCTCTTCCGGGTCGAAAACGATCGTTTCGCAGCGTTGACCGTGAAACCTCGTCATCAAACAGCGGGAAGGGCCAAGGCCGCGGCTGGAGAGTTCCAGATCCTGGCTGCACTCGGCAAGAACGTCTCGACGGGCAGTCCAGAAGGCGCAGCGACCGAGAACGGGCCTGTCGAAGCGGCACGGCCTGAAGCAATGTCGCCGGCTGAAACGTCGCAGCCGGACGGGGATACTCCGCAATGAGACGACCGGAAACACTTGGAAAGGGTCGTCGCCGTGGAACGGTGCTCATCATTTTGATGGTGCTGTTGCTCGTGACGATTTCGATCGCGATCGCGGTGATGCAGGCCGCGCTCGTCGATTCTCGGCAGTTCTCGACCGACGCCAAAGCCTTGCAGGCTGACAGGCTCGCCGAAGCGGGACTCTCTCGCGCCACGGCGTTGCGGACGGCTGATCCCGACTTGGCAGGCGACGACTGGACGGTCGAGCTGCCCGGCGGCGCGACCGGGTCAGTCTCATCCCGCATCAAAGAGACGCCGGGCCGTCTGATCGTCGAATCCGTTGCGACCTTCCCCGCGACCGGCGTGCAGCGAGTTCGGTCTCGCCGAAGCGTCATCCTCGCACAACCAACCCCTTGAGGCCGATATGACATTCCGACGCTCCATCAGCCGCCGGCGATGCGGCTTCACGCTCATCGAACTGCTCGTGGTGATCGCGATCATCGCGGTACTGATCGCGCTGTTATTGCCCGCCGTTCAACAGGCCCGCGAAGCCGCACGGCGGACCCAGTGCAAGAACAACCTCGCGCAGATCATTCTCGCGATGCAGAACTATGAAATGGCCTTCGAAGTCTTGCCGCCGGGAACTGTGAATTCGGCAGGTCCGATCGTTAACAAGGCGTCTCCGGACGCCTACCACGTCTCATGGACGGTGCAGATTCTGCCCTACCTCGAGATGTCGACGATCTTCAATCACTTCGACTTCGACGAGGGCGTCTACGCACCTCGCAACCTGGCCCCGCAGCAACGCGGCATCCCGCTCTACCTTTGCCCGAGCGAGGCCACACGACCGCTTGCGAACAGGCGGCATCCTTCGAGCTACGCCGGCTGTCACAGCAGCCAGGCGGTGCCGATCGACGTCGATCAGGACGGGGTGCTATTCCTTAACAGCAGCGTCGATTACGACGACATTCCCGACGGTTCGGCCTACACGATCGCCGTAGGCGAGAAGCTCCAGTTCGACGACGTATGGGGCTGGGCGTCGGGCACGCGCGACACGCTTCGCAATACCGGTCTCGGCCCGAACGGCGGCGGGCTCGCCTTGTTTCAGGCCGCTGAAATGTACACGGCCGAAGGCATGTACGACGGGCTAAGCGGCGAAGAGGTGACCGACGAAGAGATGCAGGACGAAGAATCTGACGACGCACAACAGGAGGCGGAGAAGCCCGTCGACGACAAACTGCTCGCCGTCGGCGGTTTCTCAAGCCGTCACACCGGCGGGGCGCAATTCGCGATGTGCGACGGCTCGGTTCGATTCATCAGCGAGAACATCAATCCGCAAGTTTTCGCGAACATCGGCAGTCGCAAAGACGGCGCGATGCCGGAAGACTTCTAAGCCTCCGCCGGACCTCTGTCGGGAACGCCCTCCGCGGCGTTCCACGATCGTGAACACGGCTGCGTTTTCAGATTGAACCACAAAGCAGAGAGATCACGAAGAAGTCCTGACAACGGCGTCGCCGAGAACGGAACGCGGGAAAGGTGTTCGACATCTCTTCGCAGTCTCCTTCGTGCTTGGTGCTCTCCGCGACTTAATCCGTTCTTGAAGACTGCACGATCGCAGGTGCCGGGCAGTCGTGTCGATCTCACGTCATTTCGTCGCCCCGGTCTTGTTCTGGGCATTCCGCCGCCGGCCCGGTCTGCCGCCTTCTTCGCTGCGGCCGTTATCCGGGGCGTCGTCGGCGTTCGTCTGCGGCAGGTGAGTTCTGAGGTCGTCGACCGTGCCGCGGTGCTTCGAGTCGATCGCGAGATTCGTCCACTCGTTCGGGTCGGACTCGTGGTCGTACAGCTCTTCGCTGCCGTCGGCGTAGCGAATATAGCGCCACTTTTCCGTGCGGACCGCGTGGTTGTTCTTGCCATGCGTGGTGACGGCGGCGGCATCCCACTTCGCAGCGGGATCTTCGAGCAGCGAGACAAAGCTCTTGCCGTCGAGGTTTGAGGGCGGCTTCAGGCCGCAGAGCTCGGCCAGCGTCGGGTAAACGTGCACGAACTCGATGGGTCGCTCGCAGACGCCGCCGGCTTCCGTCATGCCGGGAACGCTCATCATCAGCGGTGCCCGGGTGGCCTCTTCCCAGAGGGCGAACTTGCGCCAATGCTGCTTTTCGCCGAGATGCCAGCCGTGGTCGCCCCACAGAATCACGATCGTGTTGTCGGCATAGTCGCTGTTGTCGAGGCCGTCGATGAGCCGGCCGATTTGGGCGTCGGCGAAGGCGATGCTCGCGAGATAGGCCTGCACGGCCTGACGCCAGTTCTCCGTTCGCAGCACCGTCGCGTGATCGCCTTGCGGCTTGGCGACCTTGAGGCCCGCAGCGGGAATGTCCTTCAGATCGTCGTCAGGAACTTCCGGGAGTTGAATCGATTCGAGGGGAAACATGTCGTAATACTTCGCCGGCACTTGCCACGGCATGTGAGGCCGCGTCAGGCCGCAGGCGAGAAAGAAGGGCTTATCATGCTTCTTCCCGAGATAGGCAATGCCCTTGGAGACATTCTTGAAGTCGCCCATCTCTTCATCGCTTGCGTCGAGCTTGCCGAAGACGATGCCGCCCGCTCGGCTGTGCGGATCGTTCGCGACCTCGGGTGACGGCTTGGGATAATCTTCGGGACTTTCGTATTCGTCCCAGCCGCGTTCGTCGTTGAAGCGGCCGTGAAAGATCTTGCCGTAACCGACCGACTCATAGCCGTGCTTTCGGAACAGCTCGCCGAGCGTCACGGCCTTCGGCATCGCCGGCCGCCAGGGCTGGTTATTGTGATAGACGCCGGTCGTCGCAGGCCGCAAGCCGCTCATCAGCGATGCACGAGACGGGTTGCAGGCGGGGGCCGAGCAATACGCCCGCGTAAAGTTCACGCCGCGCTTCGCTAGGCGATCGAGGTTTGGGGTCTTCGTTTGCGGATGCCCACCGAGCGAGCCGATCCAATCGTTGAGATCATCGACGGCAATGAACAACACGTTCGGTCGAGTCTCATCGGCCGCCGAGGCGACTCCGACCGCGAGAAACAGAGCCGTCAGTGCGGCAGCGACACGAAACATCATGAGCAGAGTCTCCAAGCGGCAGACATGAGACGACGCCGAAAGGCAGCCGCCCATTTCAGCGTTTCACCCCCACGTCCGCCAGCGTGACGCCGACCGGTTGCAATCGGTCGGCGTTACGGCGCCGCGGGGCGGCGGGCGGAGTCGCGACAATCGTTCGCCGAGCGATGCGACGGCGTTCGCGTCGTCGTGACGATTGCGGTAGCGGACATCGGCGTAATCGGCGTACCAGGCCGCTGCCTCGACATCGCCCGTGTCACGTTCGATCCGCGAGGCGAACTGCGTCAACGTCTCTCCCGGCCGACGGATCATGCCAAGCCTGGCGACGCGGCGGTCCGCGCGTTGTCGCAGCCTTTGCATTTCCGCGACTATCGGCGAGACGTTCGGCTCAAGCGGCCTGAACGTCGATCTCCATCGCAGCACGACGTACACAGCGGCCACGACCGCCGTCGCCGCGCCGATGGGGGTGAACAGAAATGCGAACAAGCGCTTCAGCAGCCACGGCCAGCCGCCGGAGGAGAATTGGTGGCGGAACTCGGCCACGAAGCCGCTGAGATACTCCCACAACTGCCGATGCCGCGGAGCGTTGTTCGATTCAAACGGCACTCCCGCTGGCGGCGTCGCCTCGACGATGATCCAGCCGAGTTCGTCGTCCCACGCTTCGCACCAGGCGTGCGCATGCTCGTTCCTTGCCAGCCAATAGCCGCCGTAGTCGTTTCGCTCGGCGGCGACGAACCCGGTCATGTAGCGGGTGGGAATGCCGCGCATCCGCAACAACAGGGCCGCTCCTTGCGCGAAATACTCGCAATGAGCGTTCGGACGGGCGACGAGAAACCACTGGATCGGATCTCGCCCCGCGGGAACGTCGATGCCGATCGTGTATCCGTAGTTCGACCGAAAGTAATGCTCGACGGCTTTGATATGCTCGGCGACCGTTCGGCAATCGCGAAACTCGCGCTCGATGATGGTCTCGATTTGACGGTCGTCGTCGAACGTCGCTGGGTAGCTCGTCAGCGTCGCTCGCGAATAAGGACCGACGCTCGACGACATGTCGAAATAGATCGACTTATCGGGGGTTCGGCTTGCGCGAGCGGTGTATGTCACGGCTCCCGCATCGGTGTTGCTCGTGAGCCAGCGGCAGTCGCGCCGTAAGGACTCTTCATTCGTCAGAATCTCAACCGTATGAGGCGGCAGAAAATACGTGCCCCATTGCGGTGGCTCGAGCCAGACTGTCATTTCGGCCGCCGGATCGCGTTTCTCCGAAAGGCCGTTCACAGAGTAGCGGAACAGCCCACCTTCGCTGCCAGACGGGGTCAGGAGATCGGTCTCGATGGCATGCGACGTGGTCGGATCGGGAGACGGCGGGGCCTCCTCCCACAGCGTGGTGGGAGTCGCCATGCGACCAATGCCGGGGACCGTCGTGAGCCAGTGATACGCCTTGCCGCGCAAGTAAGCGGGTGCTTCACGAGCGTAAACCCGCAGGGCGACGTCGCCGCCGCGTTCGCTTTTGCGGCGGGCGATGCTGCCGAGGCGCGAGTGGCTTGGAAAACCGCCGGCCGAAGGCGTGACTGAAGGATTGAGCAACTCTCCGACGAGTCGGTCGAGGGCGTGCTCGTACTGGTGCAATGCCGACGACGCCGTCCAGGCGACCACGGCGGCGCACGCCAGCATCGCTGCGATGACCGACGACTTTCCGGCTCCGTAGCGCTGTCGTTCGATGCCGGCCGCGGCCCTGGCGGTCGCCGCGAAATACATCGCCGCCGCAGCCATGAAGCCAAGGGCGAACAACTGGAACGCAAACCGCTGGGCCTCCTGGACGTGCATGTCACCCGCGCTGACCATCACGAACACGCCCGGCCAGGGCAACGTGATCGGCATGACGTCGCGCGGATGCTGGATATACAGCGCCGCCACCTGCAGGACGAGCAAGAACTGGCCGAGCGAATGCAGAAACGGCGAAAGGTACGCCATGGTGTCGTCGGGGAGAATGTGCGGCTGCACGCGCCACTGAACGACGAACAGCAACGCGGCGAAGAGCGACAAAATGACCTGTCGGTCGTGGGTCAGCGAGATGCGTTGTGTTCGCCTCCAGCCGACCATCGCCGCCAGGGCGACCATCGCCGGGAAGATCACCGTCTCCGACATGAAGGCCAACGCCGCCGTCTCCACCAGAATCAGAAATGTCAGCGCGGCGCGTTGAGTGAGCATAACGACGGAACCGAGTGTTTTTCGCTGCCGTAAGAGTCGCGTGCGGCTTATCGCAACTCAAGACTTCCTCGCGCCAGATCGGCGACATCGAGCACGGTGCATTCCGGAATCTCCGTCGGGTCGACCATTGAATTGCGAGAATCTCGAACGATGAGAAAGGTTCTCAGGCGGCAGCCGGCCTCGGTGATCCTGTCGAGCAATTGCCGGCGGCTTTCGTTCCAGACGAGCAGCACCACGACTGCGGTCGAGATCCGCAGCAACTCGTCGGAAACGGCCGGCCCCAGCTTCGCGAACGGATCGTCGCGGCAAGGTTCGACGCCCGCCAGAATCTCCAACACGTTTTCAAAGTGGGCCGTGTGCCGCCCCGATCGAAAGACGTGCAGTTCCGGGCCAGCCGCGAACAGGTCGATGATGTGCTCGCCGCCCGACAGGAACTCCGCCACGGCCGCCGTGAGGCTGACTGCCGCTTCGAGATCCTCGAAGCCCCGGCTGCCGGCCCGGCGGTTGGGGGCAACGAACGTGTCGAGCACCAGAGCGACGCGGCAGTAATACTCTTCCTGGTACTCGCGAACGACGGGCTTGCCGGTGCGTGCCCAGGCGCGAAAATCAAGGCGGCGGATCGGCTCTCCCGGCACGTAATCCCGGTTCCCGATGTATTCGGGCGACTCGCCCACGTGGCTCGTCAGCGCGATGCCACCCGGCTGGTAGCGGCTGCCCGTCGGCAGAGCCAACATCGAGATCGGTTCAAAGTTGGGCACCACGATGAGCGGTGCGACGGACTTCGACACTTTCCCGCTGCGGCCCAGATAGAACGGAAACGTGCTGTACGCGCGGAGGTCGGGTAACTGATATCGGCCCCGGCGCTTCGGAGTGATTGTGACCGAGATCGCCGCCGACTCTCCGGCGCCGAGCCGTGGAATCATGTCGCGATCGAGTTCCGTCTCGAACACTTCCGGCAGGCCAAGAAAATTCAGGCCGACGTCGTAAGCCGGCAGGCGGCGCAGATTCTTCAGTGTGAACGCCGCCGTCAGTGGCCTTCCCGCGGTTCCGTGGTCGGGGAAGTCGCCAAGGATGAGGACATGGGGCCGGAAGAAGTATCCGGCCGTCGCAGCGATGCTCAGCAGCATCACTAGCCCGAAGAAAAGCTGGTAGATCGGCATCAGCACCGACACCGTGCCCATGCCGGTCACGCAGATTCCCCACACGGCGATCTTACCGGCCGGCGTCAGCTCGTCACGCCACTGCCGCCAGAAATAGCGGATCGCGCGCAGGGTGATCGATCGGTGTCGAAGCTTCACGGACGTTTCCGAGGAACCACGGAAGACACGGAAAGCAGGAAAGAGTTGCGAGATGAGCTGCGAATCACACAAGTGCGCGATGCGCACAGCGAGTGCAGACCGAAGCTACACCACCGTATGCCAGAACCGCTCCCACACGAGATAGCAGGCGATATGGACGACCGGTGAAAGGACCAGGCACGCCACAGCGACCTGTCGACGACGGCCCGGAATCGGATGGAGCACCAGGACGGCGGCGAAGGCGGCGAGCGAGCCGAGCAACACATTTCCGGGCATGACTCCCATCTCGTAGATCCTCCAGAAGGACCGACCCGCCGGAGTCGTCATCATTCGCGGTCCGCCGATCAGCCACGCCGTCCTGAGAATGCCGAACGACAAGCTGGCCGTGATGATCGGCGCCAGCAACGCGAACACGCGACAAAGTCTGAGTCGCCGTTGCTCGTCGGGCGAGAGGTCGATCATGGCCTCGCCGTTCCCATTCGATTCAACCTCGGTTCCTTGCGAAGCGCGGTCAACGAGACCTCATTCACTTTCCGTGGCGTCCGAGTGTTCCGTGGTACTCTCCGGTCACGTCGGCACTTTCACCGACTCCACGATGTCTTCGATCACACGCGACTTCGCCATACCGGCGTATTTCGACTTCGACGTGAGGATCACACGGTGTCCCAAGACGAAGGGTGCCATGCGTTGCACGTCGTCGGGTGAGACATAGCGGCGCCCGGCGAGATAGGCGGCGGCCTGGCTCGTGCGAAACAGCATCAGTGATCCGCGCGGGCTGACGCCGAGCTGCAACCGGTCGTCATGCCGCGTCCGCTTGACGAGATCCACCATGTATCGAGCGACGCTCTTCTCAACGGCGACAGAGCGCGCGTCCGATTGCAGCGACAGCAGTTCCTCGCGCGTCAGCACCGGCCGCAGGTCGTCGAGCGGGTGATGGTCGGCCTGGTCGTAGAGAATGGAAAGCTCGGTTTCGGCGTCGGGATAGCCGAGGTTGAGATAGATCAGGAATCGGTCGAGCTGCGCCTCGGGCAAGGGATACGTGCCGTGGTAATCGACTGGGTTCTGCGTGGCGAGCACGAAGAACGGCGCGGGCAGCGGGTGGCGGATGCCTTCGATCGTCGCCTGCCCTTCGCTCATCGCTTCGAGCAACGCCGACTGCGTGCGGGGGCTCGCGCGATTGATTTCATCGGCGAGCAGCACGTTGCAGAAGACCGGTCCTGGCCGGAAGTGAAACGATCCGTCGGCGGGGCTATAGACCGACGAGCCCAGAATGTCGGTGGGCAGCAGATCGGGCGTGAACTGCACGCGATGGAACGTCAGGTCGACCACCGTGGCGACCGCCTTCGCCAGCGTCGTCTTGCCGACGCCCGGCACGTCTTCCATCAGCACCGAACCGTTCGCGAGCAGGGCGATAGCCAGAACATCGATGCAATCGTCTTTGCCGCGGATCACACGCCCGAGCGCGGTGCGCAATGCGAGCAGCTTGCCGACGGAATCGATTCCCGCAGCCGAAGACGCCGACGGCTCTCTATCGCTGGCGGAGCGGCTGTCGGCAGGCACGTCGGCGGTGCGATCGCGAAACACAGGCACAGAATCCGGCAAGTCGTGCCGGCGGACGGCAGGAGGCGGGAGGCGGGAAAGGCTTCTCCATCCTATCCGATCATGATGATGTCCGCACAACCTCTGCGGCGATTGCGGCCATCCCGTCGGCTGGCTGGTACAGACGAAGTCACTACGCGGATAGAATGAAGCGTCTCCCTCGATTGCCTGAACGATGCCATCAGCGACTCCGAATCGCCGCGACGTGCTGACCGGCCACGCTCTACGGGTTCAGGCGGAGGCCGCCCAGGATGCGCTGGCGGAGGCGGTGCTCGACGAGCGAGCGACGCCCGAAGCCGGCCCGACCGTGCGGCTCGCGGTGCGGGCCATGGCGACAGAGTTCGTCGTCTTGATGAATCCCGGCTCGCCGCAGCACATCTGGAGCGCGTCGGAGGCGCTCGATCTCGTCGGAGCTATTGAACAGCAACTCACGGTCTATCGCGACAGCAGCGAGGTCTCGCGAATCAACGCTCACGCCGCGGACACGCCGGTTCCTGTCACCGAGAGCCTTTTTGCGCTTCTCACGCAATGTGCCGAACTGACCCAACTGACCGGCAGGGCGTTCGACGTGGCGACGCAGGCGCAGATTGCCCTGTGGCAGCGTTGCCGGAAGGCGGAAAACGTCCCCCGCGACGAGGAAATTCTTGCAGCGCTCGAACGGTCGGGAATGGGCCACGTGCAACTCGATGCCGAGACGCGAACAGTTGCTTTCGATCGCCGCGGCGTCGGCCTGAACTTCGGTGCGATCGGAAAAGGCTATGCGCTGGATCGCTGTGGGGAGCGGCTGGGCGAGAAGGAGACAGGAGTCAGGACTCAGGAGTCAGAACGCCTGAGGCCGGAGGTCGGAAGTCGGACATTGGATGCCAATCTCGAATCCGTCCGTTCCCCGTTCCCCGTTCCCCGTTCCCCTCTCGCTTCCTTCTGCCTCTCGGGTGGTCACAGCAGCGTTCTCGCGCGAGGTTCGCACAACGGTCTCGACGGCTGGCCGGTCGGGATCGGCAATCCGTTGTTCACGTCGCGGCGGCTAGGCACGCTGTTGTTGAAGAATCAAGCCCTCGGCACCAGCGGATCGAATGTGCAGTTTTATCGGCACGAAGGTGCTCGTTACGGCCACATCCTCGATCCTCGCACGGCGCGGCCGGCCGGGGGGCTGCTTTCGGCCACGGTGGTCGCCCCGACGGCGGCAATAGCGGATGCCCTCTCGACGGCGTTTTTTGTGTTGGGGGTCGAAAAAGCCCGGGAGGTCTGTGATAATCAACCGTTGATCGGTGCCCTACTGATCCCGCCTCCCGGCCGCGGCGGCCGGCTTGAGCCGGTGATCCGCGGCATCTCCGATGACTGCCTTTTTCTCGACTCTGAGCAGGTAACCGCCGCCCGATGAGGGTGCCGGAGGCCGGACCGGGTCTCACGGCAAGGCGTGTGAGGAACGTTCATGACTGAGCCTCGGCGAATCGTCTTCGACGAGTTGCGACGCATATCGGTTCTGGCCTGCGTCCTGCTGGTGACGTTGCGGCTGTTCATCGGCTGGCAATTCCTCTACGAGGGACTGTGGAAGATCGACACGCTCGATACGCCGCAGCCCTGGACATCCGCCGGTTACCTCAAGAGCGCCCAAGGCCCGTTTCGCGACGTCTTTCGCAACATGACCGGCGACCCCGACGACCTGCATTGGCTCGATCAGAAATGGGTCGCAGCGGGTTGGGACGCATGGGCGGAACGCTTCACGCAGCACTACTTTCTCAGCGAGGAAGACGTCGCTGAGGTCCGGGGTCGCATCAAGGAACTCGAGGCGGTGAAAGCTCAGAGTCCCGAGCAGAAGAGCGAGCTTGCCGGCTGGAAGGCTCGTCTCGCGCTCGACACTCGCCAAAAGTCTCAACTGAACGACATGCTCTCGGGGCCGAAGGATTTCCGGGCGGAACTGGCGAAGCTCCCTCCGGGCGTTGCGATTCCGAATGAGTACCAAGATTTCGTGCGCTACGACCCCGGCCTCAAACGCATTGTTGTGGATGGGAAGAAGCATCTCTCCGCCACCGAGCGCGAGCGCCTGCTTAAAATCGTGGAGTTTCCAGAATCGGAAAACGACGCGAACCGAGGTCAGTGGGATCTCATTCGCGCGTACCAAAAGGCGATCGAAGACGTTTACAAGCGGGCGACGCGACTCAGCTATAAAGAGCGGCTTGCGGTCGCTCTCGGACAGGCCGATCCTGAACGGACTCGGCTCGTCTTTTCCAATTTCAAGGGCACGCTGGGCGACACCGCTCCCGAAAAGATCGACGCCTACTATCAGGAGTTGCTCGCGTCTCACAACGCGAAGCGGAAGCGAGCCAGCGAAACCGGCCTCGCCTTTCAGCGGCGAAATCTGGAGCGCGAGTGGGAAGAGCTGCAGGAGTTGCGAAGCGAGCTCGTCGGGCCCGTCAAAGCGCTCGACAGCGAGCTTAAGACGGAAACCCGCAAGCTGCTCACGGCCGAGCAGCTTGCGAAGGGGGCGCCAAGCGAGCCGTGGACGCAACAGCGAATCGTCGATTGGATGACGATCGGGGCGCTCACGGTTCTCGGGCTCCTGCTGATCGCGGGTCTGGCGACTCGTGCGGCGGCCGTTGCCGGCGCGGGCATGCTGCTCAGCTTCTACCTCGTCTGGCCGCCTTGGCCGGGCGTCGCCGAAGCGGTCGGCAGCACCGAGCATTCCTTCATCGTCAACAAGAATCTCATCGAGGTCGTGGCGTTGCTCGCGCTCGCCGCCATGCCGACCGGACAGTGGTTCGGACTCGATCGGCTATTCACCTTGGGATGGTACCGGCTTCGCGATCGTAGACGTTTCGTCTCGAAGACGTCGCCGGTCGCGGATTCGAAGAATTCCACGGTCTCGGAGCGAGAGACGGCCGTCGTCACGAGCAGTTCCTGACGTACCGCAGCGACGAGCGGCAGGCGTACGATTTCTTACAGCGTTCAAAATATGCTTCGCCCTGATTTCCGGGCGATCCTCTTGGAGGCACGGCGATGGACCTGACCGCCCAGCAGATCGAAGTCGGTCGCGACAATTACCACAACGCCGTCGGCGGAACCCGTCGCGATTTTCTCGCCGGCGTACTTGCGGGAGGCGCCGGACTCGGAGCAGCCTATTTCGGCTATGACAAGCTGAAAGGCGAACCTATCCGCTTCGGCTTTATCGGCACCGGTGACGAGGGCAACATCCTCATCACCCAGCATCCGCCGGCCTATATGGACATCGTCGCCGTCGCCGACATCCGGCCGACGAACCGCCAACGAGCCTTGCACGGCGACGGCAACGAGCATCGCGTCGGCCTGTTCAAAAAGCTTGGCCCCGACGCTGCCAGCAAGATCAAGGTCTATAAGGACCACAAGGAACTACTCGCCGATCCCGACGTCGAAGCCGTCGTGATCGCGGTGCCGCTCAATCAGCACGCCCCGCTCGCCATCGAGGCGTTGAACGCCGGCAAGCATGTGCTGTGCGAAAAGCTGATGGCGAAGACGGTCACTGAATGCAAGCAGATGATTCAGGCCGCCCGCAAGAACAACAAGTTGCTGGCGGTCGGCCATCAGCGGCACTACGGAGTGCTCTACGAGAACGCGAATCACCTCGTCGAGCAGAAGCTGCTGGGCGACATCAAGTACATCCGCGCCCAGTGGCACCGGAACAACAGCTTTCCGGGCCGCGACCAGTGGCTGAAGAACATCCCTCGTGAAGACGCCGAGGCGTTGAAGGGCAAGGGCGTCGTCCAGAACTACGGCTACGAGTCGCTCGAGCAACTCGTCAACTGGCGTCTCTACAATGAGACGGGCGGCGGGCTGATGGTCGAGCTCGGCAGCCACCAGATGGACGCCGCGAGCATCTTCCTGGGACACGTCCACCCGGTCGCCGTGCAGGGCTACGGCGGCAAGAACTTCTACGGGATCAAGGGGGTCGGACCGGAAGACAAATGGAACGACCGCCGCGAGATCTGGGACCAGATCTTCGTGACCTACGAGTTTCCCGGTCCGCAGTATGAGAAGGATCAAGACGACGTGTGCGTCGTCACTTATTCCTCGATCAGCACGAATCGCTTCGAGCCGTACGGCGAGATCGTCTACGGCAGCCGCGGCACGCTGATCATGAAGGAGGAAAAGGAGGCTCTGCTCTACAAGGAAGAAACTCCTTGGTCGGGCGGCGGACCGGATCAGCGACTGTATGTCGTGAACTCCGGCAAAGAGGGTGGTCCGGCTCTCGACGCCTACGAGACCGGCGGCGCTCGCGCCGCGGCGGCACCCGGCGCGGCCGAGAACATCAGCCGCGGCTACACCGAGGAGATGGAACACCTCTGCTACTGCATCCGCGAGTTCGAGGGGAACTACTATCCCGACGGCAAAGACATTCCGCGGCAGGACGGCGGACTGCGGTGCAACGGCGTCGTGGCGATGGCCGACGCAATCATGGCCCTGAGTGCGAACCTCGCGATGAAGCACAAGGTTCGGATCCCGTTCCAGCAGGCCTGGTTCGACCCCGATAGCCCCGCCTCGCCGGAGCAAGACGTCCCGAAGATGATCGGCAGCGTCGCGGCGCTCGATCCCGGCCGCCTGTTCCGCACCTGTTGAACCGTTACACTCGGTTTGGATTGCCTGAAGCCTGCGGGCTGTGTCCCGCAGGTTTTCTTTTGAAGGGTGGCACGCCCTGGAAGGGCGTGGTCGGTTCGACGCTCGGCCACGCCCTTCCTTCGTCAGGGCGTGCCACCCCGACTTCCGTCAGCTCATTCTTTTATGTCCCGTTCCCGCTCCGCGAGTCTGGCCGCGATCTTCGCGGTCGTGTTCATCGACCTGCTGGGCTTCGGGATCGTGCTGCCGCTGCTGCCGAGGTACGGCAAGTATTTCGATGCCGAGGTCGGGCTCGGAGCGCTCGTCGCGGTCTTCTCGGCGATGCAGTTCATCTTCGCCCCGATGTGGGGCCGGCTGTCGGATCGAATCGGCCGACGGCCCGTTTTGCTCGTCGGGCTTGCCGGCTCGGTCGTCTTTTATGGTTTGTTCGGCGTCGCGACCGGACTCGATAAAGACGCGACGCTGCTGGGTCTGACTCCGCTCGCGTGGCTGTTCATCTCCCGCATCGGTGCTGGAATCGCGGGGGCGACCATTTCCACGGCGCAGGCCTATATCGCCGACGTGACCGGTCCCGCCGATCGCGCAAAGGGCATGGCGTTAATTGGTGCGGCATTTGGTGCGGGCTTCACGTTCGGACCTTTGCTCGGCGCAGCCTTTGTGAGCGACGATCTCGCTGCGGCTCCGTCGCCCCTGCCAGGCTATCTCGCCGCCGGCCTGAGTGCGGTCGCTTTCGTCGCGGCAGTGTTCGTGCTGAAAGAGCCGGAACGACTTGCGGCGACGCAGGCAAGGGCGTTGCCGGTCGGCCGATGGACCCTGTTGAGAGACCCGGTGCGAATGGCGATCTTCGGTCAGATCTTCCTGACGACCGCCGCGTTCGCGATGTTCGAGAGTACGCTGGCGTTGCTCAGTCGGCACCTGGGCTACTCGGACCGCGACAATTTCTATCTGTTCGCCTTCGTCGGAGTCACGCTGACGCTCGCGCAAGGCCTGCTGGTCCGCCGGTGGGCATGGAAGCTGGGCGAACGGCGCATGGCTCCGCTCGGAATCGCTTACCTCGCCATCGGGCTTGTGATGCTGGCGTTCCTGGAATCACGCGGCGCTTTCGGCAACGTCATCTTCTACGGCGCTTTGCTCTTCTGCGTCATCGGATTCGCGTTCGTCACGCCCGCCTTGCAGTCGCTGCTCTCGTTGACCACTCCGGCCGATCGACAAGGCTCCGTGTTAGGGCTTGGTCAGAGCGCAAGCGCGCTCGCCAGGATCGCGGGACCGGTGATCGGCGTGGGGTTGTTTCAACGGTCGGTTCCGCTGGCATACGGCGTTGCGGCGGCGGTGATGTTGGCGGGCCTCGCGGCGATTTTTCCCGTACTGGCGATGCTGAACCGCCACTCCCGAGCGGTTGCCGCGTCGGACGAAGCCGAAACCGCCGACGACGTCGCGACGCATGCCATGATCGAATAACCGGCATCTCACGTTCTCCCGTTTCATCAGCCTCCCGTTGCGAACACGGAATCCGCGATGCAGGCGGCGAAGCGATTCTTTGAGAGTTACCTCGGCGTTCCGCCCAGCGGTCCAGGTCAGGGAACGGATTGGCGGATCGAATCGCATTCGATAGGGCCGGAGGGATGGCCCGGCTGGTTGACGGTTGCGGCGCTGGCCGTCATCGCGGTCGGTATCGTGCTGCTCTACTTTCGCGAAGCGAGACGGTTGTCGATCTCGCGGCGACTGTCGCTTGCGGCGCTGCGGCTTATCGCCCTTGGACTCGTCGCGGCGATGCTGTCGCAAGCCACGCTCGCGGTCGACCGAACGGGCCTGCCTGTTCTGGCGCTGCTGATCGACGATTCGGCCAGCATGAGCCTGACGGAGGGTAATGCCGAGAGTGGCGGCGAGTCTGGAACCTCCCGGTTCGATTTCGTCCGCAAAGCTTTGATCGGTGACGAAGCTGGGTTCCTTCAGACGCTGTCGAGACGCTTTCGAGTTCGCATCTACCGATTCGCCGGCGACGCATCGCCCTTGCCGATCTCTGCGCAAGGACATGACGTTTCAGACTTCGTCGCGGACTTGGAGAAGCTCACGCCGGACGGCCAGGAAACCAGGCCGGCCGCGGCGGTTCAACGCGTGCTCGATGACCTGCGCGGCGTCTCGCCGGGCGCGATTCTCGTGTTCACCGACGGCGTTTCGACGACGGGAGAGGCCGATGCGCTCTCGGCCGTGGCGTCGCTCGCGGCTCGTCGCCGCGTGCCGCTTTATCCGATCGGCGTCGGCAGCGATGGTCCGGCCCGTGATCTGGAGTTGTATGAACTGCTGGCTGATGACGTCGCGTTCCTGGGCGACCCCGTTCGCGTGACGGCGCGAATTCGGTCCTTCGGCTTTCGCGGGAAGCCGATTTCGATCCGGCTGACCGATCGCGAAACGGGAGCGTTGCTTGCTGAATCGACGGTGAACGCCGAAGCCGACGGTCGTCCCGTGCAGAAGGAGCTTTCCTTCACTCCCGAAGTTGAGGGTGACAGAGATGTCGCGCTGACCATCGGCACCGACGCTCAGGAAGCGAACACCTCGAACAACTCGACGTCGCGACGAATCAGCGTGCGAAAGCAGAAGGTTCGCGTTCTGCTCGCGGATCATACGCCCCGTTATGAATTTCGGTTTCTCAAGTCTCTGCTCGAGCGGGAACCGACGATTGAACTCGACACGGTCTTGCAGGAGTCGGATCTGGGGTACGCATCGGAAGATCGAACGGCGATCGATCGCTTTCCGCTGCGGAAGGAAGAAATCCTCGCGTATGACGTGATCATCTTCGGGGATCTCGACCCCGGTTTGCTGGGATCGGAAGTTCTATCGGCGTTGGTCGAGTTCGTACGCGTCAAAGGTGGTGGGCTGCTGGGAATTGCCGGCCCGGAGTTCTTTCCGCTTCGCTATGCGGGCACGCCCCTCGAACCGCTCCTCCCGATTCAGATCACCGATGCTTCGGCTCCGCCGCCCGACGCGCTGCTTGGCGAAGCCTTTCGACCTCGACTCACTCTTCAGGGTCGCCAATTGGGGCCAATGTTTCGGCTCGAAACCGACGAGGCACGCAGTCAGTCGGTGTGGGACTCGTTACCAGGACTTTTTTGGCGCATCGAGGCGCCCACGCTGCGTCCTGGAGCGGTCGCGCTTGCCGAAGCGTCTGACTTCGCAGGGAGGCAGACGCCCGTGATCGCTCTTCAGAGATTCGGCGCGGGAAAGGTTCTGCTGCAACTGACGGATGAAACATGGCGCTGGCGGCTGCGCACTGGAGATCTCTACTTCGGCCGCTATTGGATCCAGGCGATCCGGTTCCTCAGCCGGGCATCGCTGATCGGTCAACAGAACGGCGCCGAGCTGACGGCGGACCGTCGCACCTATTTGCAAGGCGATACGGTGACGCTGCGGGCACGTTTTATCGACGAGCGGCTGATCCCGTCGCCTCCAAATGGTATGACCGTCGTCGTCGAAGACCGGGCCGGCGGGCGTCGGCAAGTCGATCTGGAGCGAAACGGAACGCTCTCTGACTCGTTCGAGGGCAGGCTCACAAGGCTGCCGGAGGGCAGCTATCACGCCTGGATTCGCGAGCCGGCGTTCACCGGCTCGCCTCCCGCAGCCGATTTTCGAGTCGATCCGCCGGATCGTGAACTGGGACGGCGGGACGCCGACATCGTCGATCTGCGAAAGGCAGCGGAGCTCTCAGGCGGCAAATACTACGACCTAAAGGACATTTCTCGCCTCGTCAGGCAGCTTCCCTCGGGACGATCGGTCCGACTCGACGCCGCCGAACCACGCCCACTTTGGAACCGACCCGAACTGCTGCTGATCTTCGCCGTCGTGCTGACGGCGGAGTGGCTGCTCCGCAAATGGTGGCGAATGGCGTAGAATGGTGGCTCGCACAGGCAGGTGGCGCATGCCGGACGACGAAGCCACACGCGAGGTTGCCTGACGTGATCCATCCATGTTGGCCAAAAACCTAACCACGGCGTCTATGACCGGACCGCTCACCGATCTGCTCCGTGAGGTGCGTCGCACACTGCGACGAGCGGGGCTGATTCGTGGCGCGGCATTGTTTGGCCTGACGTTGATTGCCGGGTCCGCTGTTGCCGGCGGACTCGACTTTTTGATCCGTCCGAGCGGCACCGCCGCGAGGTTGCTGTTTTCTCTCGCCGCGATCGCGCCCGCCGTTTGGGTGGTCGTCACGTTCCTGCTGCCGGCCTTGCGAAACCACATTTCCGACATTGAACTCGCACGCAGGATCGAATCATATGATCCTCGCTGGCGAGGCAGGCTCGCCGCCGCGACCGCGTTTCTGAAACAAGACCCTGTTGCCGGCTCGACGGAACTTCAACGCCGCCTCATCGACGACGTCTCTCAGGGGATCGCGAGCGAACCTCCACCCGTAATCGTCGATAAGACGCGTCTTCGCAAAGTGGTCCTCGCTGCGATTGCGGTCGCGAGCCTCGCGTTCATTTTCATATGTGCGAGTCCGGTGTTGGCTCGGTCCGGCTTGCTGCGTCTCGCAATGCCACTTGCGGCTGTCGAATGGCCCAGAACCGTCGAACTGCACCTTGTGATGGAATCGGGTGCGGCGATCGGTCCGAAGATTCAGATCGGCCGCGGTCAAACGCTCCGTTTCCACGTCCGAAACCGGAACGGCGACGTTCCGAACGACCTCACCATGCAGGTCATCGGTCCCGACGGCGGTCGGCGGTCGGAACCGGTGCCCATCGCCGACGAGGCGTCGAGCGACGGCATCGAGCCCGAGGTGGGTGTCGGCTCATTGCTCGCCGCTGAGGGACCTTTGCGGTTTCGGGTCGTGGGCGGCGACCATCGCAACATGCCTTATGTCATCGCCGACGTCGTTCCTCCGCCGGTCTTTGAAAGGATGATCGTGACGGTCACGCCTCCGGCATACCTGCAGGCGGAACCGAACGCGCCGAAGACGGGCGGCGGAGCGGCCTCGGGCATCGTCGGCTCTTCCGTCTCGTTTAAGGGGCGTGCGAACAAGCCGCTCTTCTCTGCGGAGCTTTTCATCGGCGATCACGGCGGCCAGAAAACCACCTTGAGCGACGATGGTCGCACCGTCACCGCGGCTTTCACCCTCGATCAACCAGGGTTGTCGTCGTACTGGTTCCGACTGCGCGATCGCGGTGGCTTCGAGAATCCCGAAGCTCCGCGGTATGAGTTGCGCGTCGCCGCCGACACCATTCCCGCAGTCAGAATCGTTGAACCTCCTGATGACGTGACCGCGACGGCTGACGCCGATCTGCCGGTGGTTGTCGAGGCGACCGACGACCACGGACTGACGTCCGTCCGACTGCGTTTCAATCGCGATGGATTGCACGACGAGGCGGAAGGCCCGGACGAGGCGAGCGATTCGCCGGGTAGGATGCTGGCGCCGTTCGATGGTCCGGAACGGCCGTTGAAGGGAACATATCCGCTCCTCTGGTCGCTCGGGCCGTTGGAACTCCGCCCCGGTGATCGGCTGGAGTTTCGCGGCGAAGCGACGGACGCTTTCGATCTCGGCCCGCCGCACGTCGGCCGGAGCAGCCCTCGGAGGATCACGATCGTCTCCGCTTCCGAAAAGCGCGAAGAACTCCTCGATCGACAGGCCGAACTTTTGGATGATCTCGCTCAAGCCAGGCGCGATGAAGAAAGAGTCAGTGAAACGGTCGCCGCGCTACTGGCCCAACTTGCACAGTCGACCGATTTGCCTGCGGATCAAAAAGACCTGCTTGCACGGTCGGAGTTGGAGCAACGTCGCATCTCATCCCAACTCGCCGACGCCGAGGACGGGCTCAAACAACGTGCGGCTCGAGCGTTCGCGGAGCTGAAGTCGAATCGCCTTGAGGATTCGACGCTGTCCGATCGGTTGGAGCGAATCGCGACGGAACTTGGCGTCCTCGAAGCAAGCGCGTTGCCAGCGGCCGACCGGAGCATGACCGCGGCTCGAAAATCCGAATCCGGCGACGCGGCACTCTCAGCGCTTGTCGCCGCGAAGGGCGAGATGAGCGTCGTCCAGCAAAGCCTGGACACCTTGCTGGAGGATCTCGGCGCTTGGCGGAAGCGCCGCGACTTGGGCATCGAGGCGAACGAGCTTCTGGCGATCCAGCGTGAACTCAGAGAAGAAACGGCCAAGACGGCCGCGCAGACATTGGGAACAGTCTCCGCAGAACTGACGGATCAGCAGACAGGCGCGCTCGAACGGTTGGGGCAACGACAAAACGGTCTCGCGGATCGCATGTCACGACTCGCACAGACGATCGAACGGCTGGTCAATCCGTCGATTGCCAGCGGTGGCACATCGCAAGAGGATGCGGGTCAGCAAGAGCGTATAACCGATTCCTCGGCGGACAAGCGTCTCGAGGGCGCGGCCGATCTGCTACGGTCGGTGGGGATGCCGGCGACCGCCCGAGCGGCGGGAGAGTCGATCCGCGGCAACAATCTCGGTGAGGCTGGTCGCCTTCAGCGGGAACTGCTGAGTCAGCTACAAGCGCTGAGAGAGATCCTCTCCCAGTCCGATCGCATGCGTTTCGATGAGGAGAATCTGAGGACTGCGTCAAATGCTCTGACGGGGCTTGCCGAAACGCAAGAAGAAATCCTCGGTGAACTTCGACAGGCCGACGGCGAAAGTCAGGCTCTCGATGACGAGACGCGAGAAGGGCTGATCGGCGATCAGGCCCAACTGCGGGAAGACGCCGCTGCCGCGGCGAGGAATTTGCGATCCGCGACCGCTCACGAGGCCGCAGGACTCGTCGACGACGCCGTAAGGCAAATGGCAGAAGGACTCGAGCGGCTCCGCCGTCGCGAGGACGATGCCGCGGAGAGACTGCTCGGGAACGCTCGGGATTGGCTGCGCCGTGCCGAACGGCAGGCGACGTCTCAGGCCGACGACGTCGCGCAGCGTCTCGCTTCCGAACGCATCGCATCCTCGGTCGGAAAGATCGAGTCGCTCGTATCTCGGCAGACCGAAGTCAATGACGAGGTTCGTCGGCTCGACGGCCTGAAGCGCGAATCTGGTTCGCTCTCGAGGTCGCAGTTGCTTTTGCTGCGAAAGCTTATTGAATCGCAACAGACGATCGCGACCGAGACGCAGGACGTCACCCGGAATCTGGATCAAGCGACGATCATCGCCTTCGCTTTGCAATCGGCGGTCGGTCACATGGAACGTCTCGAAACATCGCTGACTGCGAAAGAAACCGGCCCGAGCGCCCAAGGCGATGGTGACGCCGCAAAGACTCGCCTCGATCAAGTGGCGTCGGCTTTGAGACGCACCGCCCTGCTGTCTGGTTCAGCGGATAAGAACGACCCGTCGAGGGCGCAAGGCGAGGAAGCGAGCGGCGACGTGCCGCGACTCGTTCAACTCGAACTGCTCAAAATGTTGCAGGAAGATGTTTATCAGCGGACGCAATCGCTTGATGATGCACACTCCGCCGGCGAATTCTCTGCCGCGCAAAGGGAAGAGTTAAAGCGGCTCGGTGTGGAACAGCAATCGCTGTTCGAGATGTTCACACAGCTTGTCAACGAGGCGACGCCGGCAGTCGAGGAGGCTTCCGAATGAACGAACTCTCTGCTGCAATCATCGCCGCTGCCCTCTTGGCGCCTTGCCAGGGCGGACCCGTGAACGAGGAGCCACCGGCGACGGAACCGCGGTCGCTTGGTGCTGAAACATCTAAGGACGCAGCCGCCATCGCGAAAATCGGCACGAGCCTCCGTAAAGCGGGGCGAGGCTTGGCGGAAGGTCGGACCGACGATGCGACTCGCGCGGCGCAGAGGACGGCGATTGAGGAAATTGAGAAACTCATCAGTGCAGGCAAGTCGGTGCCGCCGCCCGACGACACCCCGCAACCCAGTCCCGCGGATGCGCCGCGGCCGCACAGCGAAGGAGCGCCTTCGCCGAAGGAATCAGCACCCGGCGAAGAGTCGTCGGGATCAAGTTCTGAAGGGCAACCGATGTCTCGTCCCGGTCGGAATCGCAGCGGCAGGGCCGAGGAATCTTCCGACCGCGCCGCGGATTCCCGCAGGTCCAGCGATCCTGTGCCAGGTTATCGTCCCGGCGTGATCCAGGAAGCATGGGGCCACTTGCCGCCGCGCCTTCGCGATCAGCTTCTCAATGCCGGCTCCGATAAGTACCTGCCGCGATACGATTCGCTGGTGAGATCGTATTTCGAGTCGTTGGCGAGGCCGGCGGACGAGGGGGGGAGGAGACGAGGAGAGGGAGAGACGAGAGAATGACGAGCCGCCAGCCGAACGTCATGCCCGGTTTTTTGTCTCCCCCTCGCCCAATCTTCCCCTCTCCCACTCCGGTGTGAAGGCGGCGTGAGACGTAAAACTCGAATACGGACCACGCACGGTTGCTGACTGCGCGCGGTCTGCGAGAATGGGCGGCATGTCGAACCCGCCAAAGACCGATGATTCCTCCGCCGAGGGCACCCGTATCCAAAAGTTGCTTGCCGCCGCAGGCATCGACTCGCGCCGCAAGTGTGAAGAGTACGTGACGGCGGGCCGCGTGACGGTGGACGGCGAGGTTGTGACCGATCTGGGCCGACGCGTCGATCCGTCGTCGCAAGACGTGCGGCTCGACGGCGAGCGACTGCGTCCACAGAAAAAGCGTCACTACTTGTTGAACAAGCCCACGGGCTACCTCTGCACGAACTACGACCAGTCAGGTCGTCGACTCGCAGTCGATCTGATTCCGTCGGCGGGCACTCGGCTGTTTTCGGTCGGCCGTCTCGACGAAGGCAGCCAAGGCTTGCTGATCGTCACGAACGACGGCGAGCTCGCCGAGAAACTCGCGCACCCTCGGTACCAGGTGCCGCGCGTCTACAAAATTCAGGTCGCGGGCGTGCCGACGGCCCAGACACTCGCCGAGTTACGCAAAGGCATTCACTTCACGGAAGGCAAGTTCGGCCTGAAGCGGACCAAGCGATTGAAGACGCACGGCCAAAGCACGTTTCTCGAAGTCGAACTGACGCGCGGCCAGAACCGCGAGATTCGCAGGTTGTTTTCGCGAGTCGGCCACAAGGTGATGTGGCTTCAACGAGTCTCCTTTGGACCCTTGAAACTCGGCGATCTCGCCGTGGGGCAGTATCGGCCGCTTCGGTCGGAAGAAGTGCGCCAGTTGCAGGAATTCGTCCGCAAGAGCGGCAAGCCGGAGTCGGTGCAGCGTCCGAAGAAGGCCCGCCCCCCCGCGAAAACCGGTCCCCGCACAAGCGACGCCGCACGGCCGGCAGGTCGTCGCATTCTTGATGTCAGCGAGGGTACACGTTCTTCGACACGAGCGTCGAACGAGCACTCGACCGACCGAGGATCCGCCGACAAACAGCCCGGGGGCCACAAGCCGACTGACCGAAAGCCGGGCGAACGGAACTTCACCGGCGAGAAACGCACTGCTCATAAGCCGGGCGGTCGGAAACCGAGCGGCCAAGGGTCTACGGGGAGGAAGCCTTCCGGCGCAAACGCTCACGCCAAACACCCGGGAAAGGTCCGCAAGCGACGTTGATCCAGTCGCCGTTCTGAACGCTGTCGAGCGATGAAACTTATGGGTTTGATTTCTACGCCACCCGGCATGCGGACCGACGCGATCGAAACCACGGCGACGGTCGTCGAACAGGTTCGCATGGCTCGCGACACGTACCGCTTGCGGCTGCGCTGTCCCGACGTCGCGAAGCGAATCGTGCCCGGCCAGTTTTTCATGGTCCGGCCGAGCACCGGAAGCGATCCGTTGCTCGGTCGCCCTTTCGCTCTCTACGACGTGTTCGAAGAGAACGGCGCGTTGGCGGGCATCGATTTTGGTTATCTCGTCGTCGGCAAGCTGACGTCGGAAATGTCCCGTTGGCAGCCCGGCGACATGGTGCGTATCTGGGGACCGCTCGGCAACGGGTTTCCGACGCCGCCGCCCGGGCGACTCATCATGGTCGGCGGCGGCATCGGCCAGACGCCGTTCCTGGCCGTCAGCCGCGAGGCCTCGGGCGCGCGACGATACGGACGGCCCGCACGAACGATCTCAGCGAACGCCGAGCGGCTGACGCTGCTATATGGGGTTCGCAGCCGAGAGTATCTGGCCGGGCTTGACGACTTCCGCCGTGACGGACTGACAATACGCCTCTCGACCGACGATGGTTCGGAGGGCCATCACGGTTACGTGACCGAATTGCTCGACGAAGAAATCGCGAGCGATCCGCCTGCGGCCGTGTATTGCTGCGGTCCCGAACCGATGATGCACGCCGTTTCAGAACGGTGCGAACGTGCCTGCGTGCCCTGCTGGCTGTCGCTCGAATCGCCGATGGCCTGTGGCTTCGGCGCATGCTTTAGCTGCGTCGTGAAGGTCAAGACAGGCGACGGATGGGACTACCGCCGCAGTTGCGTCGAAGGACCAGTCTTTCGAGCCGACGAATTGGTGCTGTGAGCCAGTAGTGCTTCAAATGTGATGCTTCAGAGGTGCGGGAATTTATCTGCCGGTTGTGGGTCTGATTCTCTGAACCCGGAGGAGCAGACCGATGCGGATCGCGAAAGCCGTCGCATTGACGGATGAGGAACGAAGGACGTTGACCCGATGGTCGCGAGGCCGCAGCACGCCGGCGCGGCTCGTGCTGCGGGCCGGGATCGTGTTGGCGGCCGCCGAAACAAAGCCATGTCCGTCGAACTCGGCTGCACGCCGCGGACCGTCGGGGTCTGGCGGAGGCGCTTCGCCGAGACGCGTCTGGCGGGCATCGAGAAGGATGCTCCGCGAGGAGGCCGGCACGCAGCCACGCGAGCCCGCTTTGAAGCCGAGATCATCCGCAAAACGACTCAAGAGACGCCGCCCTGCGCCACGCAGTGGTCGACACGGTCGCTGGCCAGGGCGTTGGGATGCAGCGACACGATGGTGCAGCGCGTGCCGAAGGACAACGGCCTTCAGCCGCACGCACGAGACCGTTCAAGGTCTCGACCGATCCGCAGTTCGTCGGGAAGCCGGGCCACGATGTTACGCTCCGTTGCTCTCCGACACGAATCAGCCGACACTGTTACGAGCCGGGCGAGCGGATTGTCCGGCTCACAGCTTTGGTGTTTCCGCGTCGGGGGATTCGATGATGGACCGCCGGTCGTTTCTTCAAGCCGCCGCAGTGGCGTCGGCCGCCTCGTGCTTGCCCTCCGCGGTTGCCGCCGCACCCGATCCGCCGCGGTTCCGCAAGAGCCTGAAGTGGAACATGGTCGGCGACAAGTCGGGTTCGCTCGCCGAGTCGTTCGAGAAGCTCAAGGCGTGTGGATTCGAGGGCCTGGAGCCGAACCTGTCGGAAGTCAAAGACCCGGCGGAATGGCTCGAGGCGAGCCGGTCGACGGGACTGCACATCGACTGCATCGTCAGCCCGCAACTCGACGGCATCGAGCAGGCGATCGACCTCTGCAAGCGACTCGGCGGCGACAGCATCCTCACCGTCGCGCGCTACGACGTTTCGAAGCCCTTCGCCGACAACTGGAAGCGCTGTGTCGAGATCATTCGCGCCGCTGCGCCGCACGCCGAGCGGCAGGGCGTCAAGATCCTCGTCGAGAACGTGTGGGCGACGTTTTTGATCAGCGCGCTCGACATGCAGCGTTTCATCGACGAGATCGCGCACCCGTTCGTCGGCGTGCATTACGACGTCGGCAACGTGGTGCGCTGGGGCGTGGCCGAGCACTGGGTCGAAGTGCTCGGCAGCCGCATCGGTAAGCTCGACGTCAAAGAGTACAGCCTGCCGAAGGCCATGAAGGAAGGCATGGCGAAGGGCTTCGACACGCCGCTCGGCGAAGGCAGCATCAAGTGGGACGCCGTGCGCTCCGAACTCGATAAGATCGGCCTCACCGGCTGGGCCGCGGCCGAGATGAGATCCGGCGACTGGGAGTACCTCGCCGACGTCGCGAAGCGGATGGACAAAGTGCTCGGTAACGTCTGATTCACGGTTCGATGTCGCACACCTCGAAGGGCCGCCCTAATGATCTCACGCCGACGATTCCTTGCGACTGCGGGTCTGGCCACAGGTGCGATTGCGTTGCCGGGACTGGCGCGAGCGCAGGCTCCTGCGACGACGTCGCCGAACGATCGATTGCGGCTGGCCTTCATCGGCGTGGGCGGTCGCGGCGGAGCGAATCTGCGTGAACTCACCTCGCAAGGCGACGAAGTCGTCGCGATCTGCGACGTCGATCAACGCCACCTCGATCGTGCCGCGACGCAGTTCCCGCAGGCGAAGAGCTTTCGAGACTTCCGAGCGCTGTACGACGAGTTCCAGGAGTTCGACGCGGTCGTCGTCAGCACGCCCGAACACACGCATGCCTACGCGATGCTGCCGGCGCTGCGGCTCGGCAAGCACGTCTACTGCGAAAAACCGCTGACGCACAACATTCGCGAGGCCCGGCTCATCGCAGAGGCTGCGCGAGAGGCCGGCGTCGCGACGCAAATGGGCACCCAGATTCATGCCACGCCCAATTATCGACAGGTCGTCGAACTGATCCGCACCGGTGCGATCGGTCCGGTGCGTGAAGCCCATGTCTGGGTTTCACGAGCCTGGGGTCTCCAATCGGAGGAAGAGGCGAAGCAGCACAACGACATCGTTTATGTGACCGGGCGACCCGCGGAGGGCATGACGCCGCCGCCGTATCTCGACTGGGACCTATGGCTCGGGCCCGCTGCCGAGCGGCCGTTCCACGAGGTCTACTTTCCGGGTCCGAAATGGTATCGCTGGTGGGATTGGGGCAGCGGCACGATGTCGGACCTCGGCAGCCATTGGAACGACCTGCCCTTCTGGGCGCTGGAACTCGACGCTCCGCTGACCGTCAGCGCCGATGGTCCAGAACCGCATCCGGAGCTCGCCCCCGCCTCGATGTCGGCGACCTACGAGTACGGCCCGCGCGGTGACATGCCGGCCTGCACGGTGCATTGGCACCAGGGATCGCACAAGCCACAGATCTGGCGGGACGGCGGCATCCCGCAATGGGCGAACGGCGTTCTATTCATCGGCGACAAAGGCATGTTGCTCGCCGATTACGGAAAATACGTGTTGCTGCCCGAAGCAGACTTCACCGGCTTCGAGCCGCCTGAACCGTTTCTTCCCGAGTCACCCGGCCAACACGCCGAATGGCTCAATGGGTGTCGGAACGGCACACCAACGGGAAGCCCCTTCGATTACGCCGCCGCACTGACGGAGGCGAATCACCTGGGCAATGTGGCGTTTCGCGACGGAGGCAAGATCGCATGGGATCGCCAGAACCTCAAGATCCCGAACCGTCCCGACGCCGAGCGTCTTCTCGGCCGCGAATCACCGCGGGACGGCTGGACGTTGGCGTAACCAGTTTCTGCGGAACTGCCCCGCTTCAGGCTCGACCCGCGGCTTCTCTGCCATCTGCGGCAGGGGCGAGCTCTGTGGAATTCATTGGAGAGGCCGCGCCGTAGCGACCGATGTCAAGAATTTCCGCAGGATTCAGACAAAGCCAACCCCCAACCCATTATTCCTATTTTCCCCATTTGTGGTTGCCGTGCTTTGCCTGCGTTCTTAGCATAAGCCCTTCGGTTGCCGTGCTACGGGGGCGTTCGCTCCCTCGGCAGCCACTGCGTTTCTGATTTTCCTTTCGGCTGTTCCTGCTTCTTTATCCTTCTTCCAAGACCGGCGATCGGGGTCTCGAACGCCTCGCTTCGTCGGCTCTGACCGCCCATGCTGCGCGCCGTCACGAGCTGGAATCGCGATTCGCCGACCAGAGTTGGCTGCGGGACGACATCGGCTCCACCGTGGGGGGCATCGCCTACACCGGCTCCTTCACCTGGAACACCGACACCCCCGTCTTCAGCTTCAACAGCGGCGAGGTCAACGCCGCCGACACGCTGAGCCACGAGGTGGGCCACGCCCTGGGCCTCACGCACGACGGCAGCTCGTCGGGAGCCTACTACAACGGCCACGGCAGCGGGGCCACCGGCTGGGCCCCCATCATGGGCGCCGGCTTCGCCAAGAGCCTCAGCCAGTGGAGCAAGGGCGAGTATCCCAACGCCAACCAGTTCCAGGACGACCTGGCGATCATCACGGCGAACAACGGCTTCGGCTACCGTGCCGACGACCACGGCGGCAGTAATGGCACCGCCACCCGACCAGATGTCGATCGTTCTCGACGGCGACGACGATTCGTCGGACGGCAACGCCGGAGTTCAGGCGGCCGACGGAGTCTACGGAGCCGACGGCGGATACCTTGTGGATGGCAACCTCACCGCCGCCGTCGATGTTCTGTTCGGCGATGTCAACGGCGACGGATACGTGAATCTCATCGACGCCCTGCTGCAGCGCGGCCGCAACGGGTCGGACGACATCTGGGCCGATCTGAACGGCGACGGCGTCGTCAATCTGCTCGATGCGCTTTTGCTGCGGGGACGCAACGGCACCAGCCTCTGGTAACTATCGTCGGCGGCCATCCGCGTTTGCCGTTGAGGGCAACTTGGCGACCTACGGCAGATCAGCGGCGATCGCAGCAGCGGTGCTTCTCACGCTCGCCGGGCATCTCGGCGCGTTCTCCTTTTTCGGAATGCCCGACGCCGCTGCCGATCTCGACGCCTTCCAACGCGATCGCGTTCGCCTCCGGCGAGCTGACGGTGCTGGAGATGCTGAAGGCCGGCCTGCTGGTGACGGTTCTTGGACTCGTGCTGGCATTCACGACGGGCTATGCGTGGTGGGGCCTTGTCGGCCTGTTTTAGGAGGGATGGCAGCCAGATCGCAAACGGTGACGCGATCCCCGTTTCCTGAATTCGCATTTCCATACAAAACAAGAATCGGAGCGAAAAGAGCGCCGATTGCTCTTCCCAGCCTCCGCTACCTGAGCGAGGTTGGATGCTGGTTCGGGTTTTGAACGGCGAATCTGCAGTACCGTCGCTCATGCGTGCCCGAGCAAGTTCGTTTCGGCGTGGTGCCCGGCCTTGCGCCGGTCCATGGCGTCGAGAGCAGATGACCAAACCCGGGGCCTGTACGGGCAAGAGCCGCCTAGCTTTTGACCCATACCGCCCCGGCGGCGGACGTCCACCTCACGCGACGGCGGCGTGTCACGCA
>JACCRE010000355.1 GCA_013813775.1 Planctomycetaceae bacterium
ACTATTTCACCCGAAACAGCGGCTGGCCGTACTCGATGCTGTCGCCGTTTTTCACAAGCACTTCGGCGATGACGCCCGACACCTCGGCTGGGATCTGGTTGAAGACTTTCATCGCTTCGACGAGGCACACGATCGTGTCGGGCTCGACGCGCGTGCCGACCGTCGCGAATGGCGGATCGTCGGGGCCAGCAGCGGCGTAAAACGTGCCGACGGTCGGGCTTTTGATGAAAATCCCGTCTTGAGCCGCCGGAGCCGTCGGGGCGGCGCCCGTTGGCGGCGATGGCACCGGAGGCGCTGCCGGCGGCAGCGGCGCGGGGGCATAACCGGCGTAAGCCGGCATGCTTTCCGGTCCGCGGCGCAGCTTCCACTGAGTCTCGCCGGTCTTCAGGCTGACTTCCGTCAGCCCGTGCTTCTCCATCAGCTCGACGAGCTGCCGCAGGGCGTTGAGGCTGAACGGCCCGTCGACTGCCTCGGGGGCATCGGCGGAACCTGGAGCATCTTCGGGAGCGTCGTCGGAGGTCGGATCGGCCATGCCGCTGTACACCTCTCCCGCGGCGCGGGGATATCGGCTGGAAGTCGTCGGTCGGTCGCGGGTGAGAGTAGCCGGAAGTCGGTCCGACGTGAAGGATCACGGGCGAAAGCGTCGAATTCGTCCGCCAGAATGTCGTGAAGGGCAGAGATGAGCCTCCAGGGTGGACGCACGCTCTTGTCCGGGGCATCTCGGTCGTTCAGCAGCCTGTTGCTGGCGACTCCTGCGCAGGTCAGAATGCCCATTGCCGAAACGGATCGTCGTGTCGAATCCTCCCGCACCGGGACCCCGATGGCGCAGAAGCAAGAGACGATTGACGATTGGGCGCTGGGCGAAGTGCTCGGCGTCGGCACGGTCGGCACGGTGTATCGCGTCGTCCACACGCAGACGGGTCGGGTCGCCGCACTCAAAATCCTGCTGCCGCAGGTCTCGCAGGATGAAACCATTTCAGGCCGTTTCACCCGCGAAATCCAGATCCTCGAACGGCTGAGCCACCCCAACGTCGTCGCGTTCTATGCCTCCGGCAAGCATGACGGGCGTTGGTATTACGTGATGGAGCTTGTCGACGGCGGCGTGCTCAAGAAGCTCCTCAACCGCAAAGGTGCGCTCGCCTGGCAGGACGCCGTGGAGATCGGCTGGCAGGTCTGCAGTGCTCTCCAGCACCTTCACAACAACGGAGTGATTCACCGCGATCTCAAACCGGCGAACCTCTTCTTCACGAAGGATGGAAAGGTCAAGCTCGGCGACTTCGGCATCGCTCTCGACACCGCGCGGGCGGAACTGACGGCCACCGGGCTGACGGTGGGCACGTACCTGTATATGTCGCCCGAGCAGATTCGCGGCGAGCGGACGATTTCTCCGCAGACCGATCTCTACGCGCTCGGATGCCTGCTCTATGAGATGTTGACGGGACGGCCGCCCTTTCAGGGAGAGAACTTCGCCCGCATCTTCGATCAGCATCTGAAGAGTACCGCGCCGCCGGTGACGACCTTCAGTCCCACCTGCCCGCGGGAACTCTCGGACCTCGTGGATCAATTGCTCCAGAAGCAGCCCGAAAGGCGACCTTTCAATGCCCGTGCAGTGCAGGGGCAGCTCGCCGAGATCCTGATGCGGTGGGACGAAGCCGAATCGACCGCGAACGAGGACCGCCGGAAGGCAAATCGCCGCCAGCCCGACATCTGGGCGATCGAACGCCGCCGCCCGATCCTCGCGAACCTGCTGGCCGACGAAGTCATCGATGAACGTGCCGCGACAAGCTGGGGCGCTCTCGCCTTGATGGCACTGCTCGCGATCGGCCTGATTGTCGTCGGCTGGGCCGCCTCACGACCCGGCGGATAGCGTACAGGGCCCGCTGTGCCGGTCGTGCTTCTTCGAGGCTCGATCGCCACAGAGCCACGACCATCAGGGAGCGCTTCCAGCCGGCTCGGAGGCTCTCCCTGACGACCGCGGCCCGGGAAACACGTCTCCTTGAGCGAGATTCACACCGCCGAGCGGTTCACCGGCCCGCTCGGCCAGAGTCGTAGCGGCTCGGAAGGACGATCCACGTTGTGCGACGATCCCGATGACCCCGCCGATGCGATCATCGAAACCACGGGCGGAATGACCATCGCCGTCAGCACAGCCGCGAGCAGAATCGAGTAAGCGGTCGCCGACAACGACGTCGAGAGCCGCGCCGCAGATCTCGGAATATGCCCGGCAGCGGTCACGCGCGGCCGCACGACGGCGACCGGCCCTGTTGCAGGCTGCTTCACAGCCTTCGCGACCGAGGCGACGAAACGCGCCGGCACCGTCGAGGCTTCGACCGCCGAGGATTTCCAGATGAGCGCGATCATCGCCGACGACGAGATCATGCCGCGACGACCGATGCGCGCCCGCAGTAGCTTTCGTCCGCGATCGAGCCGACGTCGGAGCGTACCGTAGCTCAGGCCCAACTGTTCGGCGGCCTCGTGCTGCGTCTTTCCCTCCAAATGGCACAGCACGAGCGGCGTGCGATAGCGGGAAGGCAGTTCCTTCAGCTCTTCGTCGAGTACGACGAGCAGTTCCGAACGCTCGACGACCGACGTCGCGCCCTCCGACCAAGGCTCTTTCTCGCGGACGACCGTCGCCTCACGCCTTCGCCGGGCTTTGCTCGCACGTCGCTGCTGCAAAGCCGCGTTGACGGCGACTCGGTACAGCCAGCCGGCGAGGCTCCCGCTGGGGCCGAGCCGCGAGATCAATGGCCGGGCGTTCTGAGCAAGCGACAGGAAGGCCGCCTGAGCGGCGTCGTCGGCGTCGCCGGCGGGACCGAGCACGCGACGGCAGACTCCGCGGGCCATGCCCCCGTGCCGCCGCACGAGTTCCTCGAAAGCCGCCGAATCCTCTTCAAACGCGAATCGATGCAACAGCCGGTAATCGGACGGCCGGACGGGAGCGATCATCGGAAGCCCTCCTGCGCGAACGCGCTTGCGATCTGATGACTCTAGTGGAACGAACCGCCCGCCATTGGGCAAGGCCGGTTACGTGCGTGCGTCCGAACCCCTGCGTTCAAGCCATATGACAAGGGGTACACTGGCTCTGCCAGTGCAAGCCGCCAGACCGCGACACTGGCAAAGCCAGTGGCACCCGTTCGGATTTACTGGAGATCAACATTAAATGAAGTTCGCGGAACGCCGCGGAGGGCGTTTCCTACAAAACCAGTCACCGATTGTGATCGACAAGACGCTTCAGACTCGTCGCAGAAAGACAACGGCAACCACGGTCGCGAGGATCACGACCGCGAGAAAAATGAGCGAAAGTTCGACGGTGCCGCGAGTCCGTCGCTGCCGGAGAATCATGCCATCGGTCCATTCGGCGAAGGCGACGGCATGATCTTCGTCGGAAGTCGTCAGACGAGCTTCGAATCGCCGTTTCCGCTCGTCGTCGCGAAACAGGCCGCGCAATTCGTCCCAGTCGGACTCGTCCTGTCGCTTCGCGCGCACACGAAACTGAAACACCTGCTCCCAACCCGGCCGGCGGAGGGCGACGAGTTCTAGCTCGAAAACTTTCGCGCTTCGGCCGAAATACCCGTGCGCCTGCAACCAGCCCCGCAAATCCTTCTCGGCGACTTTGTTCCCGATGAGGGGCATAGGGAGGGGGAAATCTAAAACCGCCAAGACGCCAAGATCGCCAAGGAAGAACCGGCGTAGATTGCTCAAAAAGCCCTTGGCGTCTTGGCGGTTCTTTCTGATTTGCTGTCGTGAGAGCGATGATCTCGTCAGTCTCTACTTGCCCGCCGCCGCTTTCTGCCGTTCGTACTTGGTGCGGTACTTCTCGTAGAGCTGCTTGTGGCGGTCGGTGAGGTCGAGCGGGCGGCCTTGGACATACGCGGCGGTGACCTGCGTGGCGGCTTCGAGCGGATCGCCGTTCGCGATGAACAGCGTCGCGTCTTTCCCCACCTCAAGTGAACCGACGCGGTCGGCGACACCCAGGATCTCGGCTGGAGCGAGCGTGATCGCCCTCAGAGCCTCTTCCGGCGGAAGACCGAACGCCGCGGCCGTCGCGGCGTGATACGGAAGATTGCGTGCATTCGACGACCCGAAACGGTTCGCGCCCGAAATACAAAACTTCACGCCGGCGCTGTGCAGCTCCGCCGGCACGGTGTAAGCCCGATCATAGGCGTCGCTGCGACGGCGCGGCAGGCGATACACGCCGCCGACGATCACGGGAACGTCTTTCGCGGCGAGCAGGTTGGCACACAGCGGCGCGTCGTAGCCGCCATCGATGATGAGCTTCACGTTCTGCTTGTCGGCGAAGGCGACCGCCGACTGGATCTGTTCGAGTTCATCGGCGGCGACGATCAGCGGAACCTCGCGATTGATGACCAGTGCGATCGCTTCGTGACGCAGGTCCATCGGCAGATCGGGCTTCGCCTGCCGAGCCTTCAGATAGGCTCTCGCGTCGTCGAAGGCGCGATCGAGCGCCGTATGCGGCTTGTCATCGGCGTTCCGGATGCGGGGCCAGTTCACGACGAGACCGACGGGCGCTTTGAGCGTCAGGTCTTCGTACGTCCAGCCGTCGAGCTGCAAGACGCCGGCCTGACCGGAGATGAGTCCGCCCGAAGGGGCCGTGACGGCGATCAATACGCCGTTGCTGCGCGTGACGGGGATCACTTCGCTGTCGGGGTTCACGCTCACCCAGGCTTTGACGTTCGGGTTGAGCGAACCGGTCTCGGCCTTGTCGATCGTCGCACGCACGGCGTCGATCTCGACGAGACCGACGTCGCTCATCGCCTCGAACAGGCTTGGGTAGACGCGTTGTCCCTTGAGGTCGATGCGTTCGGCATCGTCGGGGATCTCCACGTCCTTGCCGACGGCCGTGATCTTGCCATCGGCGAATACGATTGTGCCACCTTCGATCGCCGGCCCGCTGACGGGATAGATCGCGGCATTGACGAGCGCCACCGGGTTGTCTTGCCGTGCCGCTGGGATCGCATCGGAAGCGATGGCAGCTGCGGTGAATAACGCCGTCGAGAGGACAAGGGCGAGTCGTTTCATTTTCGTTCTTGGAACGGATTGAAAAACAGACAGGTCAGGCGGATTTGAGGAAGTAGGTCAGGTTCTCACGGGGGGTTTCGCTCCCGTTGAGAAACCAAGGCAAAACGCCTGTTCGCCCTTTGATCGATAGGACTTGCGTCCGGTCGCCTGATTCACGTCTTGTCAGGAACTCT
>JACCRE010000360.1 GCA_013813775.1 Planctomycetaceae bacterium
GCCGCGTCGCACAGGCGGAGGAGCGCGCTCCTCTCTTTCCTTCGGGAAGGAGAAAAGAGAAGTCAGGAGATGGGAGTCAGGAAACAGAGCACAGGAGTCAGAATGAAAGGACGCTGAAAGACACCGGTACACATCGTTCTGGGAAGTCGATGCGAACGGCTTCCACGCCTACGAGTACGACGCGATCGGTGAAGATTGGGAGCAGACGAAGCTGGTCGAAAAACCGGCGCCGTTCGATCGTCCGCAGGCTTTGTTCGAACTCAGCTACGATGATATGCGAGACGGCGACATGGTCGACGCTGAATGAGTCGCCGATGAGGTGCCGCGTTCACACCTTCCGCGGCCGTCCTCGGTTCGGCCGCTTCGGTCTCGGATGCAGCGTCCGCGCGAATGTGCCGAGGTGCGTCAGCCGATCTCCGAATGAGGAATAGGGCAACCGGGCGCGCACCGCTTCGATGAGGGCGCGACCGCCGACGACCACGGCGGCTCCCTGTCGGTCGGCTTCGCGATGGAAGTCGCGATATGCCGACACGAAGCCTTCCACGTCTTCGAGGTGCGAGATCGTGAGCCACACGAGTCGCGGTCGCAGAGCCCGCAGCGCCTTCGACAGGCTTTCGAGCGGCGTGTTCCCGCCAAGGTTGATCGCTTCCCAGCCCGCGTCGAGAAGCACGAGCTGCGCAAGCAATGACGGCAGAATGTAAAGATCGCCAGCGGGGGCGGCGCCGATCGCGAGCGGTCGTTCGGATTCGGCGCGGCGTTCGAGCTCCGTCTGCAACTCGAAGAGCGCGGCCGTGCAAACCTGCGTGCCGCGATGCTCGTGCCACACGTCGATCTGCGACGTTTCCCAGCCGTGGCCGACCTTCGCCATCACGGGAGCGATGACTTCATCGGCGAGCGTCTCGATCGGGAGTCCGGCTTCGTAGCTGCATCGCACGACGGCACGCGAACTCGCCACGTCTCCCTCGAGCAGCGCGCGGTGCAGCGCGTCGGCCACGGCCTTGACGTCAATGTCCGATTTCCTGATCGGCACCGCGAGTCGGGCCAGATCCTCGCGCGGCAGATCGCCCTGACGCGCCAGCGCCAGCACTTCCGACCGCATCAGCTTGCGGTGTCCGCCCGCCGTGCGGTGAGCCGGCAGAATGTCAACATCCACCCAGCGCTTGATGGTGCTCACGCTCACGCCCAGCGCCTTCGCGGCCTCGAGCGTGCTGATATACGGCCGATCTTCCGCGAAGCCACGTGACATGGCGCGGCAATCAGAGGGAGGTGTGACGTGAGGAAGGGGGCCCTGCAGGAAGCGACGTGATGATAACCTGGCGCCTGCGAAACAAGACTCAGGGAATTCCCCCCCCCCTTTTTATTTCTCTTTGTGCAACAATATGGTTGTTATGGACGTTTTGGTTCTCTCGTGCTCCGGAGTGTTTCCGCAGACGCCACAGACGAACCACGATCACTCGGACAGGTGGACACGATGAAGCGGACACTGGCAGTGGCAGGAATGTTTACGGCGATGGCGATTGTCGCCCAGCAGGGCTTCTCGGCAGCGAGCGCCGCCGACAAGGCCTCGAGGGACATCGTCGACACCGCCGTCGAAGCGGGTCAGTTCAAGACGCTGGTCACGGCTGTGAAAGCGGCTGATTTGGTCGAAACCCTGAAGGGCGAAGGCCCCTTCACCGTCTTCGCGCCGACTGATGAAGCCTTCGCCAAGATTCCGAAGGAGACGCTCGACGGCCTGCTGAAGGACAAGAAGGCTCTCGCTGGCGTACTGACCTATCACGTCGTCGCCGGCAAGGTCATGGCCGCGGACGTCGTGAAGGTCGATTCGGCGAAGACCGTCCAAGGGCAGAAGATCATGGTCAAAGCCAAAGACGGCAAGGTCATGGTCAACAACGCCCAGGTCGTGAAGACCGACATCGTCTGCTCGAACGGCGTGATCCATGTGATCGACGCCGTGCTGTTGCCGTCCACGACCGACAAGAAGTAATTTTATGGGCCGGGTCGGGAGTCCCCGAATTCGACCCGGCAAGAAACGAAACGATCTGCCGCGGATCACAGCCCGGCCGCAATGACGCGGCCGGGCTGATTTTCGTGTTTCGTGGTAGTGTCGTCGCAGGGGACACCAAGCATCTTCAGCCGCGTTTCGGCATCAACAGCCAGAGTTCCTTCAGGCCCGTCACTCGCGCGAAGGCGAGATACGCGGCGATGCCGCCCGCCACCGGAACGGCCAAAGCGAAGATGCGACCCATCGTTCCCTCGCCCCAGGTGATCTGACGCAGCGCGATGCATACCCCGGCCATCGCCGTGGTGGCGACGGCGGCTTTGACGGTCGTCGCCGCGAGGCGGCCGAGGTCGGGCGACAGCTTGCGGCCTCTCAGCGCGACGAGCGACAGCGCGACTTGAAACGCCGCGGCGACGGAAGTGCCGATCGCCAGCCCGGCCCCGCCGAAGGGCCAGGCGAACGCGATGCTGAGCACGATGTTCAAGGCTGTCGCGGCCATGCCGGCTTTGAGAGGCGTCATCCGATCGCCGACGGCGTAGAAGCCGCGGTTCGCGATCAGCAGCGCGATGAAGGCCCAAACTCCGGTGGCATATCCGATGATCGCGGCAGCCGTTTGTGCCGCGTCGCCGGCGTCGAACTGTCCATAGCGGAACAGCGCGTCGACGAGCGGGCGGGCCGTGAGGATCAAACCGACGCTCGCCGGCAGTCCGATCGCGATCGAGAGCTTCAAGCCGAGCGTCAGGTCGTCGCGCAGTTCGTCGGTCCGACCGGCAGCGGCATGTCGCGCGAGCTGCGGGAAGAGCACGGTGCCGAGGGCGACGCCGAACACGCCCAGCGGGAACTGATAGAGCCGCTGACCGAGATACAGGGCCGCGGCAGTGCCCGGTTCGAGCGGATAACGCAGCGTGTCCACGGTCACGGCGTCGGCCGGCGCGGTGAGCAGCCACGCGAAGAACCCGTCAGCGAGGCTGTTCATCTCCATGACGCTCAACCCGGCGAGCACCGGCAGAATCGCGAGCGAGATCTCGCGCACGCGCGGCCTCGCCGCGGGCCAGTCCCACAGGAAGCGAAACCCGAGCCAGCGCAAGGCCGGCAGCGTGAACAGAAACTGCGTCGCCCCCGCGAGAACCACTCCCGCGCTCACGGCGTAGACGCGTCCGACATCCGATGAGACCGTCGCCATCACGACGGCCAGCACGATGAGCCAGATCACGTTTCCCAGGATCGGCAGCATCGCCGGCAGCGTGAATCGGCCATAGGCGTGCAGCACCGCAGCCGCTTGCGCCGCGATGCACAGGAAGATCTGGTAGGGAAACAGCGTCGCCGTCAGTCCGAGCAGCAAGGCCGTCTCCGCGGAATCCGTGACGCTCCAGAAGGCGAGCAGCGCGACCTCCGCGACGATCGTGATCGCCGTCACCGATGCCGCCGTCACGACGAGAATTGCCGTCGCGAGCTTCCATCCGGCGTCGCGGCCCCCCTCGTGCAACTCGCGAACGAACACCGGCAGGAAGGCCGTCGAAAACGCCGCCTCGCCGAACAGACGACGCGTGACGTTCGGCAAGCGGAAGGCGACCGTGAAGGCGTCGAGAATCGGCCCGTTGCCGAACGCCGCCGCCATCGCGGCGTCTCGCACCAGACCGAAAATGCGGCTGACGAATGTGAGACCGCTGACGCGCAGCAAGCCGGCGAGCGGGCCGGACGCGACCGTTCCTTCAGACGGCTCCGTCGGGCTCGGCGGCTCGGCGGCGAGTTCAGCCATTCCCCGGCTCGTCCGTGAGCGATCGGATCGCAGCAGCGTCGATGCGTGCTGGTGGCGTCAGTCCCATCCCAAGCCCTCAGGCGTGAACACGACGACGAGCGCCATGAGACTCGTCAACGACAGCCCGGAAAGGAAGATGAAACCCCGAGCAAGTCTTCGATCGGCGCCCATCAGCGCGAGGTAGCCCTCAGCGGAGGATCCGACGCAGAAGCAAACATTCGCGAAGAGGGCTCCGGGGAGGACGCGCTGCCAGAACGATGCGTCGATCGCGACTTCGAACGCCAAGGCAAGCGCAAAAGTGAGGACGATGAGAACCGTGTTGTAAGCGATCCTCAGCCCCTCCCAGGCGATGAACACCGCCTTGGCGGAATCGTCGCGGGTGAACAGTGCCGATCCGACAACAGAAATGCCCATCACGTGATCCGGAAACGAAGAACGCCCACCGTCTTGGACACGACAAATCACTTCGTTCCGAACGAACAAAGCCTACCGACAAGGCCGGCAGGCTTCATGGGCTTCTCGAATTGTTCTCGTCGTGCGTCAGACGGCCGGGGCGAGTCGGGCCCGGTTGACGTCGATCTGCTCGAGAATGTCGACCACTCGCGTGGTCGGCAGGCCGAACTCGATCGCCCAGTTGATGACGCACAGATTCTCGCTGCCGCCGTCGAGGTGATCGAGAATGCGATCCACCAGCAGGTCGCCGGCGAGAATCAGCATGTACAGACAGCCGAAGGCCTCGTCGTCGAACTCCCGCCAGGCTTTGCGGCCGGCGATGTGTTCGATTCGCTTGCGGCGGCAATAGTGCGGCCAGTGCCGCTGCCACCAGTCCCTGATCGCGGAATCGCCGAGATCGTGACCTCGACGCTCGCTCTCAATCCACTTGTGCACCTGAACTTCGCGCCAAGCCTCTTCGTAGAGGCTTGCCCGCGAATGGGTGTCGGCCGCGCTGACCCGGCACGGCGCGACGGTTGCGTTCGCGCTCATGGTCCCCGTGCATCGCGACCGCCGCGGCCTGTCCCGAGCCGACCCTGCCACAGACCGACCATCTCGGGACCGGACGGCCGGAACATCATGAACCGGTCGACGCGGCGGACTTATCGAGATTTATACCTTCGTTTCGGCACTGGCGACAACGCCAGTGCCCGGGATTTTCAGAAATGCCGATCGCGGCAATTTCCCCACTCCGGCCGTCTTGACACGAAGTGCGTTGAAAACGACGAGTCAAGCGGGTTGCGAAAGGGACGCCGAGAAAGTCCGTTCCATCGTACGAAAGGGAGAACTTGAAACGCGATCCGCGAGAGCATCAGAGCAGTCATGGTTTGAGCGAAACTCTGAAGTGGTAGCGGCGAGGTGGTGGGTGTTCGGTGGAGGTGGTAAGTTTTCTCCCGTCATCTGGCTCCTATCTCCTGACTCCTAGCCATGTCCCCCCCCGCCGAACTCACCGATTTGCTCTCGCGGCACGGGCAGCAGCACCTGATCGCCTTCTGGTCTGATCTCGACGCGGCGGCGCAAAAGCGGCTGACCGAGCAGGTTCGATCGATCGACTTCCGGC
>JACCRE010000005.1 GCA_013813775.1 Planctomycetaceae bacterium
GGCCGGTGTCGCCGCGTCGAAACGGGCGGGACAGGGGAGCGCGCTCCACTCTTTCCTTGGAGGGAAAGAGGACGGAAGAACGGGAGAACGGAAGAGGGGAGAAGTCAGGAGACGGAAATCAGGAATCAGGAATCAGAATGAAAGCAAGCTGAATCTATCGGCCATCGGCCATCACCAAAACGCTCACCGCTCCGTTTGCGGCGGGTTCGTCGCGGCGTACAGTAAACGCCGTTTGCGGCGGTGCGCCTCGGCCTACTTCGGACCTCTACCGATGAGACGTCCCATGCGACGAATGATTTCTGCGACTGCGCTGTTGATGTTGATTGCGTGTGCGGCGGGTACGGCTCGTGGTCAGGCACCCCAGGCAAACGGTGAGTGGCGCTCGATCCCGCTCGTCGAGAACGGCAAGGTTGCCGACGAGTGGAAGTTCATCGGATACGGCGACTTCGCCGTCGTCGATGGCGCGATCAAGACCGAGCCCGACGCTCGCGGCCTCGGTCTGCTCGTCTACGCGAAAGAAAAGTTCGGCGACTGCCGGATCAAGGTCGTCTATCGCTCGGAAGGCCCGAGATCGAACTCCGGAGTTTATGTTCGCATCGACGACGGCGTTCTCGACGCTGCGAAACCGGCTCCCGCGGAGCGAACGCCCGACGGCAAGCTGACCGCGAAAGGTGAGGCGAACCTCAAGGAGGCCTCCGAGAAGGAACAGGGGCCCTGGTACGCGGTGCATCACGGCTTCGAAGTGCAAATCGTCGACACGGCCGACGCCTTCCATCGCACCGGTTCCGTTTATTCTCTGGCGGGAGCGGAGCCGGCTCCGCAGTCCTCGGAAGGCTCCTGGAGAACGATGATCATCACCCTGAAAGGCGACGCAATCGCCGTCGCGATCGACGGCAAAGCGGTGTCGGAGTTCGACGGCGATCTCGCGGCGGCCCGCGAACGCAAGATCTGGCACGAGCCCAAACGCGAGCCGAAACGGCCCCGCTCGGGCTATCTCGGCCTGCAAACACACGACCCCGGCGACGTCGTCTCCTTCAAAGAGATCGCGGTGGGGCCGTTGGAGGGGGTGCAGAAGTAGGATCGGGAGACGGGGAGAGTGGGGGACGGGGAGCAGAGCGGAAGTGGCAAGAACGTGAAGAAGAAAACGACGTGGCCGTCGTAATGGACACGCTCGTGTTATCGTTTCTCCCCCGCTCTCCGCTTCCCCCGATCCCCAGCACGTTCGGCGGCCGCAACCGCCTTCTCAAAATCGGGACGGCCGTGGAGGGACTTGAGATCGGGGTCTTTCCGCATCCAGGAGACATGTTCCGCGGCGGTCATGCCGAGTTCGACGGCGCGATGGAGTTCCTTCACGGCATCGACGCGGAGCCGCTCGGCACGGGCCGCGTCGGTCTTTTCGAGACGTTCGGAAGCGACGGCGTACAGGCAAGCCGTGTTGTAGGCGAAGAGCTCGCTTTCGGTGAACTCCGCCGAGCGATCGCGGACGAACGACAGGCCCTCTTCCACGCGTCCGTCGAAGACGCGCAGGATGCCGAGGCAGGTGACGGCGGCGGAGTCGGCCGGGTCAAGTTCCAACGTCTTCTCATAGTCCGCGCGGGCCGCTTGATAGTCGGTGAGTTGCATATTCGCGTTCGCGCGGCCCGACCAGGCATCGATGAGTTGCGGGTCGAGTTCAATGGCGTCGGTATATCGCTCGACGGCCTGCTTCCAGTCCTCTCGCTGGCGAGCGCTCATGGCGGCTTGAAACGGCTGGCTTCCCGCTGAGGTGGTGATGAGCTTGACCCATTCCCGTGCGGCGGCCTGACCTCGTTCGTCGTCGCGATGGGCGGCTTTGCGGATCGCCGCACGGGCTTCGGGCGTCGCGATGCCGCCCAACCCTTGTGCGGCGTAGGAGACGGCCATGTCGTTGTCGCTCTCGAACAGCGTGCGAGTGAGGAGCGCGACGGCTTCCTGACCGCCGTCGACCTGCAACTGCTGCTGGGCGACGCTGACGAGGGCCGGCTCGCCGGACGCGAGCGCGGCCTCCGCGAAGTCGTAGAACTTCGGAGATCTCAACTGCGCGAGCGTACCCAGCGCGACGGCTTGGACCGGTGGTTCCAGCGTGGGATAGACGGCTTCGAGAGTGTCGCGAATTTCAAGCCCGCCGATCTGGGACAGCAGCCGGATCAGGTCGGACCGGTTCGCACCCTCGTCGCCGAGCCGTTCGATGAGCAGCGGGACGACCTGCGGGTCTTTCGTGCGCAACAACAGCGTGAACATCTCGCGCGTCGGCGGACGCGATGCGAGATGCCGACGGGTGTACTCGGCGGCCATGCGCATCGACTCGGGATCGCCGCGTCGCGCCAGAAGCGAGAAGGCTCGCGTCCGCAATTTGTCATCGTCGCTCTCGATCGCCGCCTCGAGCCCGACCGTCAATTCGGGGTGGCCGAGCTTCGCCAGCGCCGCGAGGGCTTCCGCCCGTACGGCGGGTTCTCCCTGCATCGCGAGCTTGTAGAGCGCGTCGCCCCACAGCGGACGCGGATAATTCGCGAGCACGGGCACGAGCGCCTGCGGCGGAATGAGCGGCGCACCATCGACCGAACCTTCCAGCAGCGCGCGCAAGGCTTCATGACCGACGCCGAAGCGCGACGCGGCGAGGCTCTCGACCGCCGCCGCACGCACCGGCAGCGGTGCGTCTTTCGCCAACTCGACGAGTCGATCGATCGAGGGTTGAGTGCCGAAACCGCGGAGGGCGACGACGGCGGCTTTCGCGATGTCGACGTCGGCATCGGACGTCAGCTCGATCAGCATCGGCAAGCGTTCCGACGGCAACCTTCCGCCCGCGGCGATCGCGGCCGGTCGCGTGAGAACATGTCCGCCCTCGATCTCGCGCAGCAGTTCGTCGAGAGGCATCGTCTGGAAGGCCGTGCCCAATGCCGCCGTGACCGCCGCGGCGAGGGTGCGATGCACTCGCCGCGGTCCGCCGTAATTGGGAACTCCGGTTCCCGCAGGGAACGCCGCGAGATGCAGTTCTCGAATCGCGCCGGCGAGCACCGGATGCTGACCGTCGTTCGCGGGCGTTCCGTCGATCCCCAGCGACGACTGCACGAGCCAGTTCGACAGATCGGGAGGCACTGCGGGAGCGTTCTCGCCCCAGGTGAGCACGAGTCGCGTCGTTTTGTCGTTCGCGAGCCGTTCGAGCGTCGTCGCAAGCTGTCCCGCGCCGACGGGAGTGATTTCTCCGCCAACCGTCACCAGTCCCAGCAGTCCCCGCGGCCCGAGACGTTCGATCTGCAAGGCCATCAGCCCGAGCGAGTACGCGTTGAGATCGACCTCGGCCATGTCGCCGCCGACGGGCAGCCGCAAGGTCATTTCCGGCACTTCGGTGCTGCCCGGCAGGTCGGCGAAGCCGACTTGGAGCGCGATCGCGGCGTGCGGCGGCACCGTCACAGGGCCGGTTTTCGACAACTCGGGAAGCTCGATGAATCGCGGTCCGGCGGGAAGCCTTGTCAGACCCTGCCGCGCCGGAATGCCGGGCTTGAGTTCATTGCCGCGTGTGATCAGGCGAAACGACTCGCGAGGAACCGTCACCGGTTTCGCCGAACCGTTCACAAGCCAGACCCGCATCGCCAGATAACGCACTTGCCGTGCGTAATCGCGCCCAAGATGCAGGTCTTCCGGCACGAGCCGCAACGGAACATCGGTTTTCGACACCGCCGGCGGCGGGTCGCCAATCAATTTCTTGACGTCGGCAGCCGAGCGAGACACGTCATCGCTCCGCTGCAACAGTTCCGCTGCCGTGAGTGGTGCGGAGTCGGCGGGAGCGATTTCCGGCACGAGATTCGGCGCGACTTCGTCGCCTGGTTCAACGGCCTCTTCCGCTTCGATCGCTTCCTCGAACGGGTCTTCAAGCGGAAACGGGCCGAAGTCATCGGGAAACTGGCCGAAGGCGGGCACGGCGAAAACCGTGACCGCGACACACCAGGCCGCATGTCGCATGTCGAACATCTCGTCGCCTTCCGGCGGAAACTTTTATGCGATCCTCACTCGATCTCCCCTCTCCACTGGGGAGAGGGGTCGGGGTGAGGGGAGGTCTTACGCTCGCTTCGGTCTTGGTTCGTCTCGTCTGAGGAGCAGCAGGTTTTATTGCTCTTATGTCTGCGGCCTACGTGATGCTTCCGCCGCCTCGTCTCCTCACCCCTGCCCCTCTCCCCAGGGAGAGGGGACTCTCGTGCTACGCGTTTTACCCGGAACGATCCATTATCCCTCACGAACGCCTTGTGCAACAGGGGAAGCTCGCCGCGAATCGGGATCGCACTGAGCTTCGCGCGCGAAGAGCGTTCTGCTACAGGCGGAGTGCCTCGCGGACGGCCTATGCCGCCGTCATTGCATGGATGCCCGGAGACGCACGATGCGCCGCCTGTTCAATGCCCTGCCCCTCGCCCTGGCCGCGCTGCCCGCCGCTGCGGAACTGCCGCCGGAGATCTGGTTTTCACCGTGCGGCGGACCTTCCGCGACCTGCGTCGCACCGCGCGTCGATCACCGGATCAATCACGCTTTGATCGGTGGTTGGGGCAGCCAGCCGATGCAGCCGGCCGTGCGGTCTTACCCCTGCGGCGACGGCACGCGATCGTTCTTCGCCGAGCCGATCACGGAAGACATCACCGCCACGCCGTCGCCTTATTTCACGGCCGGTGATGAACTTTCACAACCCGGGCGCCTCCAGCCGATCGCCGACAATGCCTATGAAATGCTGGCCCGATGGGAACTCGCCTCGCGAACGTTTTATCCGGTCACCGAAGCCGAACGGATGCGATTGCGATTCAACGAAACGGAGTTAACCGGCCAGCAATTGAACCTCGTCTGCGAGTTCAATCAGGCCATCGATGCCGGCGACCTTACGCGCCGCTATGACTGGACGAATTTCAGCCGGCAGGGCGACGTCGTGAGTCTCACCGCGGTTCCGAAGGACGACCTCGAGCGATTGTTCTACGACAGCTTCATCGTGGACGTCGACGCGTTGACGGGACAGCCGTCCCGCGTGCGGTTCGGCACGATCGACGCTTCAGGAGGCGACCTGAACCCGACGATCGCATTGCGGCCCTGGCTCGACGAATCGTCGAACGACATTCGGCTTGTGGGCTACGAGGAGACGCCCGATCCCATTCGCACGGCGGATGCGTCCGAGAACGTTCCGCGACGACTCGATGAGGTTGAGTCGTCCACGCCGCCGGCTCCGCGAGCATTCGACTGCGTCATCCCGGTCGAGGCCACAAAGCCTTGAACCGGTAACGTGAGATGTTTCGCCTTGATTAGTTCCCACCACCGATCGCTTCGAGATACGCCCGCTGGAACGGCTCCAGGTCTTCGGTCGTCTCGCTGCGCACGAACACCAGCCAGCCTTGCGAGTGCCACAGGCTGCCGTGCAGTTCCGGCGGGCTGACGGAAAACCGCAGCGAGCGCGGCAGCCGCACGTGCGAGTTTGATCGAAAGCGGTCGTCGTCGTCGATGCGGCGGATGATCTCGTCGAAGACCGCCGTCTTTTCTGCTTCGGTCATGCGATAGACCGACACATCGACCGTGTCGCCGTCTTTCGTGTAGATCGCGTGAAACCCGGCCTGCTCGATGCCGAGCGCGGGGAACTCCGCCTGCTCATCGGAGGACTCCAGCGTGAAGCCGGCGACGCTTTCCGGCGCGAAGGTCTCGGGCGGTGCCTCCGCGGCCGGCGGGGTCCATTGCTGAGCGAACCGTTCCTGCTCCTGCACCGCCTCGACCGCACCGCGTGCCCCGTAATAGATCGCCACGCCCGCGCCGGCACACAGCAGCAACAGCACGATCCCGATCGCGCATCCGATGAGCGCGACTTTGGAACGAGGAGACTTTTGTGGAACGATCGACATCGATGACCTTGCGATGCGGAGACGTCTTGCAAATCCTTGCTCGGAAGCAGGATACACGATCTGATTTCAGTTGGCACCGACGGTCCGAAAATGGGTTTCCCACGCCTGCCACTGGCGTAGAATGACCGGAATACCCGGGTCGTCCAAACCGATTCGGTCCAGACGTTCACCATCGCCATATCGAGCCAATTCGCATGAGTGCGCTCTTCTCCCTAGGCCGTCTGTTCGCCCCTGGATTGATCGCCGTTTTCGCTCTCGCTCCCGCCGACGAAAAGTCGCCGCATACGAAGGACAGTCTGCCCGTCGTGCAGCAGCGTCTTGAGGACGAGAAAGCGGTGCTGATCGATGTCCGCGAGAAGGCCGAATGGGACGCCGGCCATCTCAAGCAAGCGCAGCTCTTGCCGCTCTCTGAACTCGGCAAGAAGCCGCGGGATGCGAAGTATTCCATCGCCACCTTGAAGAAGAAGCTTCCGACCGACAAACCGATTTACCTGCACTGCAAGGCCGGCGGTCGCTGCGTGCTCGTCGCCGAAGCGCTGCGGAAGGAACTCGGCCCCAACTACGACCTCCGGCCGCTGAAACCGGGCTACGACGAACTCGTGAAGGCCGGCTTTGAGCCATTGGAAGCGACGAAGTAGGGAGGGTATCGGGAGACGCGCCTCGTCATGCCGTCCCCCGCCTCTCCCGATCCCCCGTCTTCCCTGACCGGATTTCTGCACCGGCGAGATTGATGAGCGCATCACCGCTCAGCGTATACACGTCCCACTCTTCGCTGCGCCGGCCGCCGAGCCGATCGTAGAAGCCGATCGCCGGCTCGTTCCAGCGCAGCACTTCCCATTCGAGCCGGAAGCAGCCCCGTTCAACGGCGACCCGCGCGACGTGCCGCAGCAAGGCTTTGCCGAGGCCCGACCCGCGATGCGCTTCCGCGACGAACAGGTCTTCGAGATACATCCCCTTGCGGCCGCGGAACGTCGAGAACGTTTCGTACCAGACGGCGAACCCGGCGGGAACGTCGTTCGACCACGCGATCACCGCCTCGGCGATCGCTCTCTCCCCGAGCAGCCCCTGCCGGAGATCCTCTTCGGTGGCGGTCACTGAGTCTTCGAGACGCTCATAACCTGCCAAATCCCGGACCAGCGAAAGCAGCGCGGGCACGTCGTCTTCAGCGACGACACGCACGACGAATCTGGTGTTCCGGTCGTTCATCGATTGCGGCACCGGCTTGTTGTGGCGACGCATTAGACAAGATGCGGCCAGCAGATGCAGGTGCGGCTGGAACGATCCCGCGCGACGGCCCGGCGATCCGGCGCCGTCGTCCATCGAACGGAACGAATCATCTTCGGGCATCCTCCGCCGGTCGTGCCAGGTCCATCAGGCGATCCCCCGGACAAGCACGCCTGATCGACGGGCGGAGCCGTCGTCGATCGGCCGGTAAGCTGGCACGGCAGGAGGACGAGAACGATGTCAGAGCTTGCCGCTCGATGGATACTCTCGACGCAGCGTGCCGTGCTCGGGTTTCAGAATGTGCCGGCGCTCGATCCGAGCGACGCCGTCTTCGAGGGAACGCGGCTCTTCGGCATCCGCATGATCGGCTTCAACCGTGAGAACGGCGACAAGCTGCTGCTCTCGATCGCGCTGATCCTGATCGTCGTCGCGGTCGCCGCGGCGGTGCGATGGATCGCGAGACACGTCGTCGATGAAGAACGCCATCCGCGGCCGGCGTTTTGGACGCGGCAGGTCGTGATGCTCGGCTCGGCGTTCGTCCTGCTGCTCGGTCTGCTCTCGATCTGGTTCGACGACCCGACACGGCTCGCGACGGCGCTCGGTCTCGTCACGGCGGGCCTCGCCTTCGCCTTGCAGCGGGTCGTCACGGCAATCGCGGGCTATTTCGTGATCCTCCGCGGCAAGCTCTTTCGCGTGGGCGATCGCATCGTCATGGGCGGCGTGAGAGGCGACGTCGTCGCGCTCGGCCTCACACAGACGACGATTCTCGAAATGGGTCAGCCTCCCGCCGTCGCCGGCAATCCACCCGACGTGTGGGTGCGGAGCCGCCAGTACACCGGCCGCGTCGTCAACGTGCCGAACGCCAACGTGTTCGAGGAACCGATCTACAACTACTCGATGCACGTGCCGTTCATTTGGGAGGAAATGTCATTGCCCGTGCCCTACGCCGCCGATCGCGATCAGACGGAAGCCGTTTTGCTGAAGGCCGCCAGGACACATGCGGCGAAGCCCGCGGACCTGAGCGTGCAGGACGTGCGGGCGTTGCGCCGTCAGCATCTCGACGAACCGGCGCTGGAACCGACGGTCTACTATCGCCTCACCGACAACTGGCTGGAACTGACGGTGCGCTTCGTGACCTCCGAACGCGGGGTTCGCGACGTCAAAGACAAGATGAGCCGCGACATTCTCTCCGGCCTCGACGCCGCGGGCATCGGCGTCGCCAGCGCGACCCTCGAGGTGACGAGCTTTCCGCCGCTGCAACTGACGCACGTCGGCGAGACCTCGAAGCCGAAATGAAAGTCGTCGTCCCTGCCATCGCTGATGGCACCGCCTACAATGATCGTCACGGGTGCGTTCCCGGCGAAAGGATGCGAGAGGATGGCGGATCTTCCGGACAACGACGAGCAAGCGGACGGCTCTTCGATCGATGAAATCTCGCTAACGGCGGCCGACACCGGCCCCGCTGATGAGATCGAAGCCGCCGTCGCCGAATTCGAGGCGGCGGGCGTACCCGACGGTGACTCGTCGGCGTTCGAGGAAGCGTCGCCGATCGAGACGGGACGAGGCGAAGCCTCCGGCACCGGCGTCGCGCGGCAGAAGGTGCGGGAGTTTCCGCAATCGCCGGGCGTGTACCTCTTCAAGGACCGGCAGGGGCGCGTGATCTACATCGGCAAGGCTGTGAATCTGCGCAGCCGGGCCGCGAGTTACTTCACGCGGCCGGCGGCGCTCGACCGGCGCACCGCGGAGCTTGTCCGCGAGATCGGCGACGTCGATCACCTGCCCTGCGACAGCGAAGTCGATGCGCTTTTGAGTGAAGCCCGCCTTATCAAGGACCTGCGGCCGAAGTTCAACAGTGATCTCAAAGACGACAAGACGTTTCCTTATCTGCAGATCACGACGCACGACGATTTCCCGCGCGTCGAGATCACCCGGCAGCCGCAGAGCAAGGGCGTGAAGCTCTACGGGCCGTTCACGAACGTCGGCAAGCTCCGCGGGGCGATGGGAGTGCTGCAGAAGGTCTTCAAGTTCCGCACCTGCACACTCGACATCGTCGACGGCGACGAACGCTGGCGGTGGTTCCGGCCCTGCCTGCTGCATAGCATCAATCAATGCTCGGCGCCCTGCAATCTGCGGATCTCCAAAGAGGACTACAAGCGCGACGTCAAACGTTTGCGCATGATTCTCGACGGCAACAAGCGCAAGCTCGTCGCCGACTTGAAGTCGGAGATGGAATCCGCCGCGAAGAACTTGCAGTTCGAGAAGGCGGCCCGGCTGCGCGATGAAGTCACGGCGCTCGAGAGCCTTTCGCTCCGCGGCAACCTCGAAGACCACGCCCAGCCCGAGGTCTTCTATATCGATCCCTTGAAGGGGCTGGCCGGGCTGAAGCAGGTCTTCAAGCTCGACAAGCAGCCGCGGATCGTGGAAGGCATGGACATCGCGCATCTGCAAGGCGGCGAGACCGTCGCGAGCCTCGTGCAGTTCATCGACGGCCTGCCCTTCAAGCACGGCTACAAGCGTTACAAGATTCGCGGCGTCGAGGGAGTCGACGACTTCGCCAGCATGCGCGAGGTCGTCTCGCGACGTCTCAAACGTTTGCGGAACGAAGGCGACCCCTTTCCCGACGTCCTGCTGATCGACGGCGGCAAGGGGCAACTCAGCGCCGCGACGGAAGCGATGGCCGCGATCGGTCTCGAAGAGCACGAACGCCCCTTCACGATCAGCCTTGCCAAGCGCGAAGAAGAGGTCTACGTGCCCGGCGAGGCCGAGCCGCGACGGCTCTCGCGCCACAGCTATGCGTTGCGGCTCTTGCAGTACGTCCGCGACGAAGCCCACCGCTTCGCCCAGCACTACCACCACCTGCTACGACACAAAAGCACGTTCGACGAAACGATGCGAAAGTGATGTGGTGGGTGGTCTCCGCGAAAAGGTATGCTGTCAGAAACACGGGAGAGCGTCGTATGGCGACTGTTCAAGACGATTTTGATCTCGAAGAGCGGTTGCGACAGCCCGCGCGCGGCGAGCCGGTCTGGCTGCTCGCGAAGCAGTTTCCGCATCAGGGGAACTGGACCGTCGACGAATACCTTGCGCTCGTGACCGATGGACTTGTCGAGTATGTCGACGGCTGCCTGGAGTTCCCGCCCGTGCCGACGAAAACGCATGCTCGGGTCTTACGATTTCTCTTTGAGCTTTTGCGTGCATGCGTCGATGCGCGGGGCTTGGGCGAGACGTTCTCATCAGGCTATCCCGTGAAGATTGCGAACGATCGCTTTCGCGAACCTGACGTGGTTTGCGTCCTGAACCATCAGCAAACCGCGGCTGGCGAGCAATTCGCCGGCGCCGCTGATCTCGTCGTCGAAGTCGTCAGCCGGAACGATCCCAATCGTGACTGGGTCACAAAGAAGGCCGAATACGCCGCCGCCGGCATTCCCGAATACTGGATCGCCGACCCGCGGGACAAGACGCTGACGATCTTCACGCTCGACGATGGTGCGACGGAGTATCGCGAGGCCGGCCGGTATCAAGAAGGCGAGACGGCGAGGAGCATTTTGCTCGACGGCCTGACGGTCGACGTGACGGCCGTGTTCGCGACGGAGTGACACCGATTTTGGACACCAACATGATCACGAAACCGAGACTCGGCACGCTCAACGAAACCCGCAACGGCGAGCCGGTCTACCGTGTCGCCGAGCTTCTGCCGCCGCAGGGCGAATGGTCGATCGATCTGTTTCTGCGACTTAATGACGACGAGGGTCTCCTTGAACTTGTGAACGGCCGTTTGGAGTCCCCGCCGGTGCCAACCCAACGACATCAGGACGTGCAGGAACATCTTTACGAAGCCATTCGGAATCACGCTCGTCAGCGGAACGCCAGCAAGACGAACTCCGCGGGAATCCGCGTCCGGCTGCCGAACGGCAACATCAGAGAGCCGGACGTCGTCTTCATGCGAGCGTCGAACGCCCACCGTCGGCACAATGAATACTGGGAAGGTGCCGATCTCGTGGTAGAGGTCGTCAGCTCCGACGATCCCAAACGGGATCTGGTCGAAAAGAAAGCCGAGTACGCTTCCGCCGGCATTCCCGAATACTGGATCGCCGATCCGCGGGACAAGATGCTGACGATCTTCACGCTCGACGATGGTGCGACGGAGTATCGCGAGGCCGGCCGGTATCAGGAAGGCGAGACGGCGAAGAGTCTCTTGCTCGCTGGACTGACCGTCGACGTGACGGCGGTATTCACGGGCGAATGACGGGAGCGACGCGTGGCGAGCGGCACGATTCTCGAACCCGCGGCAACTGCGCCCGAGTGGCTGGCATCGCTGGACGATGCGGCCGACGTATTCTTCGAGGCCACCGGCACCCTCATCGAAATCGCCGGCGTGACGATCGTGCTGATCGGTGCCGCGTTCGCCACGCTTCATTTCTTGAAGTGCGTCGTTCAGCGTCAGCCGTTCGAGCAGGCCTTCCGAGCGTATCGGTCAAATCTCGGCCGCGGAATCCTGCTGGGCCTGGAGTTCCTGATCGCGGGAGACATCATCGGCACCGTGGCTGTCGAGCCGAACCCGACGAACCTTCTGGTGCTCGCCGGCATCGTGCTGATTCGTACGTTTCTGAGTTATTCGATCGAAGTCGAGATCACCGGCCGCTGGCCCTGGCGGCAGCGCGATGAAACTCAGGGGCTGTAGGCGCAGACGGTCTTCCGCGACCTCGCCCGATCTTCTACAGTTCCGGCCCTCGATCGGACCGGGCACATGAAGATCCGCAATCGCACTCTCAATCGCCTGCTGGCGCGGCTCGCCTGCTTCGCGTTCCGCATGCTGTTGCGGACCTGCAAGGTCGAAGTCCGCGAGAAGCAGCCGCGGACGAGCCCTTACGTTCCCAACCAGCCCGAGCGGTACCTGTATTGCCTGTGGCACGACATGATCGTGCTGCACACCTTCGCCGCGCCGCATTACGATCTCGCCGCGCTTGTGAGCCGTCACCGCGACGGCGGGTATCTCGCCGACGCGATGGCGGCGATCGGGGTGCATCCGGTGCGAGGCTCCTCCAGCAAGGGCGGCGCTGAAGCCGTTAAGGAAATCGTCGCCGAGCTCGACGGCTGGCACGTCGCGATCACGCCCGACGGCCCTCGCGGGCCGCGTCATCAGGCGAAGGCCGGCATCCTGTGGCTCGCCGCGAAAACGGGACGGCCGATCGTGCCTACCGTGGGCGTGTGCGACAACGCGTGGCGGATCAAAGGCAGTTGGACCGATCTCACGATCCCGAAGCCCTTCTCGCGCGTGCTGATGTACGGCGGCAAGTTTCTTCGCGTTCCGGCGGATCTCGACCGCGCGTCGCTGCGTCAATTCGCCGAACGTCTCGAAGGCGAGATGGAGCAGCTCGAAGCGGAAGCGAAGCGAATCATCGCCGGCGATGACGGGAACGCCGCGACATTGCGACGAGCGGCGTAGGCGATCGCCGCCCCCTGCAAAAAGAACGTCCCGGCTGCAGAGGCAACCGGGACGTTCCGGGTCTTCCATACGGCTTACGCCGCGTCTCTCAACGATCAGTTGCAGGGGCAAGCCGGGGCGCACGGAACCTCGACGGTTTCCGCGACCATCTGGCAAACCTGAACTTCGATCTCCTTCTGCGTCGTGCGGGGCACGAGCACCGTGTACGACTGCGTGTGCTCTTCCGGCACGCAGGAGTACGTCGTGACCTGATACTCTTCCGTCTTCTCCTGCGGAACGCACTCGACGTAGTTGATCTGCCGTTCGCGCTGCTCGGTCGTCATCTCGCAAACGGTGACCGTGTTCGTCCGCTGCTCCTGCTTCATCACGCAGACCTGGTATTCGTACGGCACCTCTTCGGTGGTCATTTCGCAGACCTGCCGGGTCGCCGTCCGTTGTTCCTGCTTCGGAACACAGACCTGGTACTCGTAAGGAACTTCTTCGGTGGTCATTTCGCAGACCTTGCGAGTGGCGGTCCGCTGTTCCTGCTTCGGAATGCAGACCTGGTACTCGTAAGGAACCTGCTCGGCGACCATCTCGCAAACCTGCACGGTGCGGGTCTGCTGAACGGGCTTCATCACGCACACCTGGTACTCGTACGGCACCTCTTCGTTGACGTACTCGCAGACCTTGCGGGTCGCGGTCCGCTGTTCCTGCTTCGGAATGCAAACCTGGTACTCGTAAGGAACCTGCTCGGCGACCATCTCGCAGACCTGAACGGTCCGGCTGCGCTGTTCCTGCTTCGGAACGCACACCTGGTACTCGTACGGAACTTCTTCGTTGACGTACTCGCAGACCTGGCGGGTCGCGGTGCGCTGTTCCTGCTTCGGAACGCAAACCTGATACTCGTAGCTCTGCTCTTCCGGAACCATCTTGCAGACCTGAACCGTGCGGGTTCGCTGTTCAGGCCGGCAGAAGGTCACCTGGTACTCGTAAGGCACCTGCTCGCAAACGGTCTCGTACGCGGTGTACGGAACCTCTTGCTGAACCGGGTTCGGCCGCCAGACCCGGCGGGTCTGCGGCGGGCAGGCCGGAGCGCAGGGATTGCACGGGTTCACCGCGACCACCGGGCAGGCTTCTTCGACCCAACCGCCTTGATCGACGCACACGGTGCGAGTCTTCTGCACCGGCACGCACTTGTTGACGGTGCGGGTCGCGGTTCGCGTTTCCGTGACCGGAACCTGAACCGTGTAGGGCTGCTCGACGCTTTCGTAGGTCGGCTTCATCACGGTCTTCGCCGCCGTGCGGGTCTCGTACGTCGGCACGTTGACCGTGTACGTGTACTCGACGTCGCGCGTGACCGGCTTGCAGACCGTGCGAGTCGCCTGGCGCGTCTCGTACGTCGGAACCGTGACGGTGTAGGTCTGCTCGACGTCACGCGTGACCGGCTTCATGACCGTGCGGGTCGCCTGGCGCGTCTCGTACGTCGGTACGTTGACCGTGTAGGTGTACTCGACGTCGCGGTAGACAGGCTTGCAGACGGTGCGGCTGGCCTGACGCGTCTGGTACTCAGGCACCATGACGGTATAGGTCTGCTCGACGTTGCGGTTGACCGGCTTCATGACCGTGCGAGTCGCCTGACGCGTCTCGTACGTCGGCACGTTCACCGTGTAGGTGTACTCGACGTCGCGGTAGGCCGGCTTCTGGACCGTGCGGGTCGCCTGACGCGTCTCGTAGGTGGGAACAGTCACCGTGTAGGTGTACTCTTCCTCTCGCGTGACGGGCTTCTGAACCGTGCGGGTCGCCTGACGCGTCTCATAGGTCGGAACGTTGACCGTATAGGTCTGCTCGACCTGCCTCTGCACCGGCACCTGGACCGTGTACGTTTCGGTTCGCGTGCGGGTCTCCGGAACCATCACCGTGTAGGAGCGGGTTCTGGTTTCCGTCTGCGGCACCTGCTTGTACGTCGTGTAGGTGCGTTGCCGTTCTTCCGGCACGCACTCGACGACGTTGACCATCCGCTTTTCGGTGATGTACTGCGGCCGGTAAACCGTCCTGGTGACGGTTGCCGGGGCGCACACCGGCGCTGACACCGGTCGACAGGCCTCACAGGGGGCCGCGACCGGAGCGCACCCGGCGTCGTAGCCGTGGCCGGCGAAAGCCGGTCCGGCCGCGAACAGCGCCAGGAATGTTGCCCAACCCAGTTTTCGCATCGCTGAAAGTCTCCTCACGTTGGTGGACTGCTTGCGGGACAAGAACTTCAAACCACACGGGCCCGCCGGCCGGGCGTCCCCATCGATCGCCGGCCGGACAGTTGACGACACGGGTGGAATCGGCCGTATCCTCAAGCTGCCGCTGGACATCCTAACGGCCCCGTTTGATCCGATTTCACAGGGTGGTGCGGATTCGGAGCCGGGGGTTTCCCCGGACAGCTTACGCGGACCTCCTGTTAGCTCTTGCGCTCCCATATTGCCCGCTATGCGTAGTTTGACATGCCCGGAAGGGGAACGCAAACACCTCTTGCCGAATCTTCGCGACAACTCGAAAGCCATTCGCATTTCGGCTCGGAGACACCCCGAGTCGGTCATCGCAGAATCGTTCTGGCAGTGAGACGAGCGGAGAATGAGATCGGGGGAGGCGGGAGATCGGGAGACGGGGAGACAGGGGCACGCGAGTGACGTCCCGCCGCTCAAGCATCGCCGTTTCCCATTCCCCATTCCCTCCCACGACGCTTTACCGGCGGCGGCTGGCGAGACATGATCGAGCGAGTCCGCCAGAACGGTTCCCGCGCTCTCCCGGAGATCCAGTCCATGTCGTCGAATCCCTCACTCAGCCGTCGTGACCTGCTGGCAGCCGCTTCCATCGCCGCCGGCGCTGCCGCCTTCTCGAAGGTCGCTCGCGCCGAGGAACCCAAACGCGATTCAGCTTCCGCGCAGGGTCAGGATGTACGCGGCGGACGCCTCAAGCAGTCGGTCTGCAAGTGGTGCTTCGGCAAGATGAGCGTCGAAGAGCTGGCGGTGGCCGCCAAAGACATCGGCCTCGTCGCGATCGACTTGCTGGGGCCGAACGACTTCGAGACGCTCAAGAAGCACGGCCTCGTCTGCTCGATGGTCAGCTCTCACCCGCTGAGCGACGGCCTGTGCGATCCCAAGCACTGGGACATGGCTCTCGAGAAGATCAACCAAGCCATCGAAGCGACTTCCAAGGAAGGCTGGCGGAACGTCATCTGCTTCTCGGGCAACGCCCGCGGCATCGACCGCAAGACCGGCCTGAAGAACTGCGCCGAGGCGCTCAGGAAGATCACGCCCGTCGCCGAAAAGGCGAACGTGATCCTCAACATGGAGCTGCTCAACAGCCGGGTCAACCACGCCGACTACATGTGCGACCGCTCCGACTGGGGCGTCGAGCTTTGCAAAGAAGTCGGCTCCGACAACTTCAAACTGCTCTACGACATCTACCACATGCAGATCATGGAAGGTGACATCATCCGCACCATCCAGCGCGATCACGAGTACTTCGGCCATTACCACACGGCCGGCAACCCAGGTCGCAACGAACTCGACGAGACGCAGGAACTGTTCTACCCGCCGATCGCGAAGGCCATCGCCGACACCGGCTTCGACGGCTTCTTCGCCCACGAGTTCATCCCGAAAGGCGACCCGCTGGCCGGCCTGACGGCAGCGGCGCGGCAATGCGTGGTGTGAGTCTGCGAGAACGAAAGAACGGCAAGTTGGAGTCAGACGCGGGCTTCTGGGTAAGAATTTAAACCGCAAAGACGCCAAGGTCGCCAAGGGCTTCGCACAGGCTCGATTCTATCTTCGCCGGGATAGAAGAGGGTGGAGCGTGAAGCATCACGATCGCCAATCCGACATGTTCCGAAAGCTGCCCTTCGCAAATCCTTGGCGGTCTTGGCGTCTTGGCGGTTTTTCGTCTTCGTCGTCGCAGGAGCGACGTGAGGACGAGCCTTTGCCCTTCCTCGCCGCCGAACCTTATCGATCGAACGCGCCACGAGCCAATCACCTGTCAGCGTCCGGCACATGTTCTTCCTCTCGCCCGACCTCTCGGCTCGCGATCGTCAGCCGGAGTTGATGGATCAGCCGGGTCTGGCGGAAGACGCGCATCGAGCGGCGTTACGAGGTCTGGCCCGCGTCAATCGGCTCAGCTTTTCCGCGAGATCGATCTGGCGGCCGATCGTCGCCGAGATGAAGCGGCAATCGTCGCGTCGCTGGCGGCTGCTCGACGTCGCCTGCGGTTCCGGCGACGTGCCGCTGGCACTCGCAGGATATGCCGCCACTGAACGCCTCATCTTGAGTGTGGCGGGTTGCGACATGAGCGACACTGCGGTTGTGCATGCGAATGAGCGCGCGAGGCAGTCTGGCGCGGCCGCCGACTTCTTCGTGCGAGATGCGATTCGCGACGGGCTGCCGGGCGGTTACGACTTTGTGACCTGCTCGCTGTTCCTGCATCATCTCGCGGAGGCCGATGTCGTGAGGCTGCTGCGAGCGATCGGCGACGCAGCCGGCACCTTGGGCGTGATCAGCGACCTGCGGCGGACGACGTTCGGTTACGCGCTCGCATGCTTCGGAACGCGCGTGTTGAGCCGATCGCGCGTCGTGCACATCGACGGCCCGCTGTCGGTGCGATCGGCCTTCTCGTTGGAAGAAGCATCAAACCTCGCCGACGAAGCCGGGCTTGGCGGACGCACTTCGATCCGCCCCGTCTGGCCCCAACGCTTCCTGCTGACGATCGGTCCGCCGGCATGAGCGCGAGGTCAATCGCCGACGAAGCAAAGGGTGGCCGGGGCGTTCTCACCGGACCGAGTGGCCCTGGCAGTCACGACTCCGGGGCCAGGGAACCGTCGGAAAGTTCACTCTTGGCCCCGGAATTCGAAACCGCCCTCGACGAGGAATGTAAGACCCGCGCCCCGGCCATCCGCCGCCCCTTACATCCTGCTGAACACGCCTCCTGCGACGTCGTCGTCATCGGTGCCGGCCCCGCCGGGGCGATTTCGGCGTTGCTGCTCGCGCGGTCGGGCCTTTCGGTGCGTCTCGTGGAACGGAAGCGCTTCCCGCGGCGGAAAGTGTGCGGAGCGTGCCTGAGTGAAGCCGCCGTCGGGGCATTGCGAGCGATCGGGCTGGGCGATGTGCTGCGCGATGCCGTTCCGCTATCGTCCTTCCGCCTCGCCTCGCGCGGACGATCGGCCAGTGTGCCGTTACGAGGCGGCTGCGTCCTCTCGCGCACGGAGTTCGATGCCGCGCTCGTCGCCGAAGCGATGAACGTGGGTGCCAGCTTCGAAGACGGTGTCACGGCGGAGGTCGGTCCTTCAGAACAGACCGCCCGCGTCGTGACATTGCACGCGACGCATCGCGATGCCGCGTCCGCCGAACGAAAACTGCACGCCCACGTCGTCGTGTTCGCCGCGGGACTCGCTGGGACAGCGTTTCGGCATGATCCGGAGTTACGTTCGAGGCCGACGAAACTCGCCCACGTCGGCGCCGGGGCCGAAATGCCGTCGGCATCCGACTTCTACACTCCCGGCACGATCTTCATGGCGACCCACAGGGCCGGGTACGTGGGACTCACGCGCACGGAGGACGGCGCACTCAACATCGCCGCCGCTCTCGATGCCCGCTTCGTCTCCGCCGAAGGCAGCCTCGGTGCCGCCGCGGCGAAGATCGTGCGACAGGCGGGCTTTCCGAACGAGGGTCTCGCGGAACTCGATTGGACGGGTACGCCACCACTGACGAGGCAGCCGGCGTCCGTCTCCGCGGATCGCCTGTTTCTCGTCGGCGACGCGGCGGGCTACGTCGAACCGTTCACCGGCGAAGGCATGGGCTGGGCGATCGCCGCCGCGACGGCTCTCGCACCGATCGCGTCCGCAGCCTCGCGGGAGTGGTCTCCGGCATTAATCGATACGTGGACATCGCACTATCGCCGCTCGATCGGGCGACGACAGCGCGTATGTCGCTTTCTCGCACGCGGACTGCGGTCGCCACTGTTAGTCACCGCCGCGATCGGCGTGCTGCGACCCTTCCCCGCGGCTGCTGCGCCGGTGCTGCGACATCTGGCGGCGTCGTAGCGGGCGCGACGACGATGCAACAGAGCCGCGCCCGTGAACGCGATCGCTTGCGTCATCGCGTCGAAACCGCTTCCTGACGGGCGCGGCTCTGACGGGGCTCGTTCCCGGCACGACGGTGACTTTCCGCCGGCCGTCGCGATAATTCGATCTGCACCGCGGACCCGACCGAGTCTTCTTCGTTCGTATTTCAATGCCGTTCCTGATCGCCGGCCTCGGCACCGCTCTTCCGGAGCACTCGATCGATCAAGCCGAAGCCGCGGCGATCGTCGAACCATTGAACTGTGAGAGCGACGAGCAGCGGCGCTTGCTGCCGGTGCTCTACCGGCGATCGGGCGTCGGCCGTCGGCACAGCGTGCTGCTCGAAGCGAGCGACGGCACGCTCGAGGATCGCCAGTCCTTCTTCGCTCCGCGCGGTGACGGCGAAGATTTCGGGCCCACGACGGGCGAGCGGATGTCTCGCTACGTCATCGAGGCACTGCCCCTCGCGGAACGGGCGGCGGCATCGGCCATCGAACGCTCCGGCATCGCCGTCAGCCGCGTGACGCATCTGGTCACGGTCTCGTGCAGCGGCTTCGGCGCGCCGGGATGGGACATCGGACTCATCGATCGGTTGCACCTGCCGCGCGACGTCGCCCGCACGCACGTCGGTTTCATGGGCTGCCACGGTGCGCTCAACGGACTGCGGCTTGCGAACGCCTTCTGTGAAGCGAATCCACACGCCGTGGTGCTGGTCGCGGCATTGGAACTGTGCAGCCTCCACCAACAGTACGGCTGGGAGCCGGATCGCATCGTCTCCAACGCCCTGTTCGCCGACGGAGCCGCCGCCGTGATCGGCACCGCAACGCGAGCGGCCGGTGTCGGCCCGCCGAGTTCTTCGAAGAGCTCTCTCGCTCCCCACGGCGAGATGCCCTCGTGGTCGGTCGTCGCCTCCGGCTCGCTCGTCGTGCCGAACACGACCGACGCGATGAGCTGGCACATCGGCGATCATGGCTTTGAGATGACGCTGTCGCCCAAGGTGCCCGACCTCATCCAGCGGACCCTGCGTCCCTGGCTCGAATCGTGGCTGGCCGCGAACGGCACGTCGCTCGACAGAATCGGAAGCTGGGCGGTTCACCCAGGCGGCCCGCGCATTCTGAGTGCGACGGCCGAGGCGTTGTCATTGTCGCCCGAAGCGCTGGCGGTCTCGCGCGACGTGCTGCGCGACTGCGGCAACATGTCGTCGCCCACGGTGCTGTTTCTGCTCGAGCGCTTACAACGCCAAAACGCTCCCCGGCCCTGCGTCGCGCTGGGCTTCGGCCCCGGTTTGACGATTGAAGCGGCGCTGTTCGCTTGATCGTGTGAATCAGAGCCGCTCCCGTCAGGAAGCGTTTGAGCCGGTCGTCGCCGTGAAGCGCTTCCTGACGGGCGCGGCTCTGCAAGTCGTCACCGGGGCGACGCTTCCCTTTTCGCCGCGGCGACGGACAATGCCGCCGCTATGACCATCGCCCTGCTGCTGATTGGCGGCCTCGCGGTGTTGACCGTCGGGGCCGAATTGCTGGTCCGAGGCGCGGCGAAGCTCGCCGCGATCGCGCGGATTTCGCCGCTCGTGATCGGGCTGACCGTCGTCGCCTACGGCACGAGCACGCCCGAACTGACCGTGAGCGCGGTCACGGCGTTTCAGGGCAAGACCGACATCGCGCTCGGCAACGTCGTCGGCAGCAACATCTTCAACGTGCTGTTCATCCTGGGCCTGTCGGCCCTGATCATTCCGCTGAGCGTCCACGCGCAGCTCTTGCGGTTCGACGTGCCGCTGATGATCGGAGTCTCGCTGCTGACGTGGGTGCTCGGCTTCGACGGACGCATCGGCGTGCTCGACGGCGGGATTCTGTTCGCGGGGCTGATCGCCTACACGACATGGTCGGTCTACGCGAGCCGCAAAGAGAGCCGGCCCGTTCAACAGGAGTTCGCCAGCGAATTCGGTCCGCCCGAGTTGCCCGCCAGCGGGTCCGGGAAGCGTCAGATGCTCGCGAACGTCGGCTTCGTGCTGGCGGGCCTGGCGATGCTCGTGCTGGGCTCGAAATGGTTCGTCGACGGAGCCAGTGAAATCGCGCGGATGGCCGGGCTGACGGAACTCGTGATCGGGCTGACGGTCGTCGCCGCCGGAACGAGCTTGCCGGAGGTGGCGACGAGCGTCGTGGCGGCGATGAAAGGCGAACGCGACATCGCCGTCGGCAACGTGATCGGCAGCAATCTGTTCAACATCCTCGGCGTGCTGGGCACGGCGGGGCTGATGAGCGGCCTCAACGATTCGGGAGGACTCGCCGTCTCCGAAACCGCATTACGGTTCGACATCCCCGTGATGATCGCCGCGGCGGTGGGCTGCCTGCCGATCTTTCTGACGGGCCGCACGATCAGCCGCCTGGAAGGCGGAATTTTGCTCGGTTACGACGTGATCTATACCACGTGGCTGATCTTCTCGGCCTACGGACACCCCAGTCTCCGCACGCTGAAATACGCGGTGCTCGTGTTCGCGCTGCCGATCACCGTGATGGTGCTGGTGATCGATCTGTGGCGGCATTTTCGCGGGCGTGCCGCATGACTCTCCCGCCGCAGGGTGGGCCGAGGCCCACCCTACGAGCCTGGCGGCGATGGCTCATCCCGCGTTCGCGCGTCCAACGCCTCGTCTTGCGGGCGATAAAACAGCGCCACCGGCAGCAGCAGCACCGCGGCGACGGCGAAGATCCACGAGTAGTGGCGGCCGTCGCGGAACATCACCGACAGCACGGCGTACAGCCCCGCGGAGATCACGATGCCGATCCAGTTCACGAGATTCATCGCGCCGATCATGCGGCCTTTGAACTCGCGCGGCGGACGATGTTGCAGGTAAACCTGCAACGGCACCGCGAAGAGACCGGCGCACAGGCCCAACCCGATCATCACGAGGTAAGCGGGCCATTGGGCCGGGTTGTCGGGAGCCGCTGCGGGGGCCGTGAGCGGATTCGCTTTTTGAGCTGCGGCGATTTCGGGCGGTACGTCGGCGGTGCCGAACCAGCCGATCGCCGCCGCGAGCAGAAAACCGACGATCAAGCCCCACGCGCCGGCCGTCACGAGACCGAACCGCATCCGTCCCTTCGAGAGCTTGCCTGCGAGCACGCAGCCGATGGCGATGCCGATGCCCATGCAGGCCGCCATCAGGCTCGTGCGGGTGTCGGTGAGTTGCAACTGGCTCTTGCCGAACGCATTCACCGTCACAGGCACCAGCCCGGCGACGAGCCAAAAGAGCGATGAAACCGCCAGCACGCCGAGCAGCTTTCGATCCCGCAACAGCACGTCCCACAGCGACGAATCGATCGCGAGCGAGCTCGGCTTAAGCTTCAGTCCCGGCTGCGCGATCGGAGTCTTGCGAATCGCGAAGCTCGTCGCCGTGCCGGCGATCGCGACGCCGACGCACATCGCACTGACCGCCCAGAGTTGTCCGCCGAATTGATCCTTGGCGAATCCGGCGATCGCGGTGCCGAAGATGATGGCGAGGAACGTCGTCATCTGGATCAGTCCGTTCGCGGTCGGCAGATCGCGCTCACGGAACAGCTCCGGCAGAATGCCGTACTTCGCCGGTCCGAAGAACGCGCTCTGCACGCTCATGAAGGCGAGCACGATGAAGAGATAGATGAGCAATCCCTGCGGACGCAGCCCTCCCACGAAGAACGCCGCCATGCCGGCCGCCATGATCGCGATCTCGGCGATTTTGCAGAGGACGACGAGCTTCCGCTTCGACGTGCGATCCGAGAGCCAGCCGGCGAACCCCGAAAACAGCACGAACGGAATCGCGAAGATCCCCTGTGCGGCTCCCTGCCAGTCGCTTCCGCCGCGCAGCACGTTGTCGATGCACAACAACAGCACCATCTGCTTGAAAAGATTGTCGTTGAAGGCCCCCAGAAACTGCGTCGCCGTCATGCCGAGAAACGACATGTCCTTCGACAGGACGCGCAGGCTGTCGTTGGGGGCGGTCGGAGGAGCAATCGCGTCGTTGGCAACTTCCGATGTCGTGGTCATGGCGGTTTATCTAAAGTTCGATCTCGCGAAACCCTTCTCCCTCGGGAGAGGGGCAGGGGTGAGCGGTTGCCCTGCCGCGCGAATCCTGTGTTTTCCGACCTGAACGATGGCATCGCGAACGGACGCAGGCAACGTGGAACGCCAACCCGCTCCCCTCACCCCCGACCCCTCTCCCCAGGGAGAGGGGAGCTTGCGTCGGTCGGGGTCATCTTCCACGAGTCTCTTCCCGTGACAGTGACTCAACCGGCCCGTTATGGCTTCAATCCGGTCGAGCAGGTAGGTCAGACTCCCGCCTGACGAGGGCGTCTCCCGGCCTCCGTTCGTCAGGTGAGAACCTGACCTACCCGTTTCACAGCGTCACGCCGTGGCTTTCGATTCGGTCAAAGATTGCGATACGATGGCGTGTGTCATCTCAGGGTCGGGGCGGGAAGTCAACGTCCGGCCCGACGGCTGGTCGTCCGCTCGTGATCTGGAACCACTCATGCAGCGCCGAGTTTTCCTCACTCTCGTCCTTCCTGCGGTCTTTTTCGTCGCCGGATGCAACCGCTCGACGTCGACCTCATCGAGCAATCCGACGGGCGGCGACAAGATCAAGCACCGGATCGCCGTCATTCCCAAGGGCACGACCCACGAGTTCTGGAAGAGCGTGCATGCCGGGGCGGTGAACGCCGCGATGGAGTTCGGCGACACCGAGATCCTGTGGAAGGGACCATTGCGCGAAGACGAGACGACGGGGCAGATCCAGGTCGTGCAGGACTTCATCGCCCAGCGTGCCGACGGCATCTGCCTCGCTCCGCTCGACTCGCAGGCCTTGATCCGCCCCGTGACGGAGGCCATTGAAAGCGACATCCCCGTCGTGATCTTCGACAGCGCTCTCGGAGACGAATCGCAGATCGTGAGCTACGTCGCCACCGACAACTTCAAGGGCGGCCGACTCGCCGCGCAAAGTCTCGCCGATGCGATGGGTGGTGAAGGCGACGTGATCCTGCTGCGCTACAAAGTGGGCAGCGAGAGCACCGAACAGCGAGAGGAAGGCTTTTTGACCGAACTCAAAGAGAACCACCCGAACGTCAACGTGCTCGTCTCGAACGAGTACGCGGGAACGACTCCCGACATGGCGCTTAGCAAAGCTCGGCAACTTTTGCAGAAGCATCGCAACGAAGTCGACGGCATCTTCGCCGTCTGCGAACCGAACGCCGACGGCACGCTGGGTGCGCTCCGTCAGACGGATCTCGCCGGCAAGGTCAAGTTCATCGCCTTCGATCCCAGCCCCACGCTCATCAAAGGCCTCAAGGAGGGGACCGTGCACGGCATCGTGTTGCAAGACCCGGTGACGATGGGCTACGAGGCCGTCAAGGCGATGCACGCCCAGCTTTCCGGCGGAAAGGTCGAGAAGCGCGTCCAGACCGGCGAACACGTCGCGACGGCGGAGAACATGGACACGCCCGAGATCCAGAAGCTGCTGAACCCACAGCGGTTCGAGGAGTGAATAATCCTCAGAGCCGCGATCGTCAGGGGGCGATGTCAACGCTCTAACCGCTTCCTCACGGGCGCGGCTCTGTTCTTACAACCATCATGAACTCGCTTCGCCTGGCCTCTGTCGTTTCACTGCTCGGGCCGTTTCTCGCGCTCGCGATCGTCGCGGGCGGCTTCGCGGTCGCCGACCAGATGCAGGAGCGCGGCGGCGGGTTCACTTCGGCGTATAACGTCCGTCAGATCGCCGCCTCGACGACGGTCGTCGCCATCGCCGGGTTGGGAATGACGGTGATCATTCTCGCGGGCGGCATCGACCTGTCGGCGGGAACGGGACTCGCGCTCGCCTCGGTCGTGCTCGCGTCGTTGCTCGAACACAAGTGGCCGCTCGCCTTGGCGCTCGCCGCCGCGATCGGCGCCGGCGGGTTGTGCGGATTCGCGAACGGTCTCATCATCGCCAAAGGGCGCATCGTCCCCTTTATCGTGACGCTGGGCACGATGATGGTGTGGCTCGGCATCGCTAAGAAAATCGCCGATAACAAAACGATTCACGTGAACCGCGAATACGTGCCCGACTGGCTGCAGAACCTGCTGAGCGCAAGCGAGTCTCGAGCGATCCTCGGACTGCCGATGGGAGCCTGGGTGGCGGTCGCGATGTCGGCGGTGCTGGCGTTCGTGCTGACGAAGACGGTCTTCGGCCGGCACGTGACGGCGGTCGGATCCAACGAAGCGGCGGCGAGGCTCTCGGGCCTGCCCGTGGACCGCATCAAGATCGCGGTCTATGTCCTCGGCGGGATATTTTTCGGTGCTGCGGGGCTGTGTCTCTTCTCACAGTTGTCGATCGGCGACCCGACGCAAGGCACCGGCAAAGAGCTCGACGTGATCGCCGCGGTGATCATCGGCGGCGGCAGCCTCGCCGGCGGCCGGGCCAGCGTGGCCGGAACACTCGCGGGAGCCGCGACGATGGCCGTCATCCGCAGCGGCTGCACCCAGCTCGGCCTCGACAACCCCATTCAGGACATCGCTCTCGGCCTGATCATCGTGGTGGCGGTGGCGGTGGATCAATGGCGACAGCGGCGAGCGGTGTAGGATTCAGGAGACAGGATTTAGGATAGAGTGCCTTCGAGCATGTCAGCCGCTTCGCGAAGTAGCCGTGTCCTGAATCCTACATCCTGAATCCTCATGAGCGACCGCTGGATCTCGCAACGCGCCCACGGCATCAACGCCTCGGGCATTCGGAAGGTCTTCGACCTCGCGGCGTCGCTGAAGAACCCGATCAACCTGAGCATCGGTCAGCCGCATTACGACACGCCCGAGCCGATCAAAGACGCCCTGTACCGCGCCGTGCGTGAAGGACGCAACGCCTACAGCCCGTCACAGGGCATCGCGCCGCTGCTCGACCGCTTGCAAGGCGATATCGACGCCGAATACGGACACGGCGACCGCAAAGTCTTCGTCACCAGCGGCACCAGCGGCGGATTGATGCTGTCGCTCGCCGCGGTCGTCGATCCGGGCGACGAAGTGATCGTGTTCGACCCCTACTTCGTGATGTACAAGCACCTCGTCACGCTGTGCGGCGGCGTCGCGAAGATCATCGACACCTATCCCGATTTCGACATCGACCTCGACAAGGTTCGCGACGCGATCACGCCGCGCACGAAGGCGATCCTGTGCAACAGTCCCGCGAACCCAACCGGTGCGGTGCTGTCGGCAGCGACCTTGAAGGGCCTCGCGGACATCGCCGCCGAGAAAGACGTCGCGCTCATCAGCGACGAAATCTACCGGGCCTTCTCTTACGACGGCGACTTCGCCAGCCCCGCGAAATGGAACCCCGAGACGCTCGTGATCGACGGGTTCAGCAAGACCTGGTCGATGACGGGGCATCGCTGCGGCTGGGCGCATGGGCCGAAGCACCTCGTCGAGCAGATGATCAAACTACAGCAATACACGTTCGTGTGCTCGCCGCACCCTGTGCAATGGGCGGCCCTCGCGGCCCTCGACGTGGCGGTCGACGGCTTCGTCGACGACTACCGCCGCAAGCGGGGCTTCATGGTCGAGAACTTGAAGGATCTCTACGACGTCCGCGGCGCGAACGGAGCCTTCTATCTGTTCATCAAATCGCCGCGTGGAACGGGAACGCAATTCGTCGAAGCGGCACTCAAAGAAAACTTGCTCGTGATCCCCGGGAGCGTCTTCAGCGAGCAGGACACGCACTTCCGCGTCTCCTACGCTGCCGACGATGCGACAC
>JACCRE010000026.1 GCA_013813775.1 Planctomycetaceae bacterium
CGCCGCCGCCCGCACGACCGAGACGCTGTGGGAACTCTGCGGCCGCGTGCTCGACCTGTTCCCCGAACACGAATGCCGCAGCTACCTCCGGCACTGCGGCTACCGCTACACGTAAGGGTGGGACGCACTAAAGGTCGAAGGACTGCGAAGCATCAGCGAGTGCTCTGTCACAGGTGAAAGTTCGGATTGGGTGCCACTGGCTTTGCCGGTGCTTCTCGGAACCGTCATCCGAACTCGGCACTGGCGGAGCCAGTGGCACCCTATATTGAGCCGTGACAAAGCGCGAGAGGCCTCGCCGCGCGCGAAGATCCAACGACCGCGCAATCTCTTCCGCTTCTATCGGCCAGCGGAAAGATTTTCATGAGGGCGCGATCCTTGGCGCGCGATGCGTCCAGACGGAATCGAGCTCGTACAGGGGATTCCGGGGGAGGACATCGGGGAGGTCGCGGTCGACATGGCATGAGGTTCCGGGTAACAACCACGGGACCGACATCGGGCGTTCAAGATCCATGATGCGAGACACGGTCCCGCCGGGGCGCAGCCGGCGGGCTTCGAGTCGCGCTCTCTCTTCCATAACTTCACGAGCATCGCATCGGCATGGCCACCGACTGGTATAAAGACGCGGTTTTCTACGAGCTGCACGTCCGCGCGTTTCAAGACGGCACGGGCGACGGCAAGGGGGACTTTCGCGGGCTGGTCACGCGGCTCGATTACCTGAAGAACCTGGGCGTCGATTGCCTGTGGCTGCTGCCGTTCTATCCGTCGCCTCTCAAGGACGACGGCTACGACATCGCCGACTTCTACGACGTGCATCCCGACTACGGCACGCTCGACGACCTGAAGATGTTTCTCGAAGAGGCGCATGCCCGCGGCATTCGCGTGATCGCCGACATGGTCGTCAATCACATCAGCGATCAGCACCACTGGTTCCAGGAGGCTCGCAAGGGCCGCGACAATCCCTATCACGACTACTTCGTGTGGAGCGACACCGGGGCCGAGTATCCCGACGCCCGCATCATCTTCGTCGACACCGAGAAGTCGAACTGGACGTGGGACCCCGTCGCCGAGCGTTACTACTGGCATCGCTTCTTCTCGCAGCAGCCCGATCTCAACTACGATAATCCGGCCGTGCGGAAGGAGATGAAGAACGTCTTCCGCTTCTGGCTGGGGTTGGGGCTCGACGGCTTTCGCGTGGACGCCGTGCCGTACCTCATCGAACGTGAAGGCACCAACTGCGAGAACCTGCCGGAATCGCACGAGTACCTGCGTGAGTTGCGAGCGCTCGTCGATGCGGAATTTCCCGGCAAGCTGCTGCTCGCCGAGGCGAACCAGTGGCCGGAAGACGTGGTGCAGTACTTCGGCACCGACGAGAAGCCCGAATTCCACATGTGCTTCCACTTCCCCGTGATGCCGCGGCTGTTCATGGCGTTGCGGAGGGAAGACAACGCCCCGATTCGCGAGATCCTCGGCCGTCACACGCCGGAAACGCCTGCGTTCGCCCAGTGGGCGATCTTCCTGCGGAACCACGACGAGCTCACGCTCGAGATGGTCACCGACGAAGAGCGCGACTACATGTATTCCGAGTACGCCAAAGACCCGCGGATGAAGATCAACGTGGGCATCCGTCGTCGTCTGGCACCGTTGCTCGACGGGTCGCGCCGTCAGGCCGAGCTGTTGCATGCGTTGCTCTTCAGCCTGCCCGGCAGCCCGATCCTGTACTACGGCGACGAGATCGGCATGGGAGACAACATCTTTCTGGGCGATCGCAACGGCGTCCGCACGCCGATGCAGTGGAGCCTCGATCGCAACGGCGGCTTCTCGCGCGCCGATTACAACCAGCTCTACTCGCCCGTGATCGCCGACCCGGTGTACGGATACCAGACGATCAACGTCGAATCGCAGCTTCGCAACGAGAACAGCCTGCTGCACTGGATGCGGCGGATGATTCAGACTCGACGCCGTTACCCGGCCTTCAGCCGCGGCGACCTGACGTTCCTGCGCACCGGCAACCGCAAGGTGCTCGCGTTTTTACGAACCTACGGCGAGGAACGCCTGCTCGTCGCGTGCAATCTCGCCCGCAGCGTCCAACCCTGCGAGATCGAGATGCCGGAACTCGCGGGCTACACGCCCGTCGAGCTCATGGGCGAAACGCAATTCCCCGCGATCGGCGAACTGCCCTACTTCTTCACCTTCGGCCCGCACGAATTCTACTGGTTCAGGCTGGAACCTCCTGCGCCGGAGGCGGCGGCTTCATGACGGCGAGCGGCAAGCAATCAGCCTCTGATGACAGGGCTGCCTGGTATGGGACTATGTCCTCGCATAGGCGGCCAGAAGTCATCCCGCGACACTCCGACCTGGGTCAAGATTGTTCGCAACGTCGAGCTTTTGAGCGTGCTGTGATTGGGAAGGGTGAGCGGCGCTTTAGTCTGTGAAGCGACAAGCAAGCGCCGGCATCCGAGCCGGCGGCTCGCTTCGTCGTCAATGTTTTTTCTTCCGACCGCCGAGTTCCTGCTGTTTCCTCCTCCGGCCTCTCGTCTCTGGCCTCAACCGGCCCCGAAAAAAATCCGGCGACGCGTCTCCGGGCAGCTCTCGGCCGGACATGGCGGAGGCGGGCCGCTCCGGTCGGACAACCCCATGGGGTCGAACCGAAGAGCCGTCTCTTCGTCCCGAGGGATGGACGATCGCCGCCGCGGGATGCCGCTCTTGCCGACACAGGCCGCGGGTTTGGCCATCTACTTCCTCGGCATGGACCGAATCCAACCCGGTCCGCCTTTCCGGACAATCGAGCGAGCGACGGAAGGGTCTAGAATTCCCGCCGCCCCCTCGACCGAGAGAATTCGAGCCTCTCTCAGGTAGACGCGGCGCGCCAAGCGCGAAATCGTCATTCCGGCCCGGATTCCGCAAATGTTTGGAAACGCGATCGCGAGGGCGCGAGCGAGCGAGCGAACAGCCCGTCAGCGGCCGATGGCGAGACCGAAGCGCGCCTTGCGAGGGGCCATCGCGTTGCGGTGACGTCACAAAGATGTCCGCATCCCGCGTGCCACCGACTCCGCCCCGGCAGGGGCGACGGAACGCACAATCCAGAACGAACCGAGGACGCCATCAATTCCGACCCGAAGCATTTGCCGACCGCCGTGCTGCTCGCCGGTCCGGCGCCTCGGCCTCAACTCAACGGGAGTTTCAATGACGGCGCCTCCGTCACTCCTCTTGCGTGACTCGTCGCCTAATGTCCGCGGTCGGCCCTAGTGGTTCTCATCACTCCGGCAGTTTGATCGCGAGTTGCGACGGCACCTTCTCGATGGTCTTCTTCTGCTGCTCCGCCAAGTCCGTCAGCCGGGCGATGATGTCGGGATGATCCTTCGCCATGTTCGTCGTTTCTGACGGATCGAGTTCGACATTGTAGAGGACCGGCGGGTCGTGCTTTTCCGGCTGGCCGCCGTAGCCGATTTGCGTGGTGAAGTGAGCCTTCCAAGGCCCTTGCCGCACGGCGAAGACGTCTTGCCCGCGATAGTAGAACATCTCGTGGCGCGGGCTGGCTTCGCCGTTCTTGAGCAGCGATGACAGGTCGTAGCCGTCGTACTTGCGGTCCTTCGGCAGTTCGACGCCGGCCATCGCGCAAGCCGTGGGCAGGATGTCGAGCGTGCTGCCGAGTTCGGTGGTCACGCCGGGCTTGACGGTTCCCGGCCACCACGCGATGCCCGGCTCACGGACGCCGCCTTCAAACGTGCTACCCTTGCCGTCGCGGAGGAGGCCCGCGCTGCCGCCTTGCAAGCCCTTCACGATCCAGGGTCCGTTGTCGCTCGTGAACCAGACGAGCGTGTTCTCGGCGAGGCCGGTCTCGCGGAGCGTGTCGAGCACCTGGCCGACGCTCCAATCGACCTCTTCAACGACGTCGCCGTACAAGCCGCGGCGGCTGACGTTCTCGAACTCGCGGCTGCGGAACAATGGCACGTGCGGCATCGTGTGGGCGAGGTACAGGAGGAACGGCTTGTCCCCCAGCTTGTGTTCGTTGATGAAACCGACGGCTTCTTCGGCATAGCGCTTCGTGAGCGTCGTCTGGTCGGCGGGACGCTCGACGATCTTCGTGTCGCGCATCAGCGGCACGTTCCAATAGTCGCTCCTCGGGTCGAGGAACGCCTGGAGGCCCTTCGGTGAGGTCGGCACCCGATCCATGTCGTTCGAGTAGGGCAAACCGAGGTAACGGTCGAAGCCCTGATTCGTCGGCAGGAACTGCGGCAGATGTCCCAGGTGCCATTTGCCGACGCACGCGGTGTCGTAGTTCGCCTGCTTGAGAAGCTCGGCGATCGTGAGTTCCGATTCGGGCAGTCCGCCGCCCGAATCGGGGAAGAGCACGCGCGGACTTTCTTCCGACAGTCCGCTGCGAACCGCGTGTCGGCCCGTCATCAACGCGGCCCGGCTGGGGGTGCAGACGATGCCCGCGGAATAGAACTGGGTGAACCGCAGGCCCTCGGCCGCCATGCGATCGAGATGCGGCGTGCGGATCGTCGGATGGCCATAACAGCTCAGATCGCCATACCCCAGATCGTCGGCGAAGATCAGAATCACATTCGGTCGATTGGGCGGCTCTTGCGCGGCGGCAGTCGCGACGAAAGTCACCGACAGCGCAATAACGAAAACGCGGGTGAACGTGCAGGTCCACCCGCGTTGAGAGTGATTCAGGGCGATGTCCGGGGACATCACGCACCTTCTCCGCGGCGCAGGGCGACGACCTGACGGCTGTATGAGCGGGCCTTCAGTTCCGACTGCTCGCGCTTCGCTTTGCTGCCGGAATTCTTGGCCTTTTGCGTGTATTTTGCGGAAAGCTGGGTTTTGACCTTGATCAGGTTTTCGCGTTCGGCGGGTGTCATCGAATCGTTCCGGAAATGATTTGTCGTGATTTCGAGGGTCGTAGTCTACCGGGCGACGGCGGATCGAGAAAGGGGAGCGAGGCTTCGGGGCGGCCTGGAAGTGAAATGAAGCGGAGGGGTTGCAACCCCTCCGCTTCGAAATGGCACGCCGATGTTCGCGATCAGCCCCCCGCGGCGGCTTTCGCCTTCTCTTCTTCCTTCGCCGAGACTTCGGGGTTCGGCGTGGCGTCGCCTTCGACTTCGCCCGTCACCCACTTGATGCCGGCGAGGATCGAGTCGAGGAACGGCTTCTTCGTCCAGGTCTCGTTGTTGTGGCCGAGGTTGTTGTAGTAGACGCGGCCCTCGCCGTAGTTCTTCACCCAGGCGACGGGCACGTGATAAGGCTTCTTGAGCTCGGTCTTGGCCATGTCGAGGCTCATCAGCACATGCACTTTTTCGGGTTGCCAGTGGTTGTTGGGATCGAGCTCGCCGTTCGGCAAGTGCGTGTACTGGTAGATCTCGTCGATCCATTCGACCTCTTTGCCGCCGAAGGGCTTCATCGTGGGGTGGTCGGGGTCGTGAATGGTGATGTTGACCTTCGATTGCCAACTCCAGGGATGGCTTATAAAAGTGCCGCCGACCATGTCCCAATAGGGTTCATAGTCGTGGAAGGTGTCGGTGGCCGAGTGGATGCCGATGAAGCCGTGCCCCGGCTGCTTGAGCCACTCATTGAAGAAGTAGTCGCGATCTTCCTTCGCGATGGGCAGGTCGAGCGTCGTGTAGAACATCACGACGTCGTAGTTCTGCAGGTTCTCTTTGGTGAAGTCCGAAGCGGTGTCCTGCGTCATGTCGATTGTGAACTCGCCGGTCTGCTGAGCGAGCTGCTTCATTGCGATTTCCGACGGGGCGAGTTGCTGTCCCTGCCGGCGGACCGCACCATGCACGAAGCCTTTGCTTTCGGTGACGTACAGAATGCGGGGCTTCTTGCCGTCCGCTTTCTTGGCGTCAGGTTTCTGAGCGGCCTCGTCGGCGGCGAGCGCCGGCAGCGCGGCGGCGAGCACGGCCACGACGGAAAGAAAGACACGTCGATTCATCACAGCGACACCTCGTGTTTGTTGCGGTGGGACCTCCATCTGTGAACATGGATATGATAAAGCATCCCGCGACAATTCGTCCAAGCCTGCCGGGTTGATAATGCGACGTGATCGTCATGGCAGCCGGAAAAGTGTGCCACTGGCTCTGCCAGTGCCGTCGTCCCAACGTTCGCACTGGCGGAGCCAGTGGCACACACAGAACTGAGACTTCCAAGTCGGCAAGGGTATGCGTTAGAGAGATCAAGAGGTCGGCATGCCGGAAGACGTGAAGGTGCTCGGCGAGGGGAAGTTCATCCGGCTGGTCGCAGCCGACGGCTGGGAATGGGCCGAACGAATGAAGGTGAGCGGCGTGATCGCCGTCGCGGCGGCCGCGCGAGGCAAGATCATCCTGACCGAGCAGTATCGTCGCCCGTTGAAGGCGAACGTCATCGAAGTGCCGGCGGGACTCGCGGGAGATTCCGCGGAAGACGCCGGCGAAGACGTGGAACTCGCCGCCCGCCGCGAACTGCTCGAGGAAACCGGCTACGAGGCCCGCAAGTGGGAAAGAATGTTCGACGGGCCGCTGTCGGTCGGCATGACCACCGAGGTCGTGTCGTTCTTCCGTGCGACGGGCCTGAAAAAGGTCTCGGAAGGCGGCGGAGAAGGCTTCGAGAACATCACCGTGCATGAAGTCTCGCTGCGGAAAGCCGCCGAGTGGCTGGCTGAGCAGACGGCGGCCGGCAAACTCGTCGATCCAAAGGTCTATGTGGGTTTGTATCTGCTCGGGACGGCGGCGAAATCGCGATGATGACGAGTCACGGTCCACCACTGCGAAATGCATCGGCGCGACGCTCGCGGGCAAGGCTCGCGGGCAAGGCCGGTCGAATCCTCGCCCCCCTCTCCCTGGGGAGAGGGGTCGGGGGTGAGGGGAGCGGGTTGACGTACTTCGTTGCTTGCGTTCGTTCTCCCCTTAGAAAAAACGCTGTGACGCGACAGGGCATCCTCTCACCCCTGTCCCCTCTCCCGCGGGAGAGGGGGACTGCATCCACCCGCGTCAGCTTATTTCTTGCGTTTGCCGCGACCGTCACTGCGTTCACGTCGCCGGCACTGGCACAGCCGTTCGACCGTACCGTGCGCGAGGCGTTCGTCGTCGAGACAGACGACACCGCGGCCAAGAAGCTGGCGGCGTTCACCGAGTATGCGAATCAGCAGAGCTGGGATGCCGCGACCTCGCTGTTGCGCGAGGTTTCGGCGAACAGGCCCGATGCCTTGATGCGAGTGTCACCGCGTCATTCGATGGCGCTCGGCCGGTACTGCGACGTTCTGCTGACCCGTCTTCCGCCCGGTGGGCTCGCACACTACCGCCGCGGCGTCGATGCACAAGCGGCCGCGTGGCTCGCGGAGGCCGATGCGACCGGCGACCCGCGTCCGTTGCGGATGATCGTCGAGCGAGCCTTCGCCAGCTCCGTCGGCGACGATGCGATTGACCGGCTCGCCGAGCGGGCCTGGGAGCGTGGCGAGTTCGATCTCG